>JAGVOT010000008.1 GCA_020052615.1 Nitrospirota bacterium | reverse complement strand
GGATAATGCAAAAGCTCCATACTGATTTTAATAATTACCAAAGACCTATCATGCCTCTTCCGGCTTTTTATCCGCATTGATCTGTGTCAAAGAAGTTATCCGGTCTTATCCTTGACTGCCTGAACCCTTGGCACTGATAACTTTGACCTTATAGGTTGCCATCCGTGCTTACGGGATGCGTTATGCGCATACCCCGCACGTCTTGCATGATCCGACCCTGCAGGGCGGCGTGAACTTCCCTTCGAGGCTGCGCCGGTACTCGTTCATAAGATATTCTTTTCGCACGCCGATGTCAACGAAATCCCAGGGAAGGACCTCGTCGAAGCCCCGCCGCCGCGTGACGAAGAGGTCCATGTCCACGCCAAGCTCGCGGGCCGCGGCCTTCCAGTCGCCGCCCTTCGCGTGGCTCACCTTGAGCAGCCTGCCGACCCTTCGGTCGCCCCGGCTGAGCAGCGCCTGGATGTACTCCCACTTGGGAAGGTCGTGGATGAGATTCATGTTGCCGATCTTCTTCACCGCCTTTTCGAGCCGCCGCTGCTTCCGGTTCAGGCTGGGGACGTCCTCCATGGGCTCCCACTGGAAAGGCGTGAAGGGCTTGGGCACGAAGGAGTTCACCGACAGCGTGATCCTGCCGATCCTGCCTGCCGGCCGCGCGTGCTCAAGCTGGACCTCGTGGATCTTCTCCGCAAGCCTGACGATCTCCTCCAGATCGTCCGGGGTCTCCGTCGGCAGGCCGATGATGAAGTACAGCTTCAGATTGGGAATGCCCGCGCCGAAGACCATGCCGGACGCCCGCAGGATGTCCTCTTCGGTCACGCCCTTGTTGATGATCTTCCGGAGCCGTTCGGAGCCGGCCTCGGGCGCGATGGCGATGGTCTTGTGGCCGCTCTTCGCCAGCCGGTCGATGAGCGCCCTGCTCAGCGAGTCGGCGCGCAGGGACGACACGGACAGGCTTCCCGCGAGGGAAGAACAGAGGTCGTCGACGCCGGGATAATCGGACAGGGCGGACCCGACGAGGCCGATCTTGCCGCAGGTCTCGTCCGCCTTCCGCGCCTCGCTCCGTGCCCGCTCCGCTGACAGGTTCCGGGGAGGGAGATAGATGTAGCCTGCCATGCAGAACCGGCAGTGCCGGCCGCATCCCCGGGTCACCTCGGCGAGGTGCATGTCGCTGAACTCGGTGTTCGGCGAGAGGATGACCGTGGCGGCCGGCCTGCGGTCGATGTCCCGCACCGCCCGCTTCACGATCGTCGCGGGGGCATGGGCAACGAGCGAACGCCGCTCGCGGATCGTTCCGTCGTCGTTGTACAGGACCTCGTAGAACTCGGGGACATACACGCCCCTCAGGCCGCAGAGGGCCTGCAGCAGTTCCTGCCGCTCCCGTCCGCGATTGGCCTTGTAGCTGTCGAGGAACTCGCCGGCGATCTCCTCGCCCTCGCCGACGATCACCACATCGAAGAACGCCGAGAGCGGTTCGGGATTGAAGAACGTGCAGATCCCGCCCAGGACGAGGAGCGGGTCTCCGGCCCCCCGGTCCTTTTTGTCCGCAGGGATCCCGGCAAGGCGGAGCATCTCCAGGACATTGAGGTAATCGTGCTCGAAGGAAACGGAGAACGCGACGATGTCGAACCCCCGCACCGGCCGCCGGCTCTCGAGCGCGAAGAGCTGCGTTCCCGACCGGTCGTATTCGGCGATGTCGTCCTCGTCGGGAAGGAACACCCGCTCGCAGGCCGTGTCGTCACGGCCGTTCAGGACGGAATAGATCTGGTGCACGCCGAGGTTCGACATGCCCACGTGGTAGGTGTTCGGGTAGGCCAGGGCGATCTCGACATCGGCGCCGGCCGCCTTGAACACGGCCCCCCGTTCAGCGGCAAGCAGGGCCGCGGCCTTCTCCATGAGCACTCGCGACATGAACGATTATACTATGCTTCAGGGTTCGAGCGCAAACAAAAGCCGGATAAGCAGCAGCTGCCGGAGGAAACAAGCTGCTGCAATTCTGCCGCAGGACGCGGAGGTAAAGCAGGCGAGGAAGTCAAAGGCTTCATGCCTGGTTCTAAGGCGGAAGAAAAGACCAAGGATTCGTTATCGACGCCGTTGTCCTCGCAGTCGCCGTCCTCACCTGGTGGTGCCTGCTTTTGGCTGCGTCCCCTGCGGTAAAAAAAAGACCTCTCCCGCGGTCCTCGAAAGACCTTGCAGTGCATCTTCCCTTTCACTTATAATCCTGAAAAGGAAGTGGACCCGGGAATTAACGAACGAAGACGATGCAATTTTTCGACAGGGCAACAGGATTGACAGGATATCTTTTGACCTTATCCGCTTTTATCCTGTCATCCTGTCAAAACAATCCTTTGGCTCCGGCTTCGTCCGGGTAAGGATACTCATTCATGGCAGCTCAGGACCTTCTCGACAACATCAGCATCGTACTCGTCAGGACCAAGACGCCGGGCAACATCGGCGCGGCAGCGCGGTGCATGATGAACATGGGCCTTTCCCGTCTGGTGCTCGTCCGTCCGCCCCGGGACGATCAGGGCGAGGCGATGAAGCTGGCCGCCGGGGCCGAGGCCATCCTGCATGGAGCGGTCCGGACCGAAACGCTG
>JAGVOT010000049.1 GCA_020052615.1 Nitrospirota bacterium | reverse complement strand
CCTACCTCTTCGCTCGGGACCTCGCTGCGCGTCATGGACAGGAAGACGGCCTCGGAGAAGAATATCTCGCCGGGCCCGGCCTTGCCTTCGATGCGCGAAGCTATGTTCACGGCTTCGCCGAAGACATCGCTGCCCTCGATGCGGACGTCGCCGGCATTGATCGCGGCGCGTATGGCGAAGCGTTCGGCGGGATCGATAGCGGCGTCGGTCTCGGCGAGACGGTCGTGGATGGCCATGGAGCACAACAACGCGTGGGTGGGAGACCGGAAGGTCAGAAGATAGGCGTCGCCGATGGTCTTTACCACCTGGCCGCGGTATGCCCGGACAAGGGGACGGACCAGGCCGTCGAAGCGCTTCAGCAGCCGAAGGTTCTCCTCGCGGGTCTGGGCAGAGGTGCGCGGCGTAAATCCGGCGATGTCGACAAATACGATGGCGAGGTTCTCGGTTCTCACGGGTGGTTTTGGGGTCGTTCCGGACGGATGGAAATCAAAAGCCTGTTATTCGTACCACGGAGAGATTCGGCTGTCAAGCCAATTTCCGGCTCATGCCTCCCGCACCATCTCCGCCACGCATTCGATGTGGTAGGTCCAGGGGAACATGTCCACCGGTTGGAGGCGGTCGAGACGGAAGCCGAAGAGGTGGAAGAACTTGAGGTCCCGGGCCAGCGTCGAGGGGTTGCACGATACGTAGACGATCTTCCGGGGGACGAACGCGAGGATGCGCTCCAGCGTCTTGAGCGTTGCGCCGGCGCGGGGCGGGTCGAGGACGATGACGTCGGCTTTCTGCTTCCGTTCGAGCAGCGGCTTCAATCCCTTTTGCAGGTCGTCGGCGATGAACTCCACATTGGTGATCCCGTTCAGCCCGGCGTTCTTCCGCGCGTCCTCGATGGCCCCATAGCCCGACTCGATGCCGATGACCTGCTTCGCCTGCTTTGCCAGGGGCAGCGAGAAATTGCCGATGCCGCAGTAGAGGTCCAGCACGGTCTCCTCACGCGTGATGCCGGCGAAATCCAGAACGGTCCCGACCATGTTCCGGTTCTGTTCCCAGTTGACCTGGAAGAAGTTCCCTTCCGTTGCGTGGAGGGCAAGCCCTTCCACCTCGAGGGCCAGCGTGTTCCTGCCGAGGGACCCGACCTTTTTCTTCCGGTTGAACCCGGTCAGCCCGATCACTTCAGGCACGGCCTTCTGCAGTTTCGCAAGGAAGCTGTCGAGCGGTTGAAGGGTCTCTTCGGTCCCGAACACCAGCAGGTGAACTTCCCCCGCCGGGCTGGCGTTGATGTGGATCTCCAGGAGAGGCGGGAGCAGGGCGATGAGGTCCCTGACGGCTGCGAGCGTCCTGTTGATCAGGGGATGGATGAGAAAGGCATCCTCCACTTCGACCAGGCTGTAGGAGCCCTGGCGGAAGAACCCGATACGCTGCAAACCCTTTTCGGTCCGGACGTTGAACTGGGTCCGCAGGCGGTAGTGCTCGGTCCTGGGAGAAGGGATGATGGGAAGGGGCCGTTTCGGCCTCATGCCCCCGGTGCGCTGAAGGGTATCGAGGAGGATCTCCTGCTTCAACCGCAGCTGCGCAGGATAGGCGATGAACGGCCAAGTCGCGCCGGTGCACTGTTTTTCGCCTCTGCAGGGAGGAGCAACGCGGTCGGGGGACGGTTCGCTGATCTCTTCGGCGACGGCGTGGAAGATGCCCTTTCGCTTTCGGACGATCCCGGCGCGGACGAGCTCGCCGGGCAGGACGCCCGAGACGAAGACGGCCTGGCCCGAGGCAAGACGGCCGAGCCCTTCCCCTCCGTAGACCACTTTTTCGATGCGGACCATGTGGGAATCTTTGAACGGCACGCTCGCTCGTGGATTCATCCGAGGATCTTCTTGACGGTATCGCGGAGGGCTGCGGTGTCGGCGGACTTGACGATGTAGGCGTCCGATGCCCAGGAGCCGAAGTCATTCTTATATTCCTCGTAGGCCGAGGAGATGATGATGGGCAGGCGCGCGTCCTTCTCTTTCAATTTTCTGAGCGTCTCGATGCCGTCCATCCCTTTCATGCGCATGTCGAGGGTGACGAGATCGTAGCGGGCCTTCTCAATGGCCGCGATGGCGCTGCTGCCGTCCAGGACCGTCGTGACCTCGTAGCCCATTTCCTCGAGTTCTTCGCGGTACAGACTGCAGATGTTCTCTTCATCGTCAACGACAAGGATCTTCTTCATCACGGCGCCTCCTGCTCAGTTCCAAAATTAGTATTTAGTATAGCATATCAACAGCACGAGCAAGTCATGTGTTACTATTATTCCCGCGGCAGAGGGAGGCGGATGGCGAATACGGCGCCTCCGGTCTCCTTGTTCCGGAAAACGATGTTCCCCTTGTGCGCTTTGACGATGCGGTGGGTGATGGCGAGGCCCAGGCCCGTCCCGCGCACTTTTGTCGTATAGTAGGGATTGAAGAGGTTGTGCATCGACTCCGGCGAGATGCCGGGGCCGGTGTCGCCGATCTCCATGATCGCTTCACGGCTGCCGGCGACCGGACCGGTCCTCGCCGTGAGGGTCCCGCCCTTTTCCATGGCTTCCATGGCATTGACGACAAGGTTGACCACTGCCTGCTTCATCTGCTGCGGGTCCATATCGAGACTGGGGGCGTCCGGCGAAAGCTCCCGTTCGATGGCGATGCCGCGCTGCCGGAGCTCATCCTCATAGACCAGGAGCACTTCCTCAATGACGCTGTTCAGGGGGGTCCGGGAGAACTTTGGGGCTACGTTCTTGATATACTCAAGATTGTCATGGATGATCCTCTCGAGGCGGCCTACTTCGCTCAGGATGATGTCGATATACTTCTTCGCGTCAGGGTCCGTCACCTTCCGCGCAAGGCGCCGCGTGAATCCGCCGATGGAGACCAGGGGGTTCCGGATCTCGTGGGTGATCTCGGCCATCATGGTGCCGAGGGCAGCCATTTTTTCGGACTGGGCCAACTGTTCATGGATGATACGGATGTCGCGGTTCATGGCCTCCATGTTCGAGTGGATGACGGCATTGTCGATCGCCAGGGCCGCCTGGTGGGCGAACATGGTCAGGAACCGGATGTCGTGATCGGTGATCGGCCGATTGGTGAACAGGTTGTCCACCAGGATGGCGCCGATGGCCCGGCCTTTGGCGACGAGCGGGACCGTCGCGAAGCTGTTGACCTTGAGCATTTCCAGGACGTCCTTCCGGACCCGCGGGTCCGCGGCCGCGTCGATGATGTTGAAGGCGCGCTTGTCCAGGACGGTCTGTGCCAGGATGCTGTCCCCGGGCTCGAGCCGTACGCGTATGCTGCGCGCAATGGCATTGAACGCCGTGTCCTTCGACGCGAAGAGCTCGCCCGTCTGTATCCACTCCATGAGGCTTTTGTGCTTCCAGGCGACCTCGGTCCATGCCTGGTTCGCCTCGTCCCAGGACGTGGGACCGACGCCCATCATGCCCTGGAGGATGTTGGTGCGCTCGTTCGTGAGGAGCAGGATGGCGCGGTTGAAGCCCAGGCCGGTCCCGCCCATGGTCGCCGCGGTCAGGATGATCCTGAGCAG
Organism: Nitrospirota bacterium; assembly: GCA_020052615.1. Lineage (GTDB taxonomy): Bacteria > Nitrospirota > UBA9217 > UBA9217 > UBA9217 > JAAXXJ01. The sequence continues at coordinate 3,643 of JAGVOT010000049.1, read as the reverse complement.
GCGGTCAAGGTTCAGGGTGGCGCTCATGGCCGTGCCGACGTCATAGAGGATCGAGAATTCCTGGGCCCGGATCCGCGCGTCGCTGGCCAGGCGTTCCTCCCGCTCGAACAGCGCGGCGTTCTCGACGGCCACGGCGGCGCCGCTGGCGATGGTGGTCAGGAACTGGAGGTCGTCATCGTTGAAGGACTGTCCGTGTTCCGCGCTGTAAAGCGTGATGACGCCGGTTACCCGGTCGTGAAAGAGGAGCGGGACGCTGATGATGGACACCCGATGCCGGCCGGAGATATCCTGAAGTCTTATGTCCTGGGACGTGTCCGCGACCAGCAACGGGCGCTTTTCCCCGATGGTGCTGGACAGCATCCGGCCGCCAAACAGGTTGTCGAGGCCTCCGACGGCGTCATCAATGAACTTGGGACGGAAATCACGATTCTCACCGTCTCCGGCAGGCAGGTCCAGGAGATGGATGGTGCACCCCTGGGCACGGAGGGAAGAGGAGGTGTTTCTGGCAATGAGCGACAGGAGCTGGTTCAGGTCGAGGGTCGAGGTGAGCGCCATGCTGATCTCATAGATGGACGCAAGCCTGGCAAGACGGTCTTCGATGTCCTGGAACAGCAGGGTGTTCCGGATGACCCCGCTGATCTGGTTTGCCGTCGTCGTGAGGACCGTGACCTCCGAGGATGTGGCGTTCCAGGTCTGGCCGGACAGCACGAAGATGACGCCGAAACAGCGGTCTTCGTCCATGATGGGCGCGGCCACGAGCGACTTGAAGCGCTCAATGCCGGTCTCCGGTACATACTGGAAGCGCGGATCAGAGTAGGGGTCCGCCAGGGCGAGCGGCACCTTCTGCTGGGCGACCCATCCGGCGATGCCCTTGCCGAGGGGGAAGGTGAGCTTGCCGACGGCCTCCTGGTTCAGGCCCGCTGCCGCTTCGAGGATCACGTTCTTGCCGGAGCGGTCCAGAAGGAATACCGATGCGCCTTCCTTGCCGATCCCCCGCATGACGACCTCGATGATGCGCTGGAGCTTGCGATGGAGGTCGTCGGCCGATGTGGATATCCGGCCGATCTCGCTCAGGATGCTCAGTTCTGTTCTTTCGACAGGTTCCATTAATTGTCAGATAAAGACGAGACAAGAACTCAACGCAGATTTTCGCTGAATCCTTTATGAAAGAGCTTTGTAAATACTATTAGGTCGTTACAGCGCACATCATATTTATTATCATAGTCTTTTCAGCGTTCAATGATTTTCGGCTCCAGTCTATTTTTCCAGCGCTTTCCGATAAAGCTTCTCATACTCTTTCGCGGACCTTGTCCACGAAAAGTCGACCTTCATTCCGGCATGGACGATGCGCTTCCAGGCGGCGGGTCGGCCGTATTCTTTCAGGGCCCGTTCCACACAGGCGGCGAGAGCTTCCGGTGAATATTCGTCGAACAGAAAGCCCGTACCTTTTCCGGTCCGGGGGCTGTAGTTGACGACCGTGTCGGCAAGACCTCCCGTCCTTCGCACAACGGGGACCGTCCCGTAGCGAAGGGCATGCATCTGGCCGAGTCCGCAGGGTTCATACCGCGATGGCATCAGGAACAGGTCCGACCCGGCATAGATCCTTCGGGCGAGGGCGTCATCATATTTGAGCAGGACGCGCATCCGGTCCCGATGGCGGCCGCTCGCTTCGGCCAACAAACGGTGGTACCGTTCGTCGCCCGTGCCGAGGATGATGAGTTGGCAGTTCCGGGCGAGGATCCGCGGCAGGGCGTCCATGAGGATGTCCAGGCCCTTCTGGTCGGAGAGGCGCGTCACCATGCCGAGGAGCGGCGCAGGGACCCGGGGGAGCTTCACCAGCTTCCGGAGCGCCTCCTTGCATGTCTGCTTTCCCGCGGGCCGGGCGGCGCTGTAGGCCTTCGGAAGGGCCGGGTCCTTCGCGGGGTCCCACACGTCATAGTCGATGCCATTCACGATGCCGTAGAGGTCGTGGGACCGTTTGCGCAGAACGCCGTCCAGGCCGTGGCCGTATTCGGGGGTCTGGATCTCCCTGCTGTATGTGGCGCTTACCGTGCTGATGACGTCGGCATACACCAGCCCCGCCTTGAGGAGGTTCATCTTCCCCCAGAACTCAAGGCCCTCAGGCGTGAACACGTCCCAGCTCAGGCCGGTGAGGCGCATGTCCCAGTGCCAAAAAACTCCCTGGTAACCGAGGTTGTGGACGGTGAACACCGTCCGGGTGTCGCGCAGCTCATCGGCGTTCGCAGCGAGCGTTCTCGCATAGAGCGGGACGAGGCCGGTCTGCCAGTCGTTGCAGTGGATGATGTCCGGCCTGAAGTCCAGGACCCGGCAGAGCTCCGGGATGGCCCGCGAGAAGAAGATGAACCGCTCTGCGTTGTCGGGGTAATCGCCCCTGGGCGTTCCGTAGAGCCCCGGCCGGTCAAAATAGATGTCCTTGTCGATGAAGTACACGGTGACGTTCTTCCCGAGCTTTCCGGTGAGAATATCGCATCGCTCTTTCCAGGACGCGAGGGGAACGTAGAACGTGGCGGCGTGCGTGAGGTCCAGCGCTGACCTGTCGATCTGCCGGTACCGGGGGAGGACGATACGGACATCGTGGCCCAGGGCGGAAAGGGCAAGGGGAAGGCTGCCCGCGACATCGGCGAGGCCGCCGGTCATCGCGAAAGGGGCAACCTCAGAGGCAGCAAAGAGGATCTTCATGAAGACGTTATCCTGAACAGCAACGAAAAGATATGTGGCGACCACCAGGAGGCGCTTCTAAGCGAGACATGACCGGAAGCAGGCTCTTCCCAGCGGGCGCGACGGCAAGAGGCTTAACATGAGCATCTGACTTTCTGCGCGTCCGCTGCGCCCTGGCGGTCAACGGCTCTCGCCCCTGCCGTTTCACCGATGGCGAGCAATCTCTCTCATAACTTCATTTCCCGCAGGAACATCGCGGCTTCCTCCGGGGGGGTGGGGTTGATATAGAACCCCGATCCCCACTCGAACCCCGCCACGTTGGTGAGCTTCGGCATGAGCTCGATGTGCCAGTGATAGTAGTCGTTGATCTCCTCCTTGAACGGGGAGGTGTGGATGACATAGTTGTAGGGCGGGAACGAGAGGGCCTTGTCGAGCCGCCGGAGCGTGTCCTGCAGGAGGAAGGCCAGGTCCTTGAAGTCGTCGTTGGTCGAGCAGGCGTAGCACGAGATGTGCCGCTTCGGCATGATCCACGTCTCGAAGGGGAAGCGGGGGGCATAGGGCGACAGGGCGATGAAGGACTGTGTCTCCATCACGATGCGGTTCCGGGACTGCATCTCCTGCCGGATGATGTCGCAGAAGATGCACCGCTCCTTCAGCTTATAGTGCTTCCGGCAGCCGTCGATCTCCTCCTGGACCTGGATGGGCACGATGGGCAGCGCGATGAGCTGGGAATGGCTGTGCTCCAGGGTCGCGCCGGCGATCAGGCCTTCGTTCTTGAAGATGAGGGTGTACTGGAAGCGCTTGTCCTTCTTGAGGTCCTCCATGCGGTCGCGATACGCCCAGAGCACTTCCTCCATGGCCTTCCCCGGCAGGGTCGCCAGGGTGGCGCTGTGGTCCGGGCTCTCGATGATGACCTCGTGAGCGCCCAGGCCGTTCATCTTGTCGAAGATGCCCTCACCCTGCT
>JAGVOT010000085.1 GCA_020052615.1 Nitrospirota bacterium | reverse complement strand
GAGGCACGGCCCACGGCGCGGCAACGCCGCTCGCCCCCGTGGCCGGCAAGACCGGCACGGCACAGGTCATCGAGCAGAAAACGGCCGGCGGGAAGCTCTCCGCAACGACGCAGGACCACGCCTGGTTCGTGGCCTACGCTCCGGCGAACGACCCGAAGATCGCCGTCGCCGTGATCGTTGAACACGGAGGGCATGGCGGCGCCGCGGCGGCGCCGGTGGCCAAGAAAGTAATCGAGGAGTATCTGAAACATGTTGGAACGAAGACTGCTCGGTAACGTGCCCTGGGGCATGGTGGCCCTTATTTTCGCCATTGCGATGATGGGGCTCTCGGCCGTGTACAGCACCACCTACACGGAAAGCGGCCTCTCGTCGCTCTTCAAGAAGCAGCTCGTCTGGATCTGCCTGGGCGTCATCGTCATGTTCGCTGCGCTGGTCCCGGACTACCATACGGTCGGCCGCTACGCCTATGTGCTCTACGCGCTCTCCATATTCTTCCTGATCCTCGTGGCCATCGTGGGCAAGACCGGCATGGGCGCCCAGCGCTGGCTCCCCATCGGACCGTTCGCGTTCCAGCCGTCGGAACTCGCGAAGCTGTCGCTCGTTCTCGCCCTGGCGCGGTATTTCGCCGAAGATCCGAAGGGGGGCGGCTACGAGTTCAAGGACCTGCTCGTGCCGGGGGCCATGGTCCTCGTCCCGCTCGTTCTTGTCATGAAGCAGCCGGACCTCGGAACCGCCCTCATGCTGCTCTTTACGTCGTCGCTCATCGTCATCCTTGCCGGGATCCGGTTCAAGACCGTGATGACCATCGTCGTCATCGGCGCCGTCATGGCATCGGCGGTCCTCCTCGTCGCGCCCGTTCGCAACAAGCTGTGGAAGTCCCTCAAGCCTTACCAGCAGAAGCGGATCACCGCCTTCATCGATCCGTCGTCGGACCCCCGCGGGAGCGGCTACCATGCAACGCAGGCCAAGATCGCCGTGGGCTCGGGCCAGACGACCGGCAAGGGATTCCGCAAGGGGACCCAGGGCCAGATGTCGTTCCTGCCTGAACGCCATACCGACTTTATCTTCGCCGTCATCGCCGAGGAGCGCGGATTTCTCGGCGCAAGCTTTCTGATCATCCTCTATCTTGTCCTGCTCCTGGTCGGCGTGGACGCGGCAAAGAGCGCCAAGGACAAACTGGGAGCGCTCATGGCGGGCGGCCTCGTATCGATGCTCTCGCTCTATGTTTTCATCAATGTCGGCATGGCAACAGGCATCCTGCCCGTCGTGGGCGTCCCGCTCCCCCTCGTGAGCTATGGCGGCACATCAATCGTTACCACCTTCCTTGCCCTCGGATTGCTCTTGAACATCCAGTCCCGGCGGTTTATGCTGTTCTACTAAAACAAATCAAGGAGAACGACGTCGATAGTCGACAGTCGTCAGTCATGAGCCTGAATCTTGTGACTATCGACTTTCGACTGACGACTACATACTATCTATGTACGAAACTTTCCTCCCCCTCGTCAGCAAGCCGGCCCGGTACATCGATTCCGAGGTCAACGCAGTGCACAAGGACCACGGATCCGTGCGGACGAAGGTCTGCCTCCTTTTCCCCGACACCTACGAGGTCGGCATGTCGCACCTTGGACTCCGCATCCTCTACCATATCCTGAACAGGCGCGAGGACACGGTCTGCGAGCGCGTCTTCTCGCCCTGGACGGACTATGAAGCAAGGCTCCGGGCGTCGGGGCGTCCGCTCGCCAGCCTCGAATCGAACCTGCCTATCAACCAGTTCGACATTATCGGCATCACGCTCCAGTACGAGCTTTCGTACTCCAACATCCTGACCGCCCTGGACCTCGGGAGCATCCCCCGTCGATCGGCGGACCGGAGCGATGACCATCCCGTCATCGTCGCCGGCGGACCCTGCGCCGTCAATCCAGGACCGCTCTCTGACTTCGTTGACGTCTTCTTCATCGGCGAGGCAGAAGAAGCGGTGCACGAGATCGTCGAGCTGAGGCAGCGGCACCCGGCCAGGCAGGCGTTCCTCGAGGCGATCAGCCAGGCTGAGGGGTTCTTCGTTCCTTCTCTCGGAAAGAAACAGGTCCGGCGGCGTTTTCTCATGAATATCGAATCGGCGCCCTATCCCGACAGGCCGCTCCTGCCGCTCATGAAGCCGGTCCACGACCGCGTGACGGTCGAGGTGGCGCGCGGCTGCATCCGCGGCTGCCGCTTCTGCCAGGCAGGCATCATCTACCGGCCCTACCGCGAGCGGAGCCAGGAGACGGTCAAGGACCTCCTGCAGGGGTCCCTTGCCTGCACCGGCTACGAAGAGCTTTCCCTTGCGTCGCTCAGCACGGGCGACTACTCCGACATCGAGCCGCTCATCAGCGAGCTTATGACGACGTACCGTGAAGGACGCGTCTCGGTTTCGCTTCCCTCGCTCCGCGTCGGCACGCTCTCCCCCGCCATGATCGAGGCCATCGCCGGGACGCGGAAGACCGGCTTCACCCTTGCCCCGGAAGCGGGGACCGAGCGGCTCCGGAGGGTCATCAACAAGCCCGTGAGCGACCTGGACCTCATGGATGCGGCGGAGACCATCTTCGCCAGCGGCTGGAGCACCATCAAGCTCTATTTCATGATCGGCCTTCCCACGGAGACCGATGAGGACCTGGACGGCATCATCAGGCTGGCAAACGAGCTTTTTGCCCGCGGCAAGCGGGCGTCGAAGCGCAGCATCCAGCTCAACGTCAGCATCTCGACCTTCGTGCCCAAACCCCATACCCCGTTCCAGTGGATGGGCCAGGCACCCATGGGCGAGATCAGGAGGAAGCAGGCCTATCTCGGCCAGGGCATCAGGAGGCGGGGCATCACGCTCAAGGCCCACGATCCCGAGACGAGCCTGCTCGAGGCGGCCTTCGCCCGCGGGGATGCCTCGCTCGGCAAGGTCATCGAGAAGGCCGTTGACCTCGGCAGCCGCTTCGATGGCTGGTCGGAAAGCTTTGATCTCACGAAATGGAACGAGGCCTTCGCGGCGTGCGGGATCGATCTTGCGGCCTGTGCCGGCAGGACCTACGGCCTGGACGATGAGCTTCCCTGGGGCCATATCAGAAGCGGCGTGACCGACGCCTTTCTGAAAAAGGAATATCAGCGGGCTGTCGATTCCGTAGTCACCGGGAACTGCAGGGAGGAATGCACCCACTGCGGCATCGGATGCGCCGACGGCGGCAAGCCCGATATGGGAAGGCCTGAAGCGCCTGCCGTCGGGAAAAATCCGGCGGAACAGGCAGCTGCGCCGAAGAAGACCCCGCCCCCCCCGGAGATCACGACCCGCATCAGGATGAAGTTTGCGCGCATCGGCCGCGTGCGGTTCCTGTCCCATCTCGACTTCATGACGCTCTTCCACCGGACAGCCGTCCGTGCGCGTATTCCCCTCGCCTTCTCCCAGGGCTTCAATCCCCATCCGAAGATCGCCTTCGGCCCCGCCCTGTCCGTAGGCATGGAGAGCGAATCCGAGTTCCTCGACATGGAGACCGATCCCTTCGTCGACCTGCTCCAGGCAACGAAGGACCTGAACAATGCCCTGCCCGACGGCGTCAGGATACTGGAGTCACGGATCATCCCGAAAAAGGCGCCCTCGCTCTCGGGCTGCATCAGCAGATATGTCTATGAAGTGAACGTTCCGGCCGATCAGGCGAAAGAAATTGGGTCGCGAATCAGTGAACTCCTGGCCATGCAATCGGTGATCGTGGAAAAGGAAGGAAAGCGGAGCGACATCAGACCGGGGATCGAATCGATAGTACCGAAGGGCGCCGGATCGCTCGAAATCACCCTTCAGGACTCTGACAAGGCACGGCCCCGCATCCAGGACGTCGTCGAAAAGCTCTTCGCCATAAGCCGTGACCAGGCACTGCTGTTCAGAATCATGCGTACGGCAATGTTCGAAAGGGTCAATGGGGAGTGGAAAAGCCCGATGAACATCGGCTAGCGAAAGACAATTGTAAGAGGGACTTCGCGGATCGAGCATCGAACCCTGTCTCTGGTAAGCGGCAGGGGAATAGCAACATGTCAACAAAATGCCTGACCTTCAGCGTTCCCACCGTCGTCCTTGCCCTCTGCGATCCCTAAAAGGTTTCAAAGACTTTACCCTTCTCCGCTCCTCTCCTTGACAGTGCTGAGCACCGGAGCTACCATTGAAGGAGAGGTCGGTCCGCCCGGATCGATCGATGTTCGGAAGGAAAGGAGACCTCCTATGGACACCAGAAAGAACTTAAGAATGATCGCTGCTGCGGCGGTCTTGCTGCTCGCGTTCGGCACCGCTGTGCTAGCAGCCGACGCGCTCCAGCTGAAGACCAAGGCAGGCATCGGCAGCTATCTCGTGGACGGCAAGGGGATGACCCTTTACGTCTTCCTCAAGGACAAAACGGAAAAAGGCGGCGCCTGCGCGGGCCCGTGCCTTGAAAAATGGCCCGTATTCTTTGTGGAAAAGACCGGTGCGCCGGCGGGAACCGATGCCAAGGACTTCGGCGTGATCACACGGGCCGACGGGAAGAAGCAGACCACCTTCCGCGGCTGGCCGCTCTACTACTTTAGCGGGGACAAGGCAGCAGGCGACACGAACGGCCAGGGAGTGAAAGATGCGTGGTACGTCGTGACCCCCGCGAAGATCCAGCCGTACTTCTAACATCTGAACAGGTCGTACGACCCACTGAACGGGCAGGGATACAGAATTCCCTGCCCTTTTGTTGTTTGACCAGGAACGGAGACGGCAAAAAGACCGCTGGCAAGGCGTTTGATCTTACGAGCAGAATAACGCGGCCCCCCCCTGCCCTGCCGCTGCTTGCTCCTGGCGGTGCTATAATTGAGGGAGAGAAAAAAGTGCACGGGAAGGGAGGTGGCCTGTATGAAGAAAGCCGTGAAGAAAAGCGGAAGGATTCCTGCGCGGGAAACGCTGACCGAGGCCTACGAGGTCCGTGCCTTTCGCGACGAATCTGAGGAGCCGAGGGTCACGGTCGAGGCGGTTCCTGATGTTCAGCATGCGACGGAACCGAGGGCGTTCGAACGGGTCAAAAAGCTGACTAGGGGACATGGCGAGCAGACAATCCTGCCCGATGACTGCCAGTTCGGCGACAACGATCTGTGCCAGGTTGATACATAGAGGGGATCACCGGCGTGCGGTCGTGAATGTGCCTTATTGCCGCAACCAGCATCGTTTGACTATGCCCGTGCGTCCTTCCGGTCTGTCTGGATGGACGAGAGTTCATCTGACGAGAACACCTTATCGACGTCCAGGATGATGATGAACCGGTCGTCGCGCTTGCCCATGCCCTTGATGAAGTCGGTCCTGAGCTTCGCGCCGATCCGGGGCGCCGGGGCTATGTTCGCCGGTTCCAGGTCGAGCACCTCCTGCACGGAATCGGCCAGGGCGCCGAGGACCGTCGTGTCGCCGTCCACGGTCACCTCGGTGATGATCACGCAGGTATTCACGCCGTTCTCGGTCTTCGGCATCCCGAACTTGAGCCGAAGGTCCACCACCGGCACCACACTCCCCCGCAGGTTGATGACGCCCCGCATGAACTCAGGCGTCCGCGGCACCTTGGTCACGGTGGTAAAATCCAGCACTTCCCGGACCTTAGCAATGTCAAGCGCGAACACCTCGTCGGAAAGTATGAAGGTAAGGTATTGGGTCATCTCTGCTGTTTCCATGGCAGCCTCCTGTAAATAACTAAAGGTCAGGGGTCAGGGAAAAGCACAAGGTCCCATTTTTCGTTCCATGACCCTTGCCCCCTGCCCCGTGCTTCTTAGAACTTCTCGAACTCGCTGTCCCTGCTGTCTCCCTTGGCATGGAGCGCAGGCCCCAGGTCCAGGTGAACGCCCTTTGCCGCGGATCCCTGCCTGGCGGCCTTGGGCGCCATGCGGGCGATCTGCGTGCGGTTTGCCGGCTTCACCGCTCTCTGCAGGGTGCTGCGGATCGCCCGATGGCCCGATCCGTTGCCGCTGACCTTGAAGAAAGCGATCGTGGTCTGGAGCTGGTCCGCCTGGCTTGACAGCTCCTCGGACGTCGATGCCATTTCCTCGGCGGCCCCGGCGTTCTGCTGCACCACTTGATTGAGCTGCTGGATGGCGCCGTTGATCTGGTCCGCGCCGGACGACTGCTCCTTGGACGATGCCGAGATCTCCTGCACCAGCTCGGCCGTCTTCTGGATGTCCGGCACCAGCTTGGCGAGCATCTGGCCCGCCTGCTCGGCGATCCGGACGCTCGTGGTGGAGAGCTGGCTGATCTCCCCGGCCGCCGACTGGCTCCGTTCTGCGAGCTTTCGGACCTCGGCCGCGACCACCGCAAAGCCCTTCCCGTGCTCGCCGGCCCGTGCCGCCTCGATGGCCGCATTCAGGGCGAGGAGGTTGGTCTGGCGGGCGATCTCCTCGATGATGGAGATCTTCTGGGCGATGTCCTTCATGGCGGAGACCGTCTGGGCCACGGCCTGGCCGCTGTCCCGGGCGTCCGCCGCGGACTTGAGGGCGATCTTCTCGGTCTGGTGGGCATTGTCGGCGTTCTGTCTGATCGTGGCGTTCATCTCCTCGATGGACGACGAGGCCTCCTCCGTGTTCGCTGCCTGCTCGCTCGTGCCCTGGGACATCTGCTGGGCGCCGGCGGAGAGCTGATCGCTGCCCGACGCCACGTTGTCCGCAGCGTTCTTCACGCCCACGACCACCTCACGCAGCCGTTCGACCATGGCATTGAGCGCTCCGGCAAGCCTTCCCACTTCGTCATCCTGCTCGATCTCGAGCTTCCTGCCGAGATCGCCCTCCGCGATCAGGTGGGCGAACGTGACGCCCTTCTCGATCGGCCGCGTGATAGAGCGGGTGATGACGATCGCCATCACGATCCCGACGACGATGGAGACAAGACCGAAGACGAGCACCGACAGCCGCGTCTTGAGCGCCTGGTCCAGCATGACATCCTCGGAGAGGATATGCTCCTTCGAGAGCGCCCCCATCCTGTTCAGCTGTGCCTGCACGGCTTCCAGCTGGGGCAGCGTCTCTTTTGTATAGATCTCCCGCGCCTCCTGCAGTTTCCCCGTGCCGTGAAATTGCTTGATCCGGTCCGCGGTCTCGTGCAGGAGCCGGTGCGGCTCCCCGATCTCCGCCAGAGGGGACTTCAGGGCGGCGAGCAGCGTTTCCGCATCAGCCCTGCCTTTTCCGTAATACCATTTTCCAAATGCGCACTGGGTATGGTCCAGCTGGACCTTGAGCTCCCGGGCCGAGTCGTCGTACACGAACCTGCCGACGGTCTGCGCCCAGGTCAGGTGGTCCACTTCCCGCTGCAGCAGCTCCCCCCTGAGCTTGTTGCCCCCTGCCACCTCGAGCCCGCCCGCCACGATCGTGCTGATCCCCGTGATCGACCATATTCCGACAAGCAAGAGCATGACAAGACCGCTCCCGATGCCGATCATGATCTTCTTCCCCATCTTCAGGTCATTCCATCGCATGGCACGTCCCTCCTTTGTTCAAGTATCCTTCCCCCGCGCTCAAGAACTCGATCCCATTGTCTAGGCAGCTTGCGTGTGTCTCGTTCCTTTCAGCGTTTACGCTTGCCTGAGGAATCCTGATGATCGGTTGCCCGTCAGGATGGCGGTCACGATCCTTTCCAGATTGCTCGCCTTTGCCTGCTTTACGATATAGGTGTTTGCTCCCAGTTTCTTCGCGGTCAGGCCGTCAGCCTTGAACTGGCGGGAGGTCAGCAGGATGACAGGAATGGCGGGCAATCCCTGACGGAGCGCGGAAAGGCGACGAACACCATCCCTGCCGGGCATCCGGCAGTCTGCAATGACAAGGTCGATGTGAGAATCCTTGCAGGTCCCCGAGATCCCGGACAGGTCTTCGCTCGACGTGATGACCGAATAATCGTACCGGGTCAGCGTCTCTGCGAAAAGAAGCAGCTCTTCTGACTCATTGCCAACCAGGAGAATAGTCCTCACTCTGCCGCTCCTCTCCCGGTGACCCGGTTGGAACCGGACCGACTCGCCGAGACCACCGCGAGATAAATTCTTTGTTCACTGCCAAATATAATTGCATAGCTAATGCCAGCTGGAGGACCATTGCTAATCGTAATTTTATGAAGGGACTAGGACTTCGGCAGATGCTGGAATAATCTCACAATGAGATATTTGTCTCAAATTGAGACGAGCCATCGATCGCCGGCTGCAGTAAGGCTTTTCGTGCTTCGATCTTGAAGGTACCGCAAACAACAGGTGGGTGCTGCAACAGGCAGGCTATTGAATGGTCTCGCGGAATTTCTTCAGCTTGCGGTACACCGTCGCCCGTGAGATCCCGAGCGAACGGGCCGCCTTTGTCACATCTCCTTCATACCGTATCAGCGCTGTCCGGATGGAATCCTCCACCATCTGGTCCAGTTCGCCCGACCCGTCGGTGGCGTCCTCGGGCATTTGCGTAAGGCTGGTGAAATGCTCGATCAGAAGAGGCCCCCCCCTTGCCCGAAGACCGGCGTATTCGATGACATTTTTCAGTTCTCTGATATTGCCGGGCCACGAATATGCCCCCAGGAACGCGGTCACGTCGGGGGCAGCCCGGGATTCTCTATAGTTGAGCGATGTAAGGATATTGGCGATCAGGCCGGGGATGTCCGATGGCCGTTCCCGGAGCGGGGGAATGCGGATCGGAAGGACCTGGATGCGGAATAACAGGTCCTTCCGGAAGCGGCCCGATGCTGATTCCTTCACCAGGTCCTTGTTCGTGGCGCAGATCAACCGGAAATCGCTCCTCCGGGTCCTGGTCTCGCCGAGCCTCCGGTAGGATTTTTCTTCAACGACCTTCAGGAATTGCGCCTGAATGGCGATGTCCATATCGCCGATCTCGTCCAGAAAGAGCGTACCGTGGTCCGCGATGTCGAGGAGCCCCTGCCGGTCCTGGGCTGCTGACGTGAATGCTCCCTTGGTATGGCCGAAGAGCTCGCTGGCAAGCAGCTCTCCGCGCAGACACGAACAATTGACATCGACGAAGACGCCGGCATTCCGGGAGCTGTTCGCATGGATCCACTGCGCAAGGACCCCTTTCCCGACGCCGGTCTCGCCCGAGATCAGCACCGGGGAATCGTTGGTCGCGGCCATGTGGGCAAGGTCCATGACCGAGGCCGCGGCAGGGCTCTTGCCGAACTCCGGCGGTTTTTTTTTCTCAAGGATCTCGCGCGACCGGACCTTGCGCCGCAGGGAGCCGACCTCCATGCTTTTTCGCAGGAACGCCTCGAGGTCCTCCAGGTTCACGGGTTTGATGAGAAAATTGTCCGCCCCCCGCCTCATGGCCTCAACGGCAAGGGGAAAGTCGGCCATTCCGGTGATGATCACAATGGCGATATCGGGCTGCGTCGCGCGAAGTTCCCCGATCAGATCGACGCCCTTCCCGTCGGGAAGATTCTGGTCGATGATCGCCCCGTCAAAGACATTCAGCGATATGGTCTCCCGCGCGGCAGCAAGGGAAGGCACCTCCCGCACCTCATAATGGGACCCCGAAAGATACCTCTTGAGGCTCAGGCAGATCGTAGGTTCATCATCGACAATGAGAATTCTCCGCTTCACATGGTTCCCCCTGGTGTGCACATGGTCATGCAGACCCGGTTATATTTCTCAGGAGCAAAATGGACACCAAAGCCCCTGAAGATAACTGTCCAAAAAACTTTTTGCACTATAACATTGCATTTTGTTCTATTCAACAACAACAGTCCTTTTCGTGAACTTTTTTGTGCTACCTTTCGTAATGCACGGACCTATTGTTTAGAATATTGTCAACTGTGGGATCCGTACAATCGGCGGGTATGCAGGGGCGGATGCATATGCCATGGCGAACGCACTGTACCGCCCATGCCTGACAGTAGGATAACAACTATTTATTTCATATGATTTAAGAGGAAAATTGAGGAAAAGAGATCGGACAATGCAGGGTTGTCCAGGCATGGCCGCGAGGATAGGAGCGTGCTTTTCGGATCACAAAGTCAATACAAGACCTTACTCAGTCTTTCGTTATCATCGCCCCACGCGCCCACTCATGAATGCGCATCGCACGGTAACGGAAGATATCCTCGAGCTGACGCCTGACCGTGAAGACATGGAGCAGATTTCCCAGAGGTCCGAAGGGCAGTTGGTAGGTGACCGTATCGGTCATGAGCGTGCCTTCTGACAGGACATCGAAGGTGTGCAGGTGGCTCCACGAACGGTAGGGGCCGGTGATCTGGATGTCCGTGAACCGCTCAGGAGGCTGGTAACCTGTGATCCTGCTCTTCCAGGGGAGCGGGATGCCGGACCAGCGGATGGTATAGTCGAACTCGGCGCCTTCGCACACTGCCGTCATCTCGTCCCTGTCCTTCATCACGAAGTTCAGCCAGTCCGGCGTGATGTCGAAGAGGTTCCGCGGGTCCTCGAAGAACAGGAAGACCTGCCGGCGCGGCAGGTCCAGCACCTGCGAGGCCGCGAGTCGATGGGTCGCGCGGTCGAGCCGGTCGAAGCGGAGGGTGAAGGTTGAAGGGAGAGAGGATGCCATCTGGTTATTCAGTTATCTGGGATTATGTGATGAGGCTGAAGCGTGATCAACAAATCTCTAAATACCTAATCACGTTGCTTGATCTGCTGAATATTTTCCTTTGAATCGTTCTTCGGCGAATTGACCCTGGCCGACACTTCGTACAATTCCAGCTCATCAGAAGGACAGGACTTGAGCACGGACAGAAGTTTTTCCTTCTCATGGACGGCAGGGTCCAGCCAAAGAGCTACAGCATTCTGTTCAACGATGGCCGGCATGCGATCGTGCAACGGAGCTACGACCTCGTTGGCGCCGGTGGTAATGATGGCGCCCGTGCAGACCCGCTCTCCCTCCGGCGAGGTCCAGAGGTTGTAAAGGCCCGCCATGCCGAAGGGTTTATCGTCCCTGCGGTGAATATAGAACGGCACCTTCTTCCCGCCGACGTTCTTCCATTCATAGAACCCGTCGGCCACGACAAGGCACCGGTGCCGGCAAAAGGCCTGGCGGAAGCTCGGCTTCCCGGCAACGGTCTCCGCCCGGGCATTGATCATCTTGTGTCCTTCCTTCAGGTCCTTTCCCCAGGAAGGCACGAAGCCCCAGCGGCAGAGGGCAAGCCTGTTCTCCGCGCCGACCTTTACGATGATGGCGATGTCCCTGCCCGGCGCGATGTTGAAGCTCTCCGGGATGGTGAACGCGCCGCCTGAGAGGCCGAAGAGCTTTGCGATGATCTCGAAGGCGCTGTGGAGCTCGAACCGTCCGCACATGGGCTCACGCTCTGTCAAACAAGGGAACTGTTTCTCACACGAAGCCACGAAGACACAAAGAAAGGCTTCGATCTTAGGTGAATACGAAAAGCGGAACGTTCTTTTGTCGTCCTTCGCGCGCTTTGCGGCTTCGTGTGAGAATATGGTTTTACTTCTTGACGTCCTCGATCTGGATCAGCGGAACAGCGCCGCCGGTGACGCTCGGGAGCTTGCCGTCCCACTTCTCGATGGCCTTTATCTGGGCGTCGATCTGGCGCAGCTTGATGAGGTCCGGCGATATCACCTGACGCTGGAGACGGAGCGCCTCGGCGTCGGCCTGGGCAGTGGTGATCCGCTGCTGCGCCTCCACCTTGATCCGGTCCAGGTCCCGCTTCGCCCGGAGCGCGTGCTGTTCGGCGGTCTGCTTCGACTCGATGGCCTTGTTGAACTCCGACGAGAACTGGAAATCCGTGATGGAAAGCTCGACCACCAGGATGCCGAAGGGCGCCAGACGGTCGCGGAGATAGTTCCGCACCTGCGTCTTGAGCGCTTCCCGCTTCGAGATCAACTCCTCGGCGGTATACCGCGCGGCCGCCGACTTGAAGCTCTCCTCAATGCTGGGATTGATGATCTTTTCCGACACGTCCCGGTTGGTGCCGAGGGTCTTGTACACATCGCCCACCTTGTCCGGCTGGAGGCTGTAGTTCAGGACCATGGTGGTCTGGACCACCTGCAGGTCCTGGCTGGCCGCCTCGGTCTTGGTGGTCGTCTTCTGCACGCGAACAGTTATGCGGACGATGTCCTCCATGAAGGGGACCTTGAAGTGAAGACCTTCGGCCACCACGCGGTTCACCGCGCCGAACCGGAGGATGATCCCCCGGTCGCCCGCGTCGATCACAAAGTACGCTGACATGAAGACCATGACAATAAGAAATACCAGAACACCGACTGCTGCCATCTTCGGGATCTTCTGCTGGTCCATTACCATACCTCCGGTGGAAAGAATGCCGCGCAAACCGCGCGGACGTTGATAATACGTTATACTATAGCAAAAGAATGGGACCCATGGCGGAGCGTTGACCGGTCTGGCGAACGGCCCATGACGCCGCTTCCGCAAAAAAAAGACCTTTACCGTCACAACATACATTGCGCGGTAAAGGTCTTGCTTGTCAGTGTCGACTAACTCGCGGTTCCGGGCCTGTGCCGGGCCGTCGTGTCGATAACCGCGATCCAGCTGTTCCCCTTTACGCGGTGATAGTACCAAGGAAGCCGTATCGTGTCAAGGGAATAGGGACGCTACTTCGAGAACACGCTGAAAAGCTTGTCGAGGGAGCTCTTCTCGAGCTTCACGACCTGGCCCAGCTCGCCGGCATCCAGCCAGACCCCCTCGCACGACGAACACCGGTCGACCTTGATGGACTTGTAATCGATCTCCACCAGGTTCATTCCGCACTTGGGGCACTTCATGTGATGGAGTTCCTTCGCCTTCTGCCGCTCGGCCTCGGCGAGCTTCTTCTGCTTCTCCTGCTCGACCTTCTGCTTCTTTTCGAACATCTCCCGGGCAAAATACTCCTCTTCTCTCTCGCTGGGCTTCATCAGGGTCATGACCTTGTCCTCCTTGGCGATAAAAATATCTGGATCGTCCGCTACTGCCTTTCAATGACGAACAGCAGCTGTTTCTCCCGCACCGTTTCGTTCAGTTTCACGCAGACCTCGGCGATCCGGCCGTCAAAGGGAGCAAGAACGGCATTCTCCATTTTCATCGCCTCAAGGTTCGCCATCTCTTCGCCCTTCCGTACGACGTCGTCCACTTTCAGGGCGCCGCGGCCCGGGTTGCCGATCCGCCAGACGCTGCCGTTGATCGGCGCTCCGACATCGCCGGCAGCCTTGGCCATCCGCACCTCGGTCTTCTTCGCCCTCGGCGTCTCCACGGTGTACACCCGGGTCTTGTTGTTCACGCGCATCACGACGTCGATGATCCCGTCGTGCTCGGCCCCGACGGAGACCAGCTCGAGCGAATGGGGCTTGCCCCCGAGCTCGAAGTCGACCTGTTCGCCCGGTTTCCGCAGCCCTTCGCGCCAGACGTCCGTGGGGAGCACGAGCGGCGCTTCGCCGAACTTTTCGCGGAACTCGAAGAACTCCAACGCGTCCTTGGGATGCATAAGCCACAGGATGAACTCCTCGTCCGTCACTTCCCTCCCGAGGCCCCCGCCAAGCTCCTGACGGAGCCGGTCCAGATCGTCCCCGGCGACCGATTCCAGAGGGGAAAGCTCCTTCCGCTCCCGGACCTTCGTCTGCCACTCCTCGCCGAAGGCGCTCCGGTACACCCAGTCCGCGGGCCAGCCGACGGGCAGGCGTCCGTAGTTGCCGAGCAGGAGGTTCTTGAAATCGCCGGGCGCGTTCCTGAAGAGCAGCAGCAGCTCCTCCTGCTCAGGCCTGGTCATGGCGTCGAGGTCCTGCGCCTTTTCCTCGACGAACTTCACCATAAGTCTGATAATGTGCTGAACTCCGACGTCGCCGCGCTCCTTCGCGTATTTGTTCACGATCCCGCTGCAGGTCACCCAGGTGATCTGGGAGCCCGGTGTCACGTCGAAATACTTCACGATGCGGTTGTACAGGGACATGAGCTTCAGGACCGCCGGCATGAGGTGCAGGAATTCGGCCTTCTGCGCCTGTTCGAATGAACTGGGGAAGGCGCCGCCGGGCATCTTGTGGAGCGTGACCGTGTGGTCCAGTCCCTTGAAGGGCGACTCGGCCCAGTCATAATCGCTGATCCACTCGCGCACCTTCCGGACCGCGGCCTCGGCCTCCTGCCGGTCGAGACGGACCGGGATGCCCGACTCCTCGAAGATCGCCTGCACGGCGAGGATGGGCGAGTGGCCGTAGAACCGCACCAGCGAGTCCTCTTCCACGTCGAAGATCGTCGCGCCGGCCTTCGCCGCCGACAGCAAGGCAGGGATCGCGAGGCCGTCGGTGATATGGCGGTGGTAGTTGATCACGAGGTCCGGCCAGGCCTGCTTGATCGCGCTGATCAGGTTGCCGATGCGGGCCACGTCGCCGACGCCGGCCATGTCCTTCACGCACAGCACGATCTCGCCCGTGCCGCCGCAGAGGTCCACGATGTCCCGCACGGTCTTGAGATAATAGTCGTTCGTTGCCCAGTCGGCCACGGTGAAGGAGATCGTCGGCTCGAACAGCCGCCCCCGCTTCATCACCACCTCGGCAACGGAGCGCATGTTCCGCACATCGTTCAGGAAGGAGAAGCACCGCCACACGTCGATGTCCACGGCGCCCACGGCATACTCGATCACGTTCTTCGGATAAGGCCGGTAGCCCCAGAGGTTGGTCTCGCGAATGAGGGTCTGGAGCAGCACGTTCGGCATGAGCTGCCGGAGCAGCGCGGTCTCCTCGAAGGGGCTTTCCCGCCGGTTCATGATGCCCACATGCCACCGGGCGCCGCCGTGGCACTCGGCGCTGAAGAGGCCCATGCGGTCATAGTGCGGCGCCAGGGTCTTGAGGTCGTGGATGCGGTGGCGGTTCTTGAAGTCCGACTGGCCCGCGTCGCGCATGCCGACGGACGTAAAGCAGGCGCCCTTGAGGCCGCGGAGCGCCGCGACGATCTCTTTCGGCGACATGCCGGGTTTGGCGAATACGTTATTTCCCATCATTACCTCTTGACTCGAATATCGTCATTCCCGCAGTGTTATAGAGCGGGAATCCAGTGTCAATCAAACGAACCCTGGATCCCCGACAGGAACACTCGGGGATGACGGCTGGTTGCGCGTGGTACTATTTCGCACTCCGCACAAAGCCCGCCCTCGAATGATACTATCGGGGGCACTCCGCACTTTCTTTTCCCTGTCTTCTGCCCCTCGCCCTGGTCACCTTCAGGTCCTTGATGAGCCCGTCCGAGATCGAGTAGATCCATCCGTGGATGTAGAGCTTTCGGCCCCGGTCCCACGCCTTCTGGACGATCGTGTTATGCGACAGGTTCTCCACCTGCCGCTTTACATTCAGCTCGCACATCTCATCGAGCGTTATCCTCTTGTGCCTCCGCGCGGAGATCTGCACGCTCTCGAGCCAGTGTTCCAGCACGCCGGTGGCGGCGTTCTTCTTGACGGCCGCAATGCCGCCGCACCCGTAATGGCCGCACACGATGATGTGCCTTACCTTCAGGACCTCGACTGCGTACTGCAGCACGCACATCAGGTTCATGTCGGTATTGATCACCTGATTGGAGATGTTCCGGTGGACGAAGACATCGCCCGGCGGCAGTCCCGTGATCTGGTTCGCCGGCACGCGGCTGTCGGAACATCCGATCCACAGATACTTGGGCCGCTGCTGCTTCTTCAGCTTCGTGAAGAACCCGGGGTTCGCGATCTCGACCCGCCGGGCCCATTCCTTGTTGTTCTCCAGCAGCCTGAGGATCTCTTTCATATTCGTTCCCAGGAACCACTTACGTCAAAAAAATCATTACAACAATGAACTTCTATCTCTCGCAAAGCCGCCAAGCACGCAAAGAACGACAACGACAAAATCCTGAAAAAAGCTACATGTTCTTCATTCTTATTAATATGCTTACTTTTCGTATAAGACTTATCCTTTCTTTGCGTCTTTTGCGTCTCGCTTAGAAGCGCCTACTTTTGGTTGCGAGAAAATGATCTTCGTTGTGATATCTTCCTACATCCACTTCTGCGGCCCCAGGGCCGAGATCTCGGCGACATAGCGCGCGATCTTGAGCACGTCGTCCTCGCTGTTGTCGTCGCTGAACATGGAGATGAGCTCGTCCAGGTGCTCCTCGATGAAGCGCGTGGAGAACTCTCCCGAGATGAACGAGGGATGGCGGATGATGCTGAGCAGCAGCGGCTGCAGCGTCTTGACGCCCTCCACCCGGAGGTTCCTGCCCAGGCAGCGGTCCATGACGCGGATAGCGTCCTTCCGGTCCGCGCCGGCCGTCATGAGCAGCATGAACAGCGAATCATAGTAGGGGGGGATGTCGCCGCCCTCGTAGACGCCCGAGGCCACGCGCACGTTGGGGCCCATGGGGATCTGGAGCCTGCGGATCTTCCCGAAGGAGGGGCTGAAGGTCTTCGGGTCCTCGGCGTTCAGCCGGACCTCGAGGGCCCACCGGTTCGGCCGGATGTCGGCCTGCTTGAACGGCAGCTTCCTGCCCACGGCCGTGTCGAGCATGATGCCGACGATGTCGAGACCGGTGATCAGTTCGGTGATGCCGTGCTCCACCTGCAGGCGGGTGTTGACCTCGAGGAAATAGAACTTCTTCGTGGCCGAGTCGAAGATGTATTCCACCGTTCCCGCGGTGACATAACCGATCTCGCGCATGAGCCGGGTGGCGGTAAAGCAGATCTCGTTCCGCAGATTCTCGTCGAGGCTGGGCGACGGCGCCTCCTCGATGATCTTCTGGTTCCTGCGCTGGAGCGTGCACTCGCGTTCGTAGAGATGCACGACGTTCCCGTGGGCGTCCGCCACGATCTGCACCTCGATGTGCCTGCCGCGCTCAATGTACTTCTCGACCAGGATGGTGTCGTCGCCGAAGGACTTCTTCGCCTCGGACCTTGCCTGGGCGATGCCCTGGGCCAAGCCCTCGTTGTTCTCGACCTTGATCATGCCCTTGCCGCCGCCGCCGGCGGAAGCCTTGATCATGATGGGGAACGCCACGTGCTCGTCCTTCATCCACTTCTTGATCTGTTCGACGTCGGTGACGTTGCTGACGCCGGGGATGACGGGCACGCCGGCCTTGTGCGCCAGAAGCTTCGCCTGGATCTTATCGCCCATCAGATGGATGACCTTCGGCGGCGGGCCGATCCAGATGAGGCCGGCATCCAGCACCTTCTGTGCAAAGGACTCGTTCTCGGCCAGGAATCCCCAGCCCGGGTGGATAGCGTCCGACCCGCTCCGGAGCGACGCGTCGATCATGCGGTCCATGTTGAGGTAGGACTCGACAGGCGGGGCTTCACCGATGTGAATGGCGGAATCGGCCATGAACACGTGGTGGGCGAGCCTGTCCGGGGAACTGTACACGGCGGCGGTGGGAATGTTCCGGTCGCGGCAGGTGTGCATCACCCGGACCGCGGGGACGCCCCGGTTCGCGACCAGGACCTTGGTTATCGTTCGTTCCACGATCTTGTTCCTGGCGCTGTTGTTCGTTTCAGCCATGATGTAACCTCACGAAGATAACCTTATGACACGATAGCCTTTGACACGGATCTGCACGGACGAAAAGCCTTGATAACTGCGGATACTTCAAAACACTGGCAACGACAAGCTCTCCAATGTTCTCGGTGTCATATCCGCCTTTATCGCCTTGCCGATCCGCCTCTTCCGTGTCAAGGAACTTTGTTCCCCGCTTCTTCCGATCGGAATTATGCATGCGGCGGCAGCGTTATCGGCCATCCCTTCGGGAGAAAAGTGAAATTGAAAATACCATTTTTTTTCCGACTTGTAAAGACCGGTTTTGCGGTGGTCAGGACCGCGATATTCCCTGTTCCTATTGAAAAACTCCGTGGTATAATACCGTGTTCCTGCGGCGTGCCGCAGAGCTGCCGATCAATTACACGGAGGGCTTCGCATGAAACGATCACTTCTTATCCTCATCGTCGGCGTCATCGCCGCTCTGGCAGGCACAGGGACGGCGTGGGCCGATCAATCCAAGGCGGAAAAGAACCTCGAGCGCGAAGCCAGGAGGCTGAACGGTACCGCGGCGAAGCCTGACGGCGAAAAAGCGGTGCTCAGGGAGATCGAAGCGGAGTTCAAGGTCGGTGACGCCCAGGTCCAGGCGCTCCGGGACCGGAAGCTGGGTTACGGCGAGATAGCCATCGTTCTGTCGTTGACGAAAAAAATGCCCGGTGGAATTACCGAGGAAAATCTGCAGAAGGTCCTGTCCATGCGCCAGGGGCCGCCGGCAGCGGGCTGGGGCAAGGTCGCCCAGCAATTGGGCGTCAAGCTCGGCGCGACGGTAAGCCAGATCAAGAAAATGAACAACGACGCGAACCGTTCGATCAAGAAGGACCAGGCCCGGGCCGGCGCGGCCGGCAAAAAAACGCAAAAGGCGCCTATGGAGGAAATGCCGCGGGAAACGAAAGACCCCGGACCGCCGAGCACTTTCAAGGGTGAAGGACGGCCCATGCAGCGCGGCAGCGGCGCGATGTAGCATCCGTCATCCGTTTTGAACACCTGCGCAGATGTACGTTCGTATCATACCGCGGCACTGCCCGGTAATCATCGTTAAGCGGTCCACGGGAACACTGGGGAGGCTGTTCCGGCCGGCACTGCGCCGACCGGAAGGGCCTCTTTTTGTTTGTGAGGGTCACTATGGCATTCCGGGCACCTATCCTCAAGCCGACGCTGTTCGCGCTCGTGATGTTCATCGCCGGCTGTCCGTCGGTCCCCCGCCCGGACGGAGCGAACCTGACCGCGGCATCATTCTCGGTCGCATACCCGGACGCGCGGTCCGTCTCCGTCGCCGGAAGCTTCAACCGGTGGGATACGAACAGCCATGCCCTGTCCGGTCCGGACCGGCAGGGTCGATGGACCGTCACGGTGCCTCTTCCGCCCGGCCGTTACGAATACCTCTTCGTTATCGACGGCACGATATGGGTCCTGGACCCCGCGGCGCCGTCGGTGGATAACGGCCTGGGTGATCGGAATTCCATCGTGACGGTGGAGGACGACCGGAACAGGGGAAAATAGCCCGTAACCTTTTTCCCGCGGCTCCGTCTAATAGGCAAACAATGCATGCACCTCAGCAGGACGAAAAAGACATCATCATGCGGTGCCGGAACGGCGAAAGCGACGCTTACGCCGTCCTGGTGGACCGCTACCGGTCGCTGGCGTACACGGTTGCCTGCAGGATGCTGGGCGACGCGGAAACGGCGAACGACATCGCCCAGGAGAGCTTTCTCTCGGCCTACGAGGGCCTGCGGCATTTCCGGTTCGGAGCGAGATTCTCTTCCTGGCTCACGAGCATCGTCCTGAACAAGTGCCGGGACCATCTCCGGTCAAGGAGGCCGACCGTCGGGGTGGATGAGATCGCCGAGATCCGCGCGACCGGACAGCGGGACCCCGAGCAGGAAGCGATGGCCGGTGAGTGCGTCGATGCCGTCCAGAAAGCGCTGAACAGCCTGCCGCCTGATTACCGGGAGGCGGTCATTTTGAAGCATATCGAGGAGCTTGACTATCAGGCAATGTCGGAGATCCTGGGCGTCAGCATCCCCGCGCTCAAGGTCAGGACGCACCGGGGCAGGGAAATGCTGAAAGGCCTGCTGGAGCGGTCAGGAGTCACGCCATGAAAAAAGAGAACGAGAACATACACCGGCTGCTGGACGGCGACGTCCCGGCGGCGGAAAAGGATGCGATCATCCGACAGGTCCAGGACGATCCGGTCCTGAGAAAGGAGTTCGACGACCTGAGCAACGCCGTGGAACTGCTCGAGCGGGAGGGACGGATGCATCCTCCCCTCGCGTTCACCGCATCGGTCATGAGGAAGCTCCCCCGGCCCGCGGACCCCTTCCCGGCAAGACTGAGACGGTTCCTCTTCGGAGGCCGGGTGCTCCGGTGGAACATGGCAGCGGCGCTTGCCGTCGCTCTTCTGACGGTCGTCACGGCATTGCTTATGATGACACAGCTGACGCATATTACTCGAAACGCGGCCTCTCCGGACTTCCCTTCGGGCGAACCTGCGGCAATGGTGCGGCTCACCTTCGTCGCCCCCGATGCCCGGAACGTCGCTGTTGCCGGGGACTTCAACAAGTGGAGGACCGACAGCCATGTCATGACCCGTGAGAACGGCACGTGGACGATCAACCTCCCCCTGAAGCCCGGCATGTACACCTATATGTTCATTGTGGACGGCGAGCACTGGATCACGGATCCCTCCGCCGAATCCTATCGCGACGACGGGTTCGGATATCAGAACGCCGTCATGAGGGTATCGTTATGAAGATCCTGCGCCAGATAAGGACCGGTTTCCTGGCCGTAGCCGTCACGGTCTTTGCGCTCGCCCTTGCAGCGCCGGCGGTCGCATCGGCCGAAGCAGGCAATGCCGACAACAGCCTCCGCGCCCTGGAACAGGCCTCGTTCACCAGTGCAGAAAAACAGGTCCTGAGGGGGCGGATCCAGGCGGCGCGCCAGGCGGGGGTCCCGGCTGACGACCTGGAGATCATCGTGACCCGGGGCCTTGCGCGGGGCATCAACGCGGCCACCCTCGGCCGCTTCCTGGAG
>JAGVOT010000033.1 GCA_020052615.1 Nitrospirota bacterium | reverse complement strand
GTCAGCGCCCTGCCCGCACAAGGCAAGGACAACAGCGCGTCCTATACCGCGTGAGCCGCCCGTGACGATCGCAACACGATTGTGCAGCTGGTGCTCGTTCAAACCTGCCCCCTCACGCCGGATGCGCGCTTCGAGATCGGTACTGCCGGCCCCAATGACGCATCGCTATGGTTTTCTTCCCACGCGCCGCGCCGCTCGTTACTTCGTTGCGCTGTAGAAAATGATCACTCCCGTTTTGTCGCGCGTCATGGTCATTGCCGTCGCGGGAATTCCCGCATCGCCGAGGATCCGCTCGAAGTCCTTCTCGGTCCGCTGCAGGAACCCGTCCCAGTCGGCGATCCAGTGGTACTCCTGGGACCGGTAGCGGTCGGCATCCTTGAACGCGGCGATGAGCTTTCCTCCCGGGTTCAAGAGCGCGTACAAGGACCGCAGCAGTTTCACCAGGAATTCGTCGGGAAGATAGTCGAAATAACCCACGCTGTAGATGACATCCTGGGGACCGAATTCCGCGCTGGCTATGTCGTGATCGAACATCCGGAGCGCGTTGTACTTGGTCAACCTGATCTGTTCCGGCGCCATGTCCGCAAGCGCAAAACGGTTCCCCGCGAAGTCCAGGGCATCGCCGTCCAGGTCGATGCAGGTGAACTGGGCGCTCGATTTTTTGATCTCCGGGACCAGCATCGAGACCTCGCGGCAGGAACCGCAGGCGATGTCCAGAACCTTCGGACCCTGCCGGGTGGAGAGCTCTTCCCGGAGAAGTTCTGTCAACCGCTCCAGCCGTCCGCGGAGGGCGTGCGCCAGCGGCCAGTCGAGGATATATCTATCCAAATGGTACCCGATGCCCTCGGACATCGGCGTATTCCGGTACGCGGCCTCGATCGTTTGATAATCTCCCTGGTAGCCCTGGGGCCAGGTCCGGACCCGGTTGATGAGGTAGCTCTTGGAAAGAACGGTGTGGGTGCGTTTGCGGAAGTAGGACCGGGTGGACTTCACCATCGCCTCATCTTTCACTTCCTGCTCGAACTGCGCGCAGATCTTGAGAATGGCATCGTTCAGGGCGGTGATCTCCCCGAGTACGGCATCCTCCTCCACCTCGCCGCTCGCAATGCGCCGTTCTATGGTTCTCAGTTCCTCACTGTATCGCTCAATGGCCTGTCCGAGGATCAGCGTGTATTTTTCCTGCTCTTCCCCGACAGACCAAATCGCCCCCTGCTCTGCGTCAACGTCGTACTTCATCTTCGTTTCCATACGTCCTCCTTAATCGCCAAGATAGTAGCGTATCGGCACACCCCTGGGGAACATGCCGTCATCCGGCCTCACCTTCGCGCCCGCACTGTCCGGCGCGGGCGTATCTCCCGAGAACGCTGCGCATCACCTCTCTTTCTCTCGAGGTCAGGCATACGATCATCAGTGTGTTCGGTGGACCAGGCGTCTCTCGTACGGGGTCCACCGCGAGCACCGTTCCTGTGAGGATACTAATGAATGGCATCAAACGATTAAGGAAGGACTTGCGATCGGCCCTACAATAACCTACCTGGTGGGGACAAGTCAAGACTTCATCACAAAATAAATGGGGAGGAATTGGTACGATACCGGTGCTCTGCGGGGTGGCCGCACGCCCACGACCCGGCTGTTCTGCCGGACCGGCACAACGGAGGAAGAGGAGGAAGAAATGGTGCTAGGCTGGCTGCAGCATGCCCTGATGCATCCGGATACGCTGCTGGGTCTTTCGCGCGAGATCCGAGTTGTGCGTGACCATGATGAATGTCGTACCGTGCTCTCTGTTCATCCGGAGAAAGAACTGCATCATCTCGTTCTCCGTCTCTTCGTCGAGGTCGCCGGTAGGCTCGTCGGCAAGGATGAGCTCGGGATCGTTCATGAAGGCGCGGGCGATGGCGACGCGGCGCTGCTGGCCGCCTGAAAGCTGTGCCGGATAGGCAGAGATCTTGTCGCTGAGCCCCACGGCATGAAGGAGTGCATCCGCCTTTTGCCCGTTTCCAGCATCAGGTGCCCGCTGTGACCGGAACGCGACGGGGAGCAGGAGGTTCTCTTTTGCCGTCAGGATCGGAAGCAGGCTCGCAGACTGGAACATGAATCCGACCTTCTCGCACCGGTACTCGGAAAGCCGGTCGCTGGTCCAGGTATAGATGTCATCACCGTTGAACAGCACCCTGCCCGATGTCGGAGAGACCATTCCCCCGATGAGCGAAAGAAGCGTCGTCTTGCCCGATCCGGAGTGGCCCACAATGGAGACGAACTTTCCCCGCTCGATGACGAGAGACGCGTTGCGGACCGCGGCGATGGCATCGTTCGCCACCCGGAATTCCTTCGAAACGGCATCGATCACGATCTGGCCCATGTTCATTCCGCCTTGATCACCATGAGAGGCTCCATTTTCTTCAGTCGCTGGATCGGGGCCAGGGCGCCGAGCACGCAGATGATCGCGCCGCCCAGAAAGCTCACCGCGGCGATAACCGCCTGTTCGCTGAGCGACAGCTGCGTTGAAAGCTGCCTCACGATCGTAAAACCCTTGGAGAACACCGCGGACATGCCCATGCCCGCCACGATGCCGATGAGGCTTCCGGCGATCCCGATCACGAGCACCTCGATGAAGAACAGCGTCAGGATATGGGACTCCTTCGCGCCGATGGCCCGCATGATGCCCACCTCTTTGGACCGCTCGTTCGCAATGGCCGTGAAGATGGCCCAGACCAGGAAGAAGGAGAACACCGATGCAAGGACCACCATCAACGTGAAGATCCTGCTCATGTCCTTGAGCGTCGAGATAATGTTCTTGCCGATGTCCTTGCGCGCCATGGCATCGGCCTCGATGATGTTGTCCTCAACGGAGGCCGCTACGGAGGCCGGGTCGACGCCGGGCTTTACCTTGACCAGGACAACCGAGATGTCATCGGACTGGAGGTTCTTCACCTTGCCGCTCGCGATGATCGCCGGAAGGTTCTCCATCCCGATGAACACGGCCGTGTCGAACCCGGTGCCGGTCTTTTCCAGCGAGCCGACAAGCCGGAACACATTCCCGAACAGCATGCTGTCCATCTCGATGAGCCCCAGCCGGATGTTGAACGCCGAATCGAAGCCGGCGACCGCCTCGCCCTTGCCGAGCCTGCGCTGGACCTTTTCCTTCAGCCATGGCTGAATGATGAAGTCCGTGTCCTGGTTGAAGGCGATCACCATGGATTCGGGAACCGAACAGCATATGCCCGTGACCGTCACGAGGTACACTTGTTCCGTAAGCCTGTCGACGCCAGGAAGGGCACGTACGCGATCCATGATGCTACGCTTCATGTAAAAGGTCTTGATCCGGTTCTCGAGAAGAATCTCTTCGGCAGCTCCCCGCGCGTTGGTGGGAACGACCAGCAGGTCCGCTCCGAGCCGCTCCGAGCTCTTCTTGATGCTGCCGTTCACGCGCTGGACAAAGGACAGCGAGAAGACGAGCGCCGACACAAGGAGCGCGATCGCGAACATCAGGATGCCGGTCCGAAGGGGTTTCCGCTTGATATTCTTGAATGCAAAGGTAAACAGGGTAGGCATGAATTGGGTGTTTCTTTCAGCTCTTTGGGAATCAGGATATGATATCGTGCAACAGACTGGACGAATTATACTGTATTATCGATGACCGACGCAAGGCCAAATGCATAAAAAAACCTCTCCCCGCGAATGTACCGGGGGAGAGGCCGTGATCAACAAAAGGTGCTTATCACTTCTTGAAGTTGGCGTCGAGGCCGCAGAGCACGGCGTTCTTGTCGCCCTTGCCCATGGACTTGTGGCAGCCGAAGCAGGTCGAGGTGGCCTTGGCGTTGACCGTCTTCGCGCCGGCATCATAGACCATGAACACGCCGTCGGTGATGGTCTTCGCCTCGCCCTTCTCGTCCTTGATCCCCTTGCCTTCGACGTCGCAGCCCTCGGTCACGTTCCGGACCGTCAGGAGGGCGAATTTCCCGTCAGGCGTCGGCATGGCATCATGGAGCTGGTGGCCCGCAGGCATCATCTTCTCGTCCACGAGCTTCAGGGTCTTAGCATCGAGCACCCAGAGGCGGTCTGCAGCGGACTGCGTGATGAACTTGCCGTCCTTCGTGAAAAACATGCGGAAGGTGATGGTATTGTTCGGATCGCCCTTCAGGGTGTTCTTGGTGATGACCTTCAGCTTGCCGTTCTCAAGCGCCGGGAGGTCAACAAGCACGAAATCCACGTCGCCCGTCATCTTGCCGTCCTTCACCTGGTTCATGGTGAACACGAAGGTCTTCATGTCAGGCGAGTTCGTGCCGTGGGTGAACTTGTAGGTGCCCTTTGCATAGCCCATGTCGCTGATGAACACGCGGTGCTTGAGCGTCAGGTCCTTCTTGGTGAACACGTCAACATAGCCTTCCACGCCCATGAACACAGGCATGTAGAAATTCTTGCTCTGGCCCGAGGCGCAGTAGAGCGGGGCCTTCTCGCCGGGCGCGCGCGCCGGGTCGGGCGTCAGGGTGACGTCCTGGATGACCTTGCCGGTCTTAAGGTCGGACTTGCCGACATGCATCTTCTTGTTCGTGTCGGGGATATAGGTCGACCAGAACAGGACATTCGGATCGTTCGAGTCGATGCGGGCATCATGGGTCGGATGGGACTTGCTGTCCCCGATGTCGATCTTGTCCAGGCTGGTGATCTTCAGCGGATCAGCTGCATTGGCCGGATCAATGGTCACTTCGGCCTTGGCAAAATGACCGCCGTGCCCGGCAACGTACACCGTGGCCGAATAGGTCTTCGCGGCGGGCGCTGCCTTCTTTGCGGCGGCCGCAACGGCATCTGTTGATGCTACCGTTGTGAACGCCAGATAGCTCACGACAACAACTGCTACAAGTGCGATAAGCGCTGCAAGCTTTTTCATTGTGAATCTCCCCTTTCCGTGTATGTTAAAGTGCGTATCTGATGTTGTTACAACGAACTCCGGACTTCTCAGCATGTGGTCTTGTTCGGGAACGCTTTCACCTCCCTTTTTCCGCTGTATCAGCAATGCTCATGAAACCACTTCTTTAGTGGCGGTCGCGTTATCGAGCTTCCCGCTCCTTCTCGAACCGGATCGGCACCTTTTTTTCACCGGACCGCTCGAACCTGAGCGTCACGGTGAGTTCCGATCCCTCCTGCACGGTCCGGGGCATGTTAAAGATCATGATATGATGGCCGCCGGGCCTCAGGTCCGTCGTTTCCCGGGAAGGAACAGCGATCCTGTCCACCCGCACCATCCGGCTGTCTTTCATGTCATGGAGCTCGATGACCGCATTGGGGATCGGAACCGTTGCTCCCACAAGCGCGTCCCGGCCTCCTGCGTTCTTTAGCTTGAAAAAGACAGACCCCGCGCCGATAAAGACTGGCGAGAGGTTCGCATACTGGCCTTCAATGGTGATCTGCGGGGGCTGTGACGTGCAGCCGGCGCCTGCAGCAAGGATAACCACCAGCATCAACGTGACCCGCAGGATGATCGATGAACGTAATAGGGTGGCGGTCCTTTTCTGCATAGTAAAACTTAAACCATCATCAGGAAACGCACGCTAAGTCTCCTGAATAGATGTGTCATAATAGAGCAGGCTGTTGCGACCTGTCAACGTAAAATTATAGTTTTAGACCTTATACTACCTGTCTTTTAGCCTGTTCAAGAAACGATCGTGTTACAAAATGTGATGGACGCTCTTCCCCTTTTACCCGTTTTTTGCTAAGATAGAATTGTTCAAAAACATCCAACAAGACTGCAGAGAGGAGACAACATTCATGGTTCAAAAAGCAAGCGCGGCGCTGACAGACATGCTGCAACAGGCCATCGCCCGGGAGATCCAGGTGAGCGTGCAGTACATGTGGCAGCATATCATGGCAAAAGGCCTTGAATCGGCCGAGATCGCCGATGTTTTCGAGGACGTCGCCATAACGGAGATGAAGCATGCCGAGAAGATCGCCGAACGGTTGTTCTATTTCGACATCGTCCCCACGACCAAGCCTGATCCCATCAAGGTGGGCGGCAGCCTCAAGGAGATGATCGAGGCCGACGCCGCGGCGGAAGTAGAGGCGATCGACCTCTATAAGGCCATCATCAAGCAGGCGGCCATCGAGGGCGACAGCACGACCCGGCTCCTCTTCGAGCATATCCTGGCTGAAGAAGAGTCGCATCACGACACCTTCACCACCCTGCTGGGGAAATAGCACCTTTACAGAACAGACAGAAAAAAGCCGAAGCATCCCGCTTCGGCTTTTCTTTTTTCTACCAGTTGAAAAGGTTCTTTATGCCCGCCCGATCCCGTAGATCCGGTCGAGGAGCTTCCGGTCATCAAGCACCTTCGCGTGCAGCCACGGCATGTACTCCAGGGTCACCACGCCGTTCCACTCCAGTTCCTGCAGGCGATCGAGGAGATCGAGGCAGAAGTTATCGCGCTCCACCGGCTGGTACTGCTTGGCGATCCCCTTGACCCCGTGATCGCGCGTCACCGCCGAAAGATGCAGGTTCACGATATGGGTATGATAGGTCTCGATCACCCAGGTGATCTCGGACTTCGGGAGGCGCGAGGTATCCAGCACCATGGGGATGCTCGCGTTCATGATCTGGTCGGGCGTGAGGATCCGCTTCTTGTCCCAGAAGGTCTCCATGGCGATGACCACCTGGGTGCGCTCCTGCAGGTGCCGGATGTGCTCGACCACGGAAAGATGGTCCAGGTCGCCCATGTCCGGAGAGACGGGCTCCGGATGAAGAACCATGATCCCCGATCCCACCGCTTCGGCGAACTGCACAGCCTTTCCCGCCCAATCGATGAAGTTGCCGTCGGCAAGGTGCCCGTCCGGCGCCTGGACGGAATACACCGGGACCTCATAGTCCTTGACCTGCTGCTCCACCTCCGCAAGACGGTCCCTGTCCTTCAGGAAATCCGCCAGTTCCTGCGGGAAGGCAAGCTCGATGGGCACGCCCCCCAGCTTCCTGAGCCTGGCATCGCTGTTCGAATAATCTATCTCTCGTCGGATGCAAAAATACATGGTTCTGTTCGTTAGGGTCCCGTCCCGGGTCGGCAAGATAAGGCCACCACGGCCGGCAGACCCCGCCCGTGAGGACCTATTATAGCATCGCAGTGATAAAAATTGTTGTTTTTTTAGGTTTGTCTCATGGTCCCTTTCGGCCGACATGCCCGGCTTTGCCTATGGAATTATTAGGAAAATTAATGGGTCCCTTCCGGGTTTTAGCTTGACAAAAAACAGAGGTTCCGGTAAATTTTTCGAGCATGTAATAAAATCATGAGGAGCGACAGGTTATGAAAGAAGGTCCGCTGCTTTTACCGGAGATCCACGGTGTTCCAGAGATCGTCCCTTACACCTGGCTGGTCATGGTCATCCTTATCGGCCTTGCCCTCATTGCCCGTGCAAGCCTCAAGAAGACCGCCCCCACAGGCATTCAGAACGTTTTCGAAGTGATCTTCGGCGGCCTCGACGACTATATAGAGGAAATCATGGGCCCCGAGGGCAAGCACTACTTCTTCCTCATCGGCAGTCTGTTCCTCTTCATCCTAATCTCGAACCTCCAGGGATTGATCCCGGGCCTGGAATCGCCGACCGGAAACATCAATACCACGGCCGCCCTGGCCATCACCGTCTTTTCCGCTACCCATATCATCGGCATATCGAAGCACGGCCTGTCGTACTTCAAGCACTTTGTGGGACCGATGCCGCTTCTTGCGCCGCTCATGATCCCGCTGGAGCTTATCAGCCATCTCGCGCGGCCGGTCTCGCTGGCCTTCCGTCTCTTCGGCAACATGCTGGCCAAGCACAAGCTGCTCGTGGCGCTCCTGTCGCTGTCGCCCTTCGTGCCCGTGTTCCTTGTCCTCGGCTTGGGCGTCTTCGTGGCCTTCGTCCAGGCGGGTGTGTTCACGCTCCTGACCATGCTGTACCTCGCCGGCGCCATCGAAGAGGCGCACGGCAGCGAACATCACTAAGAGTAGATTTCACTCGCAAATGGGCACAGAGTCTTGACGGTTTTCACCGTGTCCCCGCGTCCCTCTGTCCCCGTGTCAAAGATTTTCATACCCCGGTGAACGCAGCTCCCGCAGTGCGGGATTCCCCGGGAGGTAGCAACCCGGCACGATTCCGGATAGAAGTTCACATTAGAAGAAAGGAGACAAACAGATGAAAAAGTTCGCAGTCCTTGTTTTGACCCTCAGCCTGATGTTGGTAGCGGGTGCGGCGTTCGCAGCGGAGGCAGCAGCCCCTGCAGCAGCAGCCGGCGGCCTGACCGCGGCAACAGCCGCGCTCTTCGCCATCGCCATCGCGGCGTTCGGCGGCAGCATCGGCATGGGCCTCAGCATCAGCAGGGCCGTCGAAGGCATCGCGCGCAATCCCGAAGCCTCCGGCAAGATCATGACCACCATGATCATCGGTCTGGCGCTGATCGAATCGCTGGCCATCTACACGCTGGTCATCATCTTCATCAAGGCCTAAGCAGCATCAGCAGAGCAGCACCCAAAGAGGGGACGGTGAAAACCGTCCCCTCTTTTTTTATCTCGCGGACCATTCTGATGAAAAGAGTATTCCGCATTCTCGGATTAGCCGACTTACTTCTCCCCGTTTTTTCCCTTTTTCCCCCTTCCCCTTTGCGGTATAATAGCGCCCTGACAACATCGCCACCCTCAAGGAGCATCAATTAATCATGAACACCGTTCGCGTAAGGTTCGCGCCCAGCCCCACCGGCGCGCTGCATATCGGCGGGGTACGCACCGCCCTCTTCAACTGGCTCTTTGCCCGCCATCACCAGGGGACGTTCATCCTCCGCATCGAGGACACGGACCAGGCGCGGTCCACCGACGAGTCCATCAAGGTCATCATCGACGGCATGAAGTGGCTCGGCATGGACTGGGACGAGGGTCCGTCCGTCCTGCCGGACGGAACGGTCAAAGGGTACCGCCAGACCGAGCGCATGGCGATCTACCGCGAGTACGCCGACCGCCTCTTACGGGAAAACAAGGCCTACTATTGCTACTGCTCGCCGGAAGAACTCGACGTGCGGCGCAAGAAAGCCATGGCGGACGGGAAGGCTCCCAGGTATGACCGTAAGTGCTATGGGTTGAAGGAACCCGTGCCGGGCAGGACGCCGGTGCTCCGGTTCCACTCGACCGACGAGGGCGAGACCATAGTGCGCGACCTGGTACGGGGCGCGGTCACTTTCGAGAACAAGCAGCTCGACGACCTCATCATCATGCGCTCCGACGGGTTCCCGACGTACAACTTCGCCGTGGTCGTGGACGATGTGACCATGAAGGTCTCCCACGTGATCCGCGGCGACGACCACCTGAACAACACGCCGCGCCAGATACAGATCTACCGCGCCTTCGGCTTCGAGCCGCCGCAGTTCGCGCACCTGCCGATGATCCTGGGCTCGGACAAGGCAAAGTTGTCCAAGCGCCACGGCGCGACAGCGGTCACGGAATACATCGACCTCGGCTATCTCCCCGAAGCTCTCGTCAATTACCTTTCCCGGCTCGGCTGGTCGCACGGCGACCAGGAGATATTCTCTCCCAAAGAACTGATCGATTCCTTCTCCCTGGAAAGCGTCGGCAAGGCACCGTCGGTCTTCAATGCGGAAAAACTCGTCTGGCTGAACCACCACTACATTCAGCAGGCCGACCACGGCAGGCTTGCGGGACTGCTGCTTGATCTCTTGAAGAAGGACGGCATCGTTTCCGAAGGCAAGGAGCCCGACCCTGCGTGGCTCAAGAAGCTCGTCAAGATCCTTGCGGAGCGTAGCCACACGCTCGTCGAGATGAAGACCGGGGCCATTCCGTTCATCAAGGACGAGATCGCCATGGACGAGAAGGCAAGGACAAAACACCTTACGCCGGACGTTGCCCCGCTCCTGACCGAACTGGCGGGAAAGCTGAAAACGCTCGAACCGCTCATCCATGACGAGATCGAGAAGGTGTTCAACGAGATCGTCACAGCCAAAGGCATGAAGCTCGGCAAGCTCGCCCAGCCCGTGCGCGTGGCGCTCACCGGCGGGACCGTCAGCCCCGGCATCTACGACGTCATTGAAGTGATGGGCAGGGACAAGGTCGTCAAGCGGATCGAGGCGGCGGTTGGGATGATCTGCGCGTAAAGGTTCTTAAACATGAAAAAGTCCGGCCTCAAAGCGCAAGCCGTGATGCATGTCGACAAGGATGAATCGATCGAAGGTCTGTGGGCGACACCGCAGATACCGCAGATCGGTGTGTATAAGCTTGCGGTGAAGAAAAGAATGGATGGCATCCTCGAGTGGGTGCATTTTCAGCACCGCCTGGACGGCACGAGGAGGGTTCTGTTCCGCGGCGAGCTGGAATCCAAGGTCCATATCGCCGACGTTCTTGATGCCGCTAATAAGACCCTTCTCAAGGTGTATGGCGTGACGATGGCGATCGCCGATGTTGACATCTCCACCCTTGATGGCCGAAAATCCAGCGGCACGGTCCACTGATCGTCCGATCCTTCCTTATGTATTTGTGATGCTCTTTATCCGCCATGCTCCTTGACCTGTTCACCCACCTGACAACCTCCTGCTCACCCTATGTCCGCCGCCTGGGCTATCTCGATGAGACGATCGCCATGCGCAGCAGATACCGCCGCAACAGGACCGCGTGGCAACCGCATCTCGACAATACCCGCCGCTTCGTCCTGGCCGTGGCGGAAAAGGTCCGGAGCAGGGACAAGATCGTTGTCCTCGGGTCCGGTCTTCTGCTGGATGTTCCTCTTGCAGAGCTGTCGGCGATATTTCATGACGTCGTTCTCATGGATGTTGTCTGCCTTTCCGAGGTCCGCAGGGAGATCAGGAAATTCGGCAATGTATCGTTCATTGAGCATGATGTCACGACTATCGCCGAACGGCTCGTCAGGAACAGACAGTACGGCATCCCCGAACTCCCTGAGCCCATGCCTGCCCCCGCTGAGATTTTCAAAGACGCCGGCCTGGTCGTTTCCCTGAACATCCTGTCCCAGCTCTGGGTCGTTCCACGGACCTATGCTTCAACGCAGCGGCCGGCCCTCCCCCATGACCGGATCGAGGACTGGTGCAGACAGATCGTGGAAGCGCATTACGCGTCCTTAGCCTCCCTGACCTGCGACGTCTGCCTGGTTGCTGATCATGCATTTATCAAGCGTGATCATGCGGGTTCGATCATCAGCAGGGCATCTACGCTCTACGGCCTTGTGCTGCCGGAGCCGGACGCGTCATGGATATGGAACATCGCGCCGGCGGAGAATGGCGCACGGTCCTCGTCGAAGGAACTGAGCGTCGGCGCGTGGCATATGCATCCTATAGAAGAAGTTCGTCATAAAGAATAAACTTCTATGCAAAACAGCAGGCGTGTTTCTCGCAAAGACGCCAAGCTCGCAAAGAAGAATAAGAACTTTGAATCTGAACCAGAATAACTGATTTCTTTTGCGTCCTTTGCGTCTTTGCGAGAGACGCCTTTTAGCGTTGTCTTTTATATCTATAATTATTTATTTGATGTTTCCCGAGACAGCCCGCTCGCTCCTCGCACACCCGGCAGCCCGCTTTGCCATTGTCAAACACCTCTATTTACGCTACAATCCTGTCGTGCGTCTTGATCTGTTCCTGAAGACAAGCAGGCTTGTGAAGCGCAGGACCGTGGCGCAGGAGATGTGCGGTGCAGGCAGAGTGCTGGTGAACGGCCAGCAGGCAAAGCCCGCGAAAGAGGTCGGACCGGGCGATATCCTTCGCCTTACCTACTCGACGCGCATCATCGACATCGAGGTGCTTGACGTTCCGGCATCATCAAAGAACGTCAAAAGCCCCCCCGAGGAATTGTACCGGGTGACATCGGACCAGCGGATCCCGCGAGAAGAGGTATGATCGGATGAACACTGCCGTGTTCATTCGTGGGTCCCGACGAGGTCGGGACCCGTGGTTGCTCTAGTATCGTTACCGTTGCTCCATTCCTATGACCAAGAAACCCTTCATAGCCATAACCATGGGAGACCCGGCCGGCATCGGACCGGAGATCATTGCCAAGGTCTTCGACACGGGCGCGCTCTTTTCCCTTTGCAGGCCCGTTGTCGTGGGCAACACCCGCGTCATGCGAAAGATCGTCAAGGAACTGGGGCTCGCGCTCACGGTCAAAAGCATCCCCTCCCTCCGGTCGGCCGATCCCCGCAGGGGACATGTGGACGTGCTGAACACCGAGAACATCGACATGGCGAAGCATGCCTGGGGACGGCCGAGCGCGGCGTCCGGCAGGGCCGTGGTGGACTACATCAAGCAGGCCACAGCGCTCGCCCTGAAACAGGAGATCGCTGCGATCGTCACCGCGCCGATCAACAAGGAAATGATGAACGCGGCCGGATACCGCTACGCCGGCCATACCGAGCTGCTGGCGGCGCTCACCGGCACAAAGGACTTCGGCATGATGTTCGCGGGCGGCGGGATGCACCTGATCCTGGCGACCATTCATCACGCCCTGAAGGACGTCCCCCGCCTGATCAAAAAGCAGCGCGTCCTCCGGACCATCCGTCTCGCCCACGCCGCCATGCAGTCGCTCGGCATAGACCGGCCCCGCATCGGAGTGGCGGCGCTAAACCCCCACGCGGGCGAGGGCGGGCTCTTCGGCGGCGAGGATATGAACGAGATCCTGCCCGCGGTCATCACGGCGCGGGGCGAAGGGATCGACGCCAGCGATCCGCTGCCTGCGGACACGATCTTCCATAAGGCCCGGAACGGCCGGTTCGATATCGTTGTCGCCATGTACCACGATCAGGGCCTCGCGCCGCTCAAGATGCTGGCCTTCGGCCAGACCGTGAACGTCACGGTCGGCCTACCGATCATCCGGACCTCGGTCGATCACGGCACCGCCTACGACATCGCGGGAAAGGGCTGCGCCGACCCGGCAAGCCTGCTCGCGGCGGTAAAACTTGCGGCGCAGATGGCAACCCACAAGAGCCGCACCGGGGAGGTGACACCGTGAACCAGCAGCCGGCATCGCTTTTTACCCGCCCTCATCTGTTCGCTGCCTTCTTTTTCGTTATCTTTATCGTTCTCCTCTACCAGATGGCCGCGATCATAGCCCCTTTTTCCTCCGCCTTGCTCTGGGCGGCCATCCTCGCGATGGCCCTTGCGCCGCTCTACCGGCGAGTGGTCAAGACGGTCAAGGGGAGGAAAGGGCTGGCAGCAGGCATCATGACCGTCGGCACGCTCCTTATTGTCATCGGCCCTGCAGTCTCTCTTCTGGTCATGCTTGCAGGCCAGGCCGTGGACATCTACCAATGGATCTCGGAACTTATCCGTTCCGGAAAACTTGCGGAAACGTGGGACCGGTTGGCAATCCCGCTCATGGACCGGCTTGCCGGCCTGCCGCTTCTTGAGGGGATCGACATAAAAGGGATGCTGATCAAGGGCGTCAGCGAATTGTCGGCGGCGGTGGCTTCTCAGCTCGGGGCGGTGCTCAAGAACACGCTCCTCCTCGTGGTCAACTTGCTGATCATGATCGTATCGCTGTTCTTCTTTTTCCGCGACGGAGAGTCGTTCTATGCCTCGGTGACCGGCCTTTTGCCCTTCACGCCTGAGCAGCAAAAGGCCATTGCACGAAGATTTCAAGACACCTTCAGGGCGGTCATCAACGGAGTGTTCCTGATCGCCCTCCTCCAGGGGATCATGACGGGGGTAGGTTTCGCCCTGTTCAGGGTTCCCTTTCCGGTGTTCTGGGGTTTTCTTGCCGCGATTCTCGCGTTGCTCCCCATCGGCGGCGCCGCCCTTGTGTGGATCCCCGGGTCGATCTACCTGTATGTGACCGGCTCCGGCCTCAGCGGCATATTGCTCGCGGTCTGGGGAACGGTCTTCGTAAGCCTTCCTGATAATTTTCTGAAACCGCTGATCATCGGAAAAAAGGCAAAGATCCCGACCTTCCTTCTCTTCATCGGGATCCTGGGCGGCCTCAAGGTCTACGGGTTCCTGGGCATCCTTGCCGGCCCCCTGGTGGTCACGCTGCTCACCGCGTTCGTCCAGATCTACCGCGAAGAGTTCATGAAGAAAGAATAGAACCTGTGCTTCAAAAACAGGAGTTTAACGCTGATAACGCTGAAATTACCATGGTAAACGCGGAAACATCTTAATCATATTTCTGTCATAAAAATATCAGCGAGAATCTGCGTTGAATGTATTTTTCCAGTTTTTAGGGGGGATAGTCTTTTATGGAAGATCTTGCAAAATCCGATACGTGGCGGGTGTTCCGCATCATGGCGGAACTGGTCGAAGGGTTCGAAGCGCTGAGCGGCGTCGGGCCCGCGGTCACCGTCTTCGGCAGCGCGCGGCTGCAGCCCGGTTCACCGTACTACAACAAATGCCTGAAGGTCGCGGAGAGCCTCGCACGGGGCGGCTTCACCGTCATCTCCGGGGGAGGGCCCGGCATCATGGAAGCGGCGAACAAGGGGGCGCAGAACGGCAACGGGACCTCGGTGGGCCTGAACATCGCCCTTCCCATGGAGCAGTCGGCAAATTCCTTCCAGGATATCAAGGTGGAGTTCCGCTACTTCTTCGTACGGAAGCTGATGTTCGTAAAATACGCGGTGGGCTACGTGATCTTCCCGGGCGGGTTCGGCACCATGGACGAGTTGTTCGAAGCGCTCACGCTCATTCAGACCAGAAAGATCAGGCGCTTTCCGGTGATCCTCGTAGGGAAGCAGTACTGGGCGGGAATGATCGACTGGATGCGGTCGACCGTCCTTGCGCAGGGCAACATCGACGCCGATGATCTGGACCTCTTTCACGTGGTGGAGGAACCCGACGAAGTGTGCGACATCATCGCAAAGCATTACAGGGACCGCACAGCCGCCTTCCCGAGCGACAAACGGGCCGGCCATCGACGGGGCGTGTAGCTGCTAGGGCTCTCGAAACCGCTCTTTTGCCCTTCGTTTTTCCGTGCGGGTCTTCCGATGGTGCCGGGCACGAAGCATCCGGAACCAATTCTCGATATTCTCACGGTAGATCATCACGAGCAGGATCATTCCGATGCCGACCCCGACAACGGTGAAGAACGCCCCGTAGCGTTCGTCGCGGAACAGCGTGCCGCCGACGGTCAAAAGCGTTGTCCCGAGGACCCGGCCGCTGGTCGACACCATGAGGAAGTCCCGCTGGCCCATGTGGCCCAGGCCGAGCAGATAGCACAGGATATCCTTGGGAAATCCCGGGATGAGGAACATGAGGAAGGCCAGGAACAGGCCCTTGTGCTTCATCACGTAGTCGTAGCGTTTGATGACCTCGGCGTTCACCACCACCTCGACGATGTGCCTGCCGAGCAGCCGGGCGATCATGAACGCGGTCCATGAGCCGATGGTAAGCCCGATGGTCGAATAGACGATCCCCCAGAAGGTCCCGAAGAAATACCCTCCCACGAAACCCGACACCTCGCCCGGCACCGGCGCGGCAACGACCTGGAGCGCCTGCAGCCCGATGAAAATGAACGACGCGTAGGTGCGGTGCTCCCGGATCAACGCCAGCATCCGCTGCCGGTCCAGGAACAGGTTGATCAGCCCGAAGTAGTACAGCAGGTACGTCCCCACGGTGAGGAACGTTCCGAGGAGCAGGAGCTGCAGGATGGATTTGCGGTCAAGTTTGAACATGCGATTGCAGGTTTACTTCACTTCTTAAAAAGGTCGTCCAGGGCCTTCCGGCTGGAGGTCTCCCCGTCCTTCACGGATTCGCCTGCCGCTGCTGATTCCCTGAACTGAAAGAAGTCGCAGTAGTTGGCCTTGTCCTTCTCCCGGACCAGCTCTGCGATTGTCTCACGGCACTGCTTCGGAGCGGACCGGTCGTAGAACCTGCAGTTCAGGCAGCAGGCCAGATCGGCGCGGCAGTGGGGGCATTCGTCCTTGCGTCCGACCCTGGGGCCGATAGACACTTCCTTCCGACATTTGTGGCAGACTTTCATATCAGCTTCTAATATATAATATCATGCAGGGTTAGACAAGAACAAAGGCCCATGCCGATATTCCGACATGGGCCTTTCATATGGAGCATTATGATTTTCACAGGACGAATTGTCAACAGAGGTTCAATTTTCGGGTTGTTTGCTGAATATGAACGGCTCGGCTGAGGGGCGCGGTTTTCGCGACCCTCTCGAGCCGATGGTTAGAGTGGCTGATTTATTTATCGCTCTATCCGACCTACCGACTTCCCGTTAATTCATCATATATGGGCTCATTATCATGGCAAACACGCCATAGATTCCAT
Source organism: Nitrospirota bacterium (assembly GCA_020052615.1). Taxonomy (GTDB): domain Bacteria; phylum Nitrospirota; class UBA9217; order UBA9217; family UBA9217; genus JAAXXJ01. The sequence goes on along the minus strand of JAGVOT010000033.1, from coordinate 2,666 downwards.
CGTTTATCTTTAACTGAATAAGAAAAAGAAAATCCTCGGTACGCGTTCGGCGCCAACCAACCTTGAGTAAATAATACGGTCCAGTATGTTTTGCCTCCTCGAATGGTTTCAATAACGCGCGGTTCTTTGTAAACTTTGGGCCGCGCGCCTATTGAATCTTGCGTGAGCATTTTGATCATGGCATCTCGTTCATAGAGGCTGGGGTAGTCATCATTTGGTCCGCATGTGCTCCATTGTATCTTGGATTTATTTCCGGCATATTTCTTTAGCAAAGTATATTTCTTTGACTCAACTAAAGTCACTAAGTCATTTAAAGATTTATTTAACGACGGGAACTTGGCTAGATCTATCGTGTCCTGCGCATTGATGAAGCTAGCGCTGTCTATCCCAATTAGAAGTATAATGCAGAATAGAAATCTATATTTTCTCATTATCGATTTCCTCTTCGCTTCATATCGCGATTCACCTTTCAGAACTAACGCCGCCGTGAGGGGCGCGTTTTTCAGCTCTCGACGGCGTTGTTGGAAATTTTTACTTGTATTTTGGATTAGGCGCATTGCGCATACCTTTAATCACCTTGCGAAATTTCGGTATGCCAACTAGCACTAGCAAAATCCATATTAGAACCAGCGATATGACATGCGGCCAATGGTTCGCTTCCTCAGGACTCTCAGTAAAGATGTAATACGTAAGAATCGTGAGCAACAAACACCAAAATGCCCACAAAACAATACTCTGCTTTTTGGATCCTATAGTTTGCATGTTAATCCGGCCTATTAGCTTTTACTTAATACAATACCTATCACGGCGGTCACTCGCCGCAAGGCGAGTCGATGTGGACCGCCAGGTTATTTTTTTCGAATTCGGGAGACGATAATTGCGCCAATTATGAATATGCCGGTTATTATCAGCAGCTCTTTGAAAGCTGGCGAATGGATGATAGTCCACTCCCACTGACCGGTCATTTGATGTAATCGGGTAAGTAAAGTAACGTAAGTTAAAATCCCGAACAGCAAAATGAGTATAATGATCTTTTCGTATTTTTTGTTCTTATCGGTCACGCCGACTCCGCATGAAGTTTATTTCTTCCCAAGTAGATAATAGAAAAATTAAGAACAGAGGGAGTATTACATCATTGTGGATAACCACAAGTGGCTTTTGCTGCAGTGTCAAGACATAAAGGGCATATAACCTGTCGGTCACATTAGGAAAAAAAGCGGCTATCCTCATCAATATAACGACGCTAGCCAAAATGAGAGCAACTATGCGGCCTATGCGAGGGCGGTAATATAGAAGAACGCCGGATAAAATGCCGAGAAAAATAAACCCGAATCCTTTAATGTATCCAGCAATAAATTCTTCTCTGAATAAATCGGGTATTCTTTGGAATGGCGGCAGGTAAATTAAAAATGAAGCATAGATTGCGGCTGTAATGAGACCAAAGCGATGAGTAGGCATTTTTATAAGATTCATATTGTTCTCTTCAAAAATAACACGCCGGTCACGCGCCGCAAGGCGCGGCGCAGTGGACCGGCAGATTAGTATCAGAAGCAGCTGTACTATCTGTTAGACCAAGTTAAAACAGCTTATAAAGCCCCACACTATATTGCTATCCATCAATAAACCACTGGCTTTGCAGAAGTTCAATGCAATTTAATGGAAACAATATCTCTCCGACCATCACCGGCGCTTCTCTCCGGCGTCTGAAATAGTTATCAATCCAACGTTTCTTAACAACATCAATCCCGACACCTGTTGTACATAATCTTTTTCCGGCCATCAGCTCGACATGTAGTCTATCAAGATTTGTTTCGTCAAAGCCAAAGCCCAACATAAAAACCTGCTCAGACTCTCTGATAAGCTCATGAGCCTTGTTAAACTCAGCACTAACGCTAGGATTTCCATTATCACGTTCAGAGCTTATTAATTTGATATTTATCGGAGCCGACCTTAGGCGGTTTATATACTTCTTATCCGCGTTATAAACCGATCCTTCACGTCCTTGCCACTGAAGTAGATCAAGCTGACCATACAAGTGAACGATAGGAATACTTTTCATTATTTCAATAGCATTAATATTATCTGGTCCAAAACGGCTTTTGACAGCTTCAAAGAGAAATTGCTCCAAAGATCTGTCGTAATTAAAGGTTATAAAGGATATTTTCTTCTCATTGATTTTGTCAATTGATCTGTTCAATCTATCAAACAAATACATGTACCAATTATTCTGAGTTACTCTGAGATGAGCATCGTGCTCGTGGCGTATGATATAAGCTGCAATATTTATTTTCCCAATAGCCATGAACTCCGGCCGGTGTTCTAGGAAAGAATCGATGGAATAAACGCTACTTTTTCTAAATTCATCAATAAACGAATCTTGATGGCGCTCAAATGGCTTCATATCATCATCGCCATGCACATTAAGTGCACTTAGAATCGAGCGCCGCTCCTTTTGTCCAATAATGAGGTCGCGTAGCTCAGCGCCGGTCGGATAGCCAAAGGGCTTGCTCGCTCCAGCACCTAAAATAAACAGAGTTTTAGTCTTAATCATACGCGATATCCTTGACCAATGTTAAGGCTTCTTTCTGAACGAATTATTCAGAAAGAAGCTGGTTGGACTAAGCCGTTGTGCGCCACACGCTATGGGATTTCAAAAGATTTATCAG
>JAGVOT010000134.1 GCA_020052615.1 Nitrospirota bacterium | reverse complement strand
TCGAGCGCCCAGAACCCGGCCCCGCGGAACACGCCCACGTCGGTCATGCCGTCGCCGTTCCAGTCGCCCGTCACCGGCACATCGCCCGTAATGCCGAACTTGAATTCAGCATCCAAGCCGGCCTCCCAGATCCCGTTCCCATTGGTATCGAGCCTCCACATGGCATTGCCGAAGAATACGCCGACATCCGTTATTCCGTCGCCGTTCCAGTCGCCGGTAATCTGAACGTCCCCAACACCGCCAAAATTGACGATGCCGTCCGTCCCCGGCTCCCAGGTCATGTTCCCGTTGCTGTCCAGGTACCAGACTCCCTGCCGGTACACGCCTATCATATCGGATATGCGGTTCGCGATCATGCAGGCCGTCGGCAGCGTTCCGTCGGGATTCGCCGTGCAGTAAGGTCTCATCATTTCGTTGTCCTCATGTTCGAGGATGTGGCAATGCCAGACGGACAGGCCGGGAGAACCGAACGTGGCCTTTACCCGGGTAACCTCACCGGGGTAGGCAATGACCGTATCTTTCGTACCGGTCTCCCATGGCATCGGCAGATTGCTGCCCGCGGCGCTGGTGCCGGTAGGATCGGACATAATGCTCCGTCCCAGCACTTCGAACTGCACCTGGTGGATATGGATCGGATGCGCATCTTCGGTGAAATTCCGTATTTCCCAGATCTCGGTGGATCCGAGGAGCGGGGTTTCGGTGATGCCGTCCATCCAGAGCAGCGGAGCGGGAAGCTGGGTCATCGGGTCATAGGTGCCGAGCAGCGCTTCGCTCGGTCCGAAGGGAACGGCGTTCGGATCGGTGCAGGGCACCTCGACGATCGGCACAACGTAGGTCGCGGTCACCGGGTCCTCTTCAACACAGACCGTCATGGACATTGCCTCGTTCAGCGAAATGTACCGCGTCACCGTTTCCGGGGGAAGCGGTGTCCGTGCGGGCAATGCCAGCTGGTCAGGAGGCGTGCTCGTATCGGCGCCCGAGATCGCGACGACCTGGAATTGCATCACCTGACCGGTTGTTCCTGTGTCCGCTGGTTCGAAACATCCGGCAGGCGCCAGGGGATCGGTCGCGCATCCGAAATACGGGATTCCGCCGCCGAAAGGCTCATCAGGGCCTATATTGAGCAGAGTGATGCTGGTCCCTGTCGGGATGTTCGTGAAATCAACGATCACGTCCGCACGCTCGGCAGGCGCGATCAGCAGCTGCGTCTGCGATGCCGGCGCAGGCAGGAAACCTCCCTCTGCGCCGATCTGCCAGAAGATCAGGACCGGCGTCATGGAGTTGCTCGCCGTATTGGTCGCAGACGTCGTGAGAATGAGGAACCGCGACTGGTTGCCGTTCAGGAAGCGGAACCGATATCGCCGCTGCTCCACCTGCAGATAAGGCCAGGTGTTTCCGTTCACGACCATGGTGTTCCCGAAGAATTCCGGGTCCCAGATCGGCGAAATGTCGCTCGGCTGGCCATTGATCGCAAGCTCAGGGATGAACGGGATGCTAAGGTCCAGAGGGTCCACGCCTTCGAAGAAAGCGCGGTTGTCAGGATAGAATAGAGATCCGTCGCTGTTAAACGATCGTTCCTGGATGGCGATCGGGATCTCGTAATAGGGCCCTCCCCCGTCGCCGACGGCCGGGGCCGGTCCCGGCAGCGTAGCGATCCCGCCGGAGATCAGCCCGACCTGATCGTCCGGCCCGCCGCGTAGCAGGTAGAAGCCCGCTGGACCGGCATAGACGTTCAGTCTCGTGAGGCCCAGCGCATGGTCGTGGTACCAGAGCGTCGTGGCGCGCTGGTCGTTAGGATAGGTGAAGACAGCCGCGCCGGGCTCCCAGAGGGCGCCGACCGCTGATGATGCCTTGAACGTATTGTAAAGCGTTCCTGTCGTGTACTGGATGTCGCCGGGCATGTTGCAGTTCGGCAGGAACCAGGCTTCGGGATAACCGTCGCTTTCCTGGTTCGTCTCAATTCCGTGCAAATGGGTCACAATCGGCACCGGCCCCGCGTATGGGGTATTATCCGTCCCTCTGCTGTCCCTCGGCCCGAGCGGATTGGCCCAATGAAGGGTCTGGTCCACCGGAAGGAGGTGGGGCAGACAATCACCGGTCGCCGGGTCGATCAGGTCGTTGATCCATTTCACCTGCACCGGCCTGTTGTGCGTTGCCTCGATGGTCAGTGAGGGAAAGTTGAAAATGCTGGCGGGACTGGTCGAACCGTAGCCCCAGACCATGGTCATGGGGAAACTTGCCGGCAGAACCTGCTGGCTGAACTGCCTGACCGCGATCTCATAAACATCCGTGTTCGTCGCCGCTGTATAGGGCATTGCCGGTGGAATGAGCAGCGGGGTCGCGTATTTCGTGACCGTGGTCGGGTCCAGCGTCCCTCCCGGAAGCGGGGCTGCTGTTGAAAACGTCCCGCAAAGAACAATAAAGAACAATAGAAATGATGCAAGCACAGGCATCCAATTCTTTCCTTGTTGTTTCGACGCGTTCATGTCCGAACCTCCCTCATTAAGAATGTTTTCTCAATACCATCCAGCGCAGGATAATCAATGTTCAATCATCATGTCGAAAAACAACAAAAAAGGGTGTGCCAATGCTGAAATGCTCGGCACACCCGTTGACGATCTCATCTACTTCTACCTCCGGTTCCCTACCATCGTCCGACGACCGGTTTGTCGTTCGCGATGCCGAACTTGAAGGTAACGTCCACGCCCGTGTCGAGCACGCCGTTCCCGTTCGAGTCGGTGTGCCAGAATCCCGCGCCGCGGAAGACGCCGATGTTGGTCGTGCCGTCGCCGTTCCAGTCGGCCGTCACCGGGACGTCGCCGGCCTGGCCGAAGGTGTAGCACCCGTCGATAACGCAGCCGTCAAAGGCCCCGTTGCCGTTGAGGTCGAGGTTCCAGGCGCCTGTCGCGGGGATGAACACGCCGATATTGGTCGAGCCGTCGCCGTTCCAGTCCCCAACAACCGGGATATTGCCTGCGGCGCCGAAGGTAAATGTCTTGTCAGCGCCGTTATTCCATGCTCCATTCCCGTTAAAGTCGATATACCAGGTCCCGTTCTGGAACACGCCGATCTCCGATATGCCGTCGCTGTTCCAGTCCCCAACCACGGGAGTATCGCCGAATACGCCGAATTTCGTGGTCGAATCGATGCCCGCGTCCCAGATGCCGTTTCCATTCGTATCGCGGTAGAAATAGGTGTTCCGGTAGACGCCCATGTCATCGACGCCGTCCCCGTTCCAGTCCCCCGGAACCGGGATGTCGCCCGTAATGCCGAACCTAGTCGTGGTATCGATGCCTCCATCCCAGATATTGTTTCCGTTGGCATCACGGTACCAGTATCCGCCCCGGAAGACCCCCACCTTTTCCGGCCCGCCGGCGCCTACGCTCAGGTAGGCCAGCATGCCACCGCCCGGCTGCAGATAGTTCGCCAGGCCCAGCATGCGGTCAAAGATCGCATAGGCGCCGTAGTTCGCCGGCGTGATCAGGGCATCCATGGTCTTGCCCGGGGCCAGCAGCACGGAATACTGCTCCTTTGCGAAGGGGTACAGATTCCCGTCCTCGGCAACGAGCGACAGGTAGAGCCCGCTGAGCGTCGGGACGCGCATTCTGAGCCCCGCGTTCAGGAAGCGGAGAAGCGTCGTGCTGCCCGCGGTCCCCGCGGCCACCGTGATAGGCGACGCGGTCGAGAAGGCCGTCCCATTGATCAGGAAATATTTCGGTTCATAATGCATCGTGCTGGTCATGCCCATCCCCGGTCCGTAATCGCCCGCCGCGATGCTGATATGCAGGAGCGGATCGATCTCGCTGAAGAGCACGATCGCCGAGGTCGCGAAGGCCGTCGACGCGCCATAGGCCTGGTTGGCGGCTGCATCATGGGTCATTGCGCCATAGAGGCCCATCTGCACCTGCAGGGCCGGGTGGGTGCCGCTCTGGTAGAGATAGGTCCCTGCCTTGACATTGTTCCAGACATAGTCGGTCGAAGATGTGTTGTCCACCGGTGTTTCCGCGACGAACGATGTCACCCTCAGCCTGCCGCTCGTATCGGTGTCCTGCATTACCGGGCTCAGCGATGTCTGCTGGCCGGGAATGAGGAGCGAGATCGGCTCCGTGTACGGGCCGGTCAGGTTGTTCCGGAGATGCACGGTGAGCGAAGTGTCGCCGACGGGAACATTCAGTTCCGGCCCCGGCACGGTCGCCGGCGCGCAGGTGGCATAGGTCCCGTCAGTACAGCTCGCAAGGCCCCACATCGTTATCGCCGCGCCGTCCGGCATGTTCTTGGCGATGGTTTCCGCGCGCAGCCAGTATTCCGCCGCCTGGGAGGTGCCGCAGAGCCCCAGGAAGAGGACCAGCGCCAGAAACGCGCTTTTTATTCTCGTTTTCCAGTAAAAGGTCGTCATAGTCATCTCCTTCTCCTAGGGATTCATAAGCGGTACGGATGGATGCTCGATCAGCAGCATCGTCAGCAAACCGCCCGGGAAAATATCGAAATTGACGATCTCCTTCTCATTGTGTGAATGCCACATGAAAAGGAACCCGCCGTTGGGATTGAAGCCGCCTTCGCCCGGCGGGAGGGTGCCCATCGCGCCCAGGAAAGGGCTGCCGCTGTAGAACTGGCCGAAGGTGAGCGTCTCCTGGCTCGGCAGGGTCACCGGGAAAGGTTTGCAGTGGTCCGCGAGGCTTTCTCCCGCTGCAAGCGCGACTCCCGCATCGACGCAGGCCTGGCCCGTTTCTCCGCCGGGGCCGGCATGGCCGTAGAAGTCCCATCCCATCTTGTCTCCGGTCCAGGTATAGATGGCGTCAACCGTGGATCCCGGCACCGCACTCGTGGTGAAGGCCTGCTCTCCCAAATCGGCGCCGTTTGCCGGAGCGCTCGACAGCATCCTGCCGTCACGGGCGATTATCCGGTGATGATTGCCGTGGGTGTGAAAGGGATGGGCGTCGCGGCCCGCGCCGATCATCCTGATAAGGATCCGTTCCCCCGGATGCATCATGGGCATGATGTTGTATGGCTGATGAGGCAGCCAGGCAGCGCCCGCCGCTGCCATGGTATCGGGAGCGGTCCTGCCGTTGATGAGCCAGTAGACAGCGAAGTGCGACGTCGTATCCGGCGTAAGATTGCCGGCGGCCACTGCGTCGTGGATATTCGGGTCCATGTCGCTCAGGAAGAACAGATATTCGTGGTCGAACGCCGAATCAGCATGATCATAGGCCTGTCCCGGAGTGCCCGGCCGGACGATCAGGGCGCCTGCGAGGCCCATTTCGACCTGCACGTCAGGCTGGGTGCCGCTGTAGTACGTATACGTGCCAGGCCGCGACGCGGTAAAGGTATAGGAGACCGTTCCGCCGGCCGCCGCAGCTTCGCGCGTCAACATCCCCTGGCTGCCGCCGCTGGCAATCACCCCGGTCTGGCCCGGGAACACGATCGACACCGGTACCGCCAGCGCATTCGTCAGGTTCACGGTCACCACGGCGCCCTGGTTCACGATGAGCGTGGGGCCCGGGAACTGCATGAGGCCGTTGCCGTTGGCATAGCCCCAGGCGAGGTAGCTGCCGCCCTCGGCCGTGCTGATGTAGCCGGATTTAGCAGTCAGGTTGAATGTCGTGCCCGTGATGCCGTTGATCGCGGCGATGGCCGGCATTGTCCCGCACAGCAGGAACACGGCCGCTGCCAGCGCCGTAAGCAAGCTTCTTTTCATTCCCGTTCTCTTCATAGTATCCTCCTCTTCGGCGCTCGGCCTATAAGCTGATCACGATCTCCGTCATCATGCCGCCATAGTCCTGCGAATCATTGCTCAGGTTGTTCAGGTCCGTTGCATAAAGAAAGTAGGTGCCGGGGGTGACGCCGGCCGTATCCAGGATCACGTCGTAGGTCTCACCGCCGCCCAGGGTCACTGAATTCGTCAGATATGAGAGGTTCGTTCCCGTCGAACTCCGCAGCATCTTCGCATCCTTGCCCACCACTTTCATGGGTATCCCCAGAACGGTGAGGGTGTAGTAGTCCACCGTGGACAGGCTCGATACGCGGAGCAGGACCTTCTGGCCGACCGTGGCGGTGATCAGCGAGCTGACGATCTGAGAGTCTTTCCCGCCGTTCTCCCCCGGGGCCGGCAGCGCGGCCGTGTTCACCGTGTCCGGGTATCCCCTGCCGTTCAGCATGGGATAGTTGTCCTTCATGAGCGCAAAGGGAAGCGGCTGCACGGCGACGTGCAGATCATGAAAGTTAGAGTCGAAGGCGTGGATCTGGACCGGAAAATCCACATCGTAGCACGTCGATCCGTCGCCGTCGTTATACACGAACTTCTGCGACGCGCAATTTGTGCCCGGGTCCGTGCCGTCCTGCAGCGGCGTCACCCAGAGGTTTGCGAGCATGCCCATCTGCATATGCTCCGTCGCCTCCACGTGGCAGTGATACATGTACGTCCCCGGATCGGGCGCCGTGTAGTAGTAGGTCAGGCTCGATCCCATGTTGATCGAGATGGACGCCATGGGCTCGCCGTCGAAGATCGAGGCGGCGTTGGGAAAACCGTGGAAGTGTACTGTATGCGGATCGAACAGGTCGGGCCGCATCACCATGCCCACGTTGGTCAACGTCAGGTAGAAATTCGTACCTTCCTTCACTTTGATGGTCGGGCCGGGGAACTGAGCCGCCAGCATGCCGGTGTTCATGACATCGGCCGGCGCCACCCCGGTCACGTCCGAGAATCCGAACATGTACTGAAGATGCCCGTCCGCCATGGTGACGAATCCGTCGCCTGCCGCCAGATGCATGCACTGTGTATTGCCGGGTTGGGTCTCCCCCGCCGTCGCCCATTGAGCGTCCCCGTCGTTATCCCCCGGGCACTGGACGTTGACCCCTGCAACGGTCCACGACGGCGACAGGAGACAGGCAGCGAGGATGATCGAGAGGCCTATCCAGAATGATCTGCTGGGTCGCATAATTGAACTCCTTTCCTTGATAGTATCCTGTTTATCTTTATCGCTTCTATGGATCACGGTGCGGAGGCCGTTCAGCCTCCGCACCGTCCTCAATCTACCACTTGCCGACAACCGGTTTGTCGCCTGTGATGCCGAACTTGAATGAAGCATCATTCAGGAGACCGTCGCCGTTCAGGTCGAGATACCACATGCCTGCCCCGCGGAAGATACCCACCTGGCTGACACCGTCGGCATTCCAGTCGCCGGTCACCGGAACATCGCCGGCCTGCCCGAAGGTGTAGCAGGCATCGGTCCCGCAGCCGTCGAAGATGCCGTTGCCGTTCAGGTCGAGCTGCCAGGCCCCGGCATTGAAAGTCCCGATGTCCGTCACGCCGTCGCCGTTCCAGTCGCCCGTCACCGGCGTGTCAGCGGCAGTGCCGAAGGTGTACGTACGGTCCGTCACAGCGCCGTTCCATGCACCGTTGCCGTTGAAGTCCAGGTACCAGACGCCGTTCCGGTAGACGCCGATATCCGTCACGCCGTCGCCGTTCCAGTCGCCCGTCGCCGGTTTGTCACCGGTCATGCCGAACCGGTACGTTGTGTCGACCCCGGCGTCCCAGACATTGTTCCCGTTCGCATCCAGATACCAGGACCCGTTCCGGAACACGCCCAGATTGCTGATGCCGTCGCTGTTCCAGTCTCCGACAACCGGCAGGTCGCCGGTGATGCCGAACCGGTAGCTGAAGTCGGCGATCTGGTCCCACACGCCGTTCCCGTTCGCGTCCAGCGCCCAGAAGCCCGCCCCGCGGAAGAGGCCCACCTTGTCGGCAGGCATGGCGATGATCGGAGCGCCTGCGCCGAACTCATCGGCGCCGATGTCGTAGGACGCTCCGCCGGGACGCGCCTCGCCGTCATAGTCCGTCGCCGGTCCCGTGACCACCTTGTCGATGGCCGGCGACGTGGCCCTGAGGTGATAGTCGCCGGCGTTGGTCTCGAGAAGCGTGAACCGGACGGTGATGAAGTTGCCGCCCTCATCGATCACCGCCGCTGTCACGAGGGTGTTGACATAGCTGCTCGTGAACTGCGGGTTCGTGGAGAAGTTCCCGTTGCCTGCGTACGTTCCGCCGTGAGCGGGCGCAAGGTTCGTCAGGATGCTGTTCTGCGGAGCCAGCTGACCCGCCGTTCCCGTCACCGCGAGGTCCCAGACGATCCCGAGCGGGTTGGGCACCAAACCGCCGGCGCCGCCGTTCGTGGTGTAGAACGAACGGTTGAACCAGATGATGTTGCTGTCCAGCACGGGATTCGAGAAGGTCTGCGTCGTGCCCGTTGCCGCCGTCAGGAGCACGCTGTGCACGTTCGACACGATGCCCGCAGGCTGCGGTGTGGAATCGGCCGCGCCGGCCAGGAAGGCGTTCGCCGCCGTTGCCGTGCTGTCGTTGCTGGAGATCGTGTTGCTGCTGATGTTTGCCCGGGCTACATCCTGGAGTGCGATGCCGCCGCCCGTATAGCCCGCAACGTTGTTCACGATCATGTTGTTGGTGATCACGAGCCCATACCAGGCAGCCGGGTTGCCCGGAGCGGCCAGCACGTCCTGACCGTTCACGGACGAGGCCCTGATGCCCGCGCCGCTGCCCACGCCCGCCAGGTTGCCCTGGATCAGGTTGGCGTTGACGGTGACGGTGCCGGTGCCCGCGCTCAGGACGCCAAGCAGCTGGTCACCGCCGATGTAGATGCCCGCGCCGTCGCCGAAGGCCGCGCCGCCGAAGGCCACCTCATTGAAGATGATCTTGTTGTTCTCGATCAGGCCTCCGTTGCTCAGGCCGACGTGGGCGATGCCGCCGCCGTTGAAGCGCGAGAAGTTCCGCCCGATGATGTTGTTCTGGATGACGTAGTTGTCCGAACCGGCATACAGCGCGACGCCGCCGCCGCCCTGCACGCCGCCGTTGCCGACGATGTCGTTATTGGCGATGACCACGCCGGGATTGTTCGATACACGGTTGGGTGCGCCTACGGTGATGCCGCCGCCGAAATTGCCCTGGTTGGCCGTGATCCGGTTGTTGCTGATCACGATGCCGGGGGCGTTGTCGTCGACCGTGATGCCGCCGCCCATGATCGTGCCCATGATCTGGAACCCGTCGATGAGATCAGGGCCGTTCGCGAAGCCCGGCACGCTGCCCAGGACCAGGATGCCCGGGGCCTCGTTAGCCAGGAAGGGATCGGTACCGTTGATGCTCAGCACCTTCGCGTGCCAGTCGTTCAGACGCTCCGCCGGAAGCGGGGTCGCGAAGATCGTCGTCGAACCGGCGCCCGAGCCCTGGAGTTTCACGTTCTTGTACAGAATGACATTCTCCGAATAGGTCCCCGGTGCCACGACGATCGTGTCGCCGTCGGCAGCCGCGTCAACAGCGGCCTGGATCGCGCCCGGACCGGGAGCAACATACTGCACGTTCGCGCAGCTCGCGAGCACCTGCAGCGTTATGCCTATGGGCGTCGACAAACCGGAATCCGCCCGGGTAACCTTGAGCTGATACTGACCGGGGGCGGTGCCGCCGGCAAGCGTGAATACGATGGCTGTATTGGTCCAGCTCACGATGTCTCCGGCGTCGACCGGCGTCCCGTTCAGGAAGACCGTCCCGCCGGTGCCGAAGCCGTAGTCACGGGAGATCTCGGGCTGGCTGCCCGGGATGGCCGGATCGAAATCGGGATTCGGGACGCTCGTGGTCCCGAGCGAGGTCAAGGTCACCGTATCCGGCGTGCTGCAGACCACGGGTCCGGTGACCGAGCTCGCGCTGGAAACCGCGCTTATGACCGGTGTTGCTGTCGCCGGTTCCACATCCGGCCCATTCTGCGGGAAGCCGGTGAATGCGGCGATCGGCACGAGGGGCGTGTCAACGTACGTGGTCTTGCCCGGCCAGTAGTCGAGCGTCCACGGGGTCACGCTGTACCGGGGATCATAGAACGGGTCCCGCTGGCCGTTCGGAAGGAACGGATGGTTCAGGACCGCCGTTATCATATTGGGTGAGACGCCCGAAGGCATCGGCACGTTCATGGTATAGGAAGACGGCAGCATGGCGTTGTAGGAGCCCCACTCGTCCATGTACACGCGCGCCACCTCGTTGCCCTGCCAGTCCTGGAAGGAAACCGGGAGCCAGGCGGGAGAGGTCTTCTCGCCGAAGACCGGGCTGCCTGCATTGAACTCGGCCGCAAGATCGTTGTTCGAGAATCCCACCACGCGTGCGGCCTTCGGGACCTCGGTAAAGAAGAAGAAGTCAGACGCCGCATTCTTTCCGTCAGCCACGGCGATCTGCTTCATATTGCACAGAGGCGTTGTCGATCCCGCCAGGGGCGGATCGATCGCCACACCCGGGAAGAGTGCCAGTTCCGCCGGAACGATGTGCAGCGGCATGCCGTTGTCCACGGTGCCCGTGCAGACCGGCGGAAGGAGCAGGGGGCTTACCTGGTATGCATCGCCGAAATCGACGTTCTTGTCCTCTTCCTTCACGACCTGGTATCCCGTCGGCGGAACGGACTCGACGATGTAGGTGCCCGTCGGAAGGTCCGGTCCGAAGGCGTACCCGCCGTCGAAGATGCCCGGACGGATCTGGTTCCAGGTCCCGTAGTTGTCGTAGCAGGGCTGCACGCCCGCGATGGGCGGCAGGTCCTGGATGCAGCCGGTGGGCTTGTTGTCGTCAAAGCTGTCGGTGGTGGCCATGTCGATCGCGTCGCCGAGATCGAGGACGCCCGCAGTGCCGCTGCGTTCCACGTCGCCGGGGCCGGGGAAATCGCCGAAGGGGGCGTTGTCCACGTCGCACAGCTGTACACCAGCCGGGGCGTTGATATCATCAATGATGCCGTCCGGTCCAGGCAGACCCGTGGCATTGGTGAGGTTATCCTGGTAGAGGCAGACCTGGACCCTCGGAATGCCCGGCTGCCATGTCTCGCCGGCGTTGTAGCGGGGGTCGTTCTCGGCGCGGGTCGTATCGTAGAACACGACGCCCGAGATGCCTCCGTTCTCTCCCGGCGCATAGGCCGCCTTGCCCCAATCCATCACGTTCGTCTGGTTCAGGAACAGCATCATGTTCTGGGTGAGCACCGGGCCGGTCTCGGTCCGGGACTTGTTGTTGCCTGTGTTCGGGTTCACCGAGGCCTGCGGCTGGGGATTGAGAGAGTCGAACGAAGGGGTGATCCAGCCGTTGGCCGGCGGTATGGCGCCGCCGTAATCCACCGCGGCGGTCATGCCCGTGGCCTTGTACCGCAGGAAATCGACCTCGACAACCAGCCATTTGAAGAACGGGAACACCTCGCTGAAGCCGTATTCGCCGGCAGCATCCGTAGGCTGCGCCTGGTAGATGGAACCGTCGCGGAAGCGGATGTTGATGTTCTGGTCCGAGAGGCCGGTCTCGGTCGCATCGCGGAAGCCGTCCCCGTCCGCATCATAGAAGACGCTCCCCTCGTAGGTGCCGAACCAGCGGAAGGACATCACCTGGCCGAGGTTGACGCTGCCGCCGTTCACGACCACGGTGTTGAATCCGAACAGCGCATCCAGCGGTTTGTCCCACGTTGCAAGCTGATAGGTCCCGTCGGGGATGCCGGACAGCGAGAAATTGCTGTTCCCGTCGCAGGGGACGGCCATGAGGCCGGTTCCCGTCGCGATGTCGTTCAATCCGACCCAGCACTCGCCCACCGGCGGGCCGGCGAAGAATCCCTGGTTCACCGGCGGACGGCCGAAATGGTTGAATACGTTCTGGCCGCTGATGGTGTTCGCGCCCGGGCCGCCTGCCGCCCAGGGAAGCTCCGCGGGCATCACAAAGCCGATAAAGGCGTGATAAAACCCGGTGCCGAACCCTTCAATGAACATCGGCGGTTCGTTCGCCTTCACCCAGGCGTCGATGCCCGGGGTGCCTTCAATGGTCGATGTCTGGATATAGCTGGCCGGAGCTCCCGGAGGAACAGCGCGGATGCCGTACTTGCCAGGCGTGAGGTTCTTGATGTGGGCGACTCCGTTGGCGTCGGTCAGAATGACCCCTGTTCCCATGGTCGTCGGGGGTATGGAACAATCAGACTGGCCCACAGGATACTCGGAGCCGAGCGGATTGCCGCAGAAGTCCGTGGACATCTGGCCTCCGATATCGAAGATCACGATGGTCGCGCCGGCGATCCCCTGCTCGCCCTGGTCGAAAATGTTGTTGATCGGCGCATGGTCCTTGAACACCAGGACCGATACCTGGGCGGTGGGAAGGGCATTCGCGTTCACCCTGACCGTGGCGCTGCCCGCCCCGACGGCGACCATGGCGCCGCCGATCGAATACCCCGAGTCAGGAAGCACGGAAACATAGTACCGCCCGGCGGGATTTACAGCCACATCCGCGCTGCCTGCCGTGCCGGACCCGTTCGCAACAACAGGCGCGTGGCTGTTGTGGGTCACGAGGCCGATGCTGTCGGGCACCCGTACGCCGGGAGGCGACTGGGTGGTATTGTCCTCTTCAACGATCCACCGGAAGTTTCCGGTGTAAGCCGTGCACACGTTGCTGGCGTCGCATCCCTCGACGTTCAGCGTGAACGCGAGAAGACCGGCCGGCAACGCGAACCCGATGGCCAGTATCAGACAGACCATCGCGATAGCGCGCACTGCCTTACTTGCTGCCCTTTGCCTGTTGTACGTCATATCGTCCTCCTTTTTCCATTCCGGCCCTTGTCATTGAAGGGCCGTCAAACATGGGATCAGTGCTCAACTAAAGAATAAAATTTCGTTCAAGGCAACGAATCTACGCAGAAGTACCTATCTACGCGGAAATACGCCGCTCCAGCCCCAGTTCCGAAGCTATCAGGTTCGACAGGTGCTCGACCTGAAATGGTTTTTCGAGGATCTTTTTAACACCCAGCGCCTGCAGGCGTTCCCGGTCGGCTGCGGTGCAGCTGCCCGTCATCACACAGATGGGCACCAGCCCATGAGCTTTCCGGGAATCCTCGATGAACCGGTACCCCATCTGCACGGGTATGTCCAGGTCCGTCAGGATAAGATCGATGGTGGTGCTCTTCATGATATCCGCTGCCTGCTGTCCGTTCAAGGCGGTCAGGATCGTGCAGTCCTTCAAATGACCGCCGAGCCCGAACTGCAGGGCTTGCAGGATGTCTTTATTGTCATCAACCACGAGAATGTTCTTCATGAGATATTTGTCGTAGCAGGCGGTTGCGTACAGCCGCCGGCATACCGAATGTCTCACCATATTGCAATATCAATACCCGAATAAATGGAATGGCATATTTATTTTAATTCAAGGACTTAGTGGTAATGTACTTCGAGCATGCCGTCAAACCGATCATTTTGAACAGCCTATTTTGTGATATGGCCTTTTCCGTGGTTATTAAGGCAAATAGCTCTCGGGAGACCGGGAGTCGGAAAACGCGGTTACGTCGGGAAGGGAGCTGTCGGACAGGAGAAGCAAGTAGACGCGAATAAATTCCCCTGCGTTTAGTGGTCCTTGCGAGCGGAGCGAAACAATCTCGGTGTTAAGATATCAACTCGCTGAAGATTGCTTCGACGCAGAAACGCTCCTCGTAATGGCATCGGAACTTTTTCAGCCAAACGAGAACGAGATTGGAGAGATGCCGTCTTATTCTCAATAGGTATCTTCACGAACAAATAAACCCTGGGCCGTGTCAAAGATCGCGTATTCCTCTACGTCCCTGTCTGGAGGCATGTACTTCCGGCTGCGTTAACAAAGCCCACCGATTTCAGCTGAGCGGAGCACGAGGATGGCATAGAGGCTTTGTCACAGCATTTCCTCGGCGAGAATGTTCTTTTTTTTCATCATCGCCCGGATCTTGCCGAGCGCATTGTTCGCGATCTGCCTCACCCGCTCCCTCGTTATTCCAAGTTCCTTCCCGATCGTATCCAGAGTGACCGGTTCGTCATCGATCAGGCCAAACCGCATCTGGAGGACTTTGCGCTCATTTGGCGAAAGCGCCTCGAGCCGTTCGGCAATGAGCCTGCGCCGGCCGGCATGGTCCGGCCCGCTCGCCGGGGACGGCGTGCTGGTGTCTTCGAGATAATAGAAAGGAGAATTTTCCTCGTCGTCCCCTGCCAGCGTATCGAGAGACCGCACGTCGCGCGAGGTCTGCGACAGGCCCCGCGCTTTTTCGACGCTGATCCCCATCCGCTTGGCGACCTCTTCGACCCAGGGCTCCCGGTTCAGCTCCTGCTTCAGCCTGCGAACGGTCCTGAGATAGACGTTGAGAGACTCGGCGACGTGGACCGGCAAACGTATGATGCTTGCATGGTTCATGATCGCCCGTTCGATCGCCTGCCTGATCCACCAGGACGCATAGGTGCTGAACCGGTATCCCAGTCTATAGTTGAACTTCTCCACCGCCCTGATGAGTCCGATGTTGCCTTCAGCGATGATATCGGCAAAGGGCATCCCCCTGTTGATGTACCGCTTTCCGAAGGCCACGACGAGGCGCAGGTTCGACTCGATCATCAGCGTGCGGGCCTCCTGGTCGCCCCTGGAGATCCGCTTCGCCAGGCTCTGCTCCTGTTCGAAGGTGAGCAGCGGCCTTTCCCTGATCTCCTTCAGATAATACTTGATGACGTCCAGGCCCTTCTGATCCAGTTCTTCCTCGCGTGCTCGGCGGGACCTCGTCTCCCGGTCCTGCCCGAACTCCTCGACGAATGAACCAGCAAGCGCGACGATCTCGCCCCCGTTTTCCCATTCGCTCATCACTGCCTCCTCACGCATTTCCGGGATACAGCCTGCGCCTTTGTCGAAACCGGGACGCCGCGCCCCGTCGCTCTGGAGCCCGGGATCCCGCCTTGGACTCGTAGGAACAGAGAGCAAATACCGTGCCGGAGAAAGCACAACGAAGGGACATCGTAGATTCAACAGGTTAGAGGATATTCAGGTCGTATGCTGAGAAGGCATGGATAAGCGGAGGTTCAGGCTGGATGGTTCATTCTGGACCATTTTTTATTTTATATGGTATTCCTGTATCTTTCTCTTGAGCGTAGACAGCGATATGCCGAGCGCTTTCGCGGTCTGAGTGAGATTGCCTTTCAGTTGGGCCAGCGCAGCGGCGATGATCTCTTTTTCACACTCATCGAGGGTCTTGATGGTCATTTCCGGAGCAACGGGAAACGTGCAATTCGCCGGTGCCGGAGCCCTCTTTTCCAGAAGGAGGGACGGCTCCAGCGTCGCGCCCTTCTGGATGAAGAGCGCACGCTCAAGGATGTTCTTGAGCTCGCGCACGTTTCCCGGCCAGTCGTACTTCATGAGCAGCGTCATGTCGTCGTCGGGGATCTCGATCGGATGGGTGGTGATGGTCTTGAGCAGATAGCCGCACAGCACGGGGATGTCCCCTCTCCGTTCACGAAGGGGGGGGATGTGTATCCGGACCACGCTGAGGCGGTAGTAAAGGTCTTTCCTGAAGTTCTTGCCGAGGGTGTCCTCCAGTTCCACGCTCGTGGCGGCGATGATCCGCACACTGATCGGTTTGGAAGAAGTCCCACCGAGCCGGCGGATCATCCGGTCCTCCAGGGCGCTCAGCAATTTCGACTGAAGGTGAAACGGCATTTCCCCGATCTCATCGAGGAACAGCGTACCGCCCTCAGCCATTTCGAACAGGCCTTTTTTGGCATTGACCGCGCCGGTGAACGCGCCTTTCTCGAAGCCGAAGAGCTCCGCCTCGATGAGATTTTCCGGCAGCGACGCGCAATTGATGCTCACGAAAGGCGCGCTGTTCGGCTTGCCCTTGAAGTGGATGGCCTTGGCCACGAGCGTCTTGCCGGTCCCCGTCTCGCCGGTTATGAGCACCGGCGAATCAGACACCGCCGCGATCTCGACGAGCTGAAGCACATCGGCGATGCCCTCTCCGCCGATGATGACGGCGCCCTCTTTTTCCCGCGTGCGCTGATAGTTCTGGACCTGTTCGACCTGCTCCAACTCCAGGGTGCGGAAGGACTGCCGAACGGCCAGGGCAAGCTCCTCCAGATCATAGGGTTTGGAAAGATAATCATGGGCCCCGAACCGGATGGCTTTGACGGCGTTCTCAAAGCTGGGGAAGGCCGTCGAAAAGATGATCTTGGTCTGGTCGTTATACCGCAGGATGTCCGGGCACAGGGTATGCCCTTCCCCGTCGGGAAGCTGCTGGTCCAGCACGACGACGTCGATCTTCCGGAGGGAGCAGAGGGTCAGGCCGTCCGCCGCCTTGTTGGCGATGAGCACTTCCACGGACTCGCTTGACAGGTAGTCCCTGATGGCCTCTCCAAATACGCGGTCATCATCGATGACGAGCAGCGTTTTTCTGGTATTAGCGGACTTCATGCGTTCCCTCCGGAATGGTGATCTCCACGGTGGTCCCTTCGCCCATGGTGCTTGTCAAATCGATGCGGCCGTTCATCCGGGCAAGCATCTTCCGCACGATGACCAGGCCGAGCCCGGTCCCCTGCTTCTTTGTCGTATAGAACGGCCTGTAGATGTTCTTCAACTTGTCCTCGGGGATTCCCTGTCCGTTGTCCCGCACCCGGATCCGCGCCGAACCGGCGCTGCAAGACAGGGAGAGAACAATGACGGGGTCCGCCCGGTCCGTCACCGCGTCAGCGGCGTTGGTTATGATGTTCAGGAGCACCTGCTGAAGCGCCCGGGCATCGGCATAAGCCGTGCTGTCCGGCTCGACAGCGGCCTGGACGGTGATGCCCTTCCGTGCGAGATCATTCCGTATCAGCGGCAGAAAGTTCCCCATGAAGCTTGACAGGTCGATGTTCTGCGGCTGCTGGGTCTCGTAAAGGTTGAAGCTCTTGAGCGAGCGCAAAATGTATTCGACCCGGCTTATCTGCTCCGTCATCTTCGCCAGATAGTCCTTCACGGCCTCCGTCGGCAGGGTGTCCAGCTTTGCCCGCAGGATGCCGAGGATCATGTTGATCGAATTGATGGGATTGCCGATCTCGTGCCGGACCCCCGAGAATACGTAGCCGATATTGTCCATCGTGTTGACCGACTCGGCGATGGCTTCGAGCCGGAGACGCTCCGTTACATCCCGCTTGATATACACGTAGTTGATGATCTCATTGTTCCTGTTCTTCACCGGCCATACCGTGCATTCCTCGAAATAGGTTGAGCCGTCCTTCCGCCTGCTGACTTGTTTTCCACTCCAGACACCATCGTTTGCCAGGGTCTCCCGGATGCCGTGGAAATGTTCCTCGCCATGCTCGCCGCTCTCAAGGAAATGCAGCGTCCTCCCCACTGCATCCTGCCTGGCATATCCGGTGATCTGTTCGAATGCGCGATTGGCATACTGGATCACGCCGGTGGCGGGGTGCGTGATCACGATCGCGTCGGCAGCCGACTCGACCGCGGAGACCAGGCGGGCGTGCTCCTCCTCGGCCTGTTTTCGTTCGGTCACATCACGAATGACCGCGACCAGGTAATCCTGCTCCCCGCGGGAGATGTACTTAACGGCCACTTCCACGGGAATCGCGCTCCCGTCCTTGCGATAGACGACATCTTCCAGGAGCAGCGCCCCTTTGTTCCGTACTTCCGAGACATGATCGTTCCAGCGTTCACGGTCGAAGTGTTTGCGGGAAAGATTGGAGACCTTCATCGACAGCAATTCCCGCCGGGAATATCCCGTGCTGATGCAGGCAGCCTCGTTGAACTCCACGATCGCGCCCGTTGCCGGGTCCGCCACATACACGGCATCAATGGATTGGTTGATGAGGTCAATAAAGAGGTTCAGCTGCTCTTCCGCCTGTTTGCGCTCGGTCACATCGCGGGCGGTCCCGAGGATCATCCCCTCGGCGGTCCGGTCCGTGCCGACCTTGAACTCAAAGGTGCGATACTCCCCGGAGCGCGTACGCACCCGCAGTTCGAACAGCGGCATTGGATGTCCTGACAGGATGTTCGCGAAGATCTCCATGGCATGGGGCAGATCGTAGGGATGTATCAGTTCGACAAACTGCCTCCCCACGTATTCATCCCGTGAAAACCCGGTGTTCACATCGAAGGCGGTGTTCAGGGAAGCAATGGAACCGCCTTCTGTCAGGGTGAAAATGACGTCGCGGATATCCTCGACCAGCGCGCGGTAGCGTGTTTCCGACAGCCGGAGGGCGTCATAGTTCCTGCGCAGTTCGTCCTCGATATCGAACCGGTAGACCGCCTCGCCGATGATGAAAGCGAGCTGTTCAAGGAATTCCACGTTCTTCAGAGGGACCATGCCTTGCCGTTCATCAGCCAGGTGTATGGCGCCGAGCATCTGGCCACGGTGCTTCACCGGGATCACGGCGAGGGACCCGAACCCGCACCGCAGGCAGGCGCCGCGGAACGCATTCCGCTGTTCGGGCGTCAGCTCCTCCATGAACAGCCTCAGGTCGTTGGTCGCGAACGAGCCGCTCTGCGTCATCGCGGGCAGGTCATGCAGCTCCGGTTTTTCGGTGATGACCCGGGTGCATGTGCACCGGTCGACAGCAGCGGACAAGGCGTTCTCCGACGCCAGGAACTCGTCGCTGAACCCGCGGCACGCCCGGAAGGGGATGTTGCCCTCCTCGTCCGTTATCCTGATACCCGCGTTCCGGCAGCCGCTCCATTCGCAGATGAGGTCAACAGCGGCGTCGAGGTATTCCTTCCTGTCGTATTTCCCGGCGAACTGCTTCAGGAGAGCGCTGGTAACGGCTATGCGGCGCTCCGTTTCCGTGCGATGGGTCACGTCGTTCAGCGAGAACACCAGAAAATCGACCTTTCCATCGTCATCCACGATGGGGTTCACGATGAGGTCCCAGTACGTGGTCCCCCATTCGGGATGGTCCGGGAACCGGAAGGGCCGCGCATCTTTGTAATAAGGAATGCCGGTGTTCACGACGTTCTCGAACTCCTGCTTCAGTTCATCGGAAGGATAATCGACAAAGTGATTATGCCGGGAAAATCCTCCACGGAACGAGAACAGACCCGTGCGTAGGCCTCGTTCACCCTGAGGAAGTTGAACTCCCGGTCGAGGAACACCAGGGGCGACACGGAATGCTTGAAGTAGGCCTCCAGGACCCGCGACTGCTCGACAAGCGACAGTTCGACGCTTTTTCGCACGGTGATCTCCGCATCCAGTTCGTCGCGCGATGCTGTCACCCTTTTCAGGTTTGTGGTCATCACGTCGATCATCCGCGACAGATCTCCAACCTCGTCCTTCGCCGTCGTCCCGACCCTATGGTCGAGATTGCCGCGGCCGATGACGTCCGTGCCCTTCTGCAGTTCCAGGATCGGGTCGGCGACGCTCCGCGCTGTTGCGTAGGCGACAAGGACCGCGAGGAACAGGAAGACGCCGCCCAGCAGGATGATCAGGTTTCTCATATGCTCGATCGGAGCGAAGGCTTCAGACGCATGGATCTTGGTCACCAGCCCCCAGCGAACAGATGGCAGGTACTGCCACGCGGCCAGCACCTCGGTTCCCTGATAATCAAGGGTGATCCCCGAGCCGGTCTCTCCCCGGGACGCCCGCTGCGACGGGTAAGCCTGCTTGCTGGCATAGGGGATCTTCCTGACGAACGCTGCGTAAGGATCGCTCTTCAAGGGACTCAGGAACATGACGGCGTTTCCTTCCCGGCGGCTGATGACGACCTCTCCCGTCCGCCCGAGTCCGGTCGTGTCCAGGATGGTCCGGTAGACAAGGTCCATCGCCTGCTCGATCACGATCTCACCGACAAAGACGCCCTGAACGTCATGGACGGGCGCTGCTCCGATCATCGCCAGCGGCGCGCTATCCGACGTTCTTCGATAGATGTCTGAAAAGAAGATATTTTTTCGCGCTTCGTGGAAGTATTTGACGGGAGGCGATACCTCGGAAAGCGGAGCACGGTTTCTATCGCTGCTTGAATATACGATCCTTCCCCGGGGGTCGACCAGAAGGACGTTCAGATATCCATTGACCCTCTGGATTACCTGCAGTTGCTCCTCCAGTTCGGCGAAAGCCTGCCGGTAGGCCGATGATTCCTTGTTCCCGGCGTTGGCGACCAGAACAGGGAGGAAATGCTCAATATCGGGATTGTGCTGGACCATCGCGATCTGTGACCGCCAGGCGCTGAAAAAGGCCTCGATCCTGTCCTTCTTAAGGGCGGCGACGTTGTTCAGCTGCGCGATCCTCACGTCCATCAGCGATGTTCGCGCCGTCGAATATACCATCGCGCTGAACAATACGCCGGGGACGATAATGAACGCGAGGAGGATCAGGATGAATTTAGTTCGTATGGGCATAACAATAGAAAATGATCGAAACGCTCAACACGGGAAGCATGAGAACGGGGAGACCAGCACCCCTCAGAAAGCCTCATTACTGTACCCACCCGGCGCGCTATTGTCAAGTGAACAGCACTTAGAAAGAACCCGTCGCTCCTGTATAAACGACCGCTTTTCAACAATGACATCGGCCCCGGCATGATCGGCGCATCAAGGGGAGGACGACCGGACAGTCGGGCGTCTGACAATGCGATAAAAGCATCGATTATCCCCGCGCAATGGAGCACCGGGAATATTAACAGGCATTGGGCTCTCTCCTCCACGGGGACGACTTCAACTGACAACCTGTTCTATGAATGTATGACGGTGCCTTCGCAGACTCTTCCCCTGCAGGTGAATTCCTCCAACAGGCTAACAATCTGTTTATTTGGCCAAATCGCGCTTTTTCAGCATACAGCCTGATTTCGTCGTATGAAAATACAGACAATCTTTTTCTTGTCAGGAAGACTGGCCATCATACAGGTAAAGCACCTAAAGGTTAAAACAATCAGTTAGTTAATGTGGTCCCAGCCCTGGTGGCATTCACTTTGCAAAAATAAAGTAGGCTTTCTTTACTGTTCGTATGCTTACAAGGCTGCGGCACATGTGCCCGATATGAGGCGTTTTTTGGTTAGCCTCGTTTTTGGTTTTCTAGGTAGTTTATTTATTGCCTTATCTATAATTATTCTCATAAAATATTTGGTATTGACACGATCTTGGCCGAAGCGTTAGCATATACGCACGTAATCAAGACTTCGTCAGTCCTTACATCACCCATCACTAGCGCACAGTGCAAATACAAAGCGCAGGAACACTCACATCGGAACACCAGCATGCCTGCAGTTAAAACGGCGTCCGGACCAGGCAAAGCGGCGATCTTCCGTACTGTAGATATGACCGGTCGTCCAAATCTCAAGAAAGGTAGAAATACACAATGACGATGCGCTCCAGAATCTCCCTGTACCTGCTGATACTATCTGCCATCATCACCGGATGCAGCGCCGGGACCGACGAATCAACGTTCGATCCCGTTACCGGGAAACATCCGACCGGCTGGTCCGATCCAACCGCCCATGGCGCCAACGCAAAATCCCGGGCTGCGGGATTTTCCTCCTGTCAGGAGTGCCATGGCGCGGGATATGCCGGGGGCTTATCGGCCGTTTCCTGCTTTACCTGCCATGGCGCGCAG
Organism: Nitrospirota bacterium; assembly: GCA_020052615.1. GTDB lineage: Bacteria > Nitrospirota > UBA9217 > UBA9217 > UBA9217 > JAAXXJ01. The sequence continues at coordinate 111,680 of JAGVOT010000134.1, read as the reverse complement.
GCGCCCCATTCCCCCGCTCCCTGGAGGGGAGGCGTGAGGACCCACACGAACACCGCCGAGGGAAATGCGGCGGTCTGTGCGCAGTGCCATTCGAACGGCGCGAACTCCACGGTCCAGCCGGCCCAGCCTGCTCCCGCGGGAGCAGCGCCGGGATGCTTCAACAATACGCTCTGTCACGCGACGCCGGGGCACCCCGTTGGCTGGAGCGATCCCGCCCAGCATGGCGCCTCGGCAAAATCCCAGGCGAACGGTTTCTCCCAGTGTCAGTCATGCCATGGGACCGACTTCTCGGGAGGCACGGCCCTGACATCCTGCTTCACCTGCCACGGCGCGAACGCGCCCCATTCCCCCGCTCCCTGGAGGGGAGGCGTGAGGACCCATACGAACACCGACCAGGGTAACGCGGCGGTCTGCGCGCAGTGCCATACGAACGGCGCGAACTCCTCGGTCCAGCCTTCTCCCCCGGCTGCAGCGGGAACCCCTCCCGGCTGCTTTAACAATACGCTCTGTCACGCCGCATCGGGCCATCCCGCGGGCTGGAGCGCTTCGACCCAGCATGGAGTGACCGCCGAACAGGATTTCTCGGCCTGCAAGACCTGCCACGGCCAGACCTACCAGGGCGGAAGCGCGACGACCACATGCTATCAATGCCATAACGGTCCGGGTCTGGACCATCCGGCCCCGTCGTGGGTCGTCCTGGCCCATGAGACAGCCGCGCTGACCGACAGCGTCGTTTGCCAGAAATGCCACGGCGCCGATTATCTCGGCGGCGGCTCGCACATCGCCTGCAACAGCTGTCACATGCAGGATCAGACGAAGGTCCACATGCTCGCCTGGTATCCCAATGTGCAATTGAACCACCGGGCCTTTGCCCTGGCGAACGGGACCGGTTCCTGCGCCAATGTCTACTGCCACGGGACAACGTTGACCGGCGTGGCACTCTCCGGACCGTCCTGCTCCACGTGCCATACCTGGCCATTCACCTCGGCAAGCTGCGGGACCTGTCATGGAATCCCGCCCGCAGGCGCTGCGTTCCCTGACACGGCCGGCAGGCATACTGCCCACACAGCATTGGGTTCGTACATCGACTGCAGCGCATGCCACTCCGGATCTGGTTCGGGCACGGCGTTGCACCAGAATGGCATAGCCGAGGTCATCAGCAGCGCGGCCTATAATGCCGAATCAGGAGCTGCGTCGTTCGACAATACGGCAAACACCTGCTCGAACGTAAGCTGCCACGGCGGACAGACCACGCCGAGCTGGCTCACCGGGAGCATAAATGTGAATACCCAGTGCACGTCCTGCCATGCTTCCGGTACGGCGCAATTTAACAGCTTCAGTTCCGGCAGACACACGCTCCATGTGGGCAGGAACATTGCCTGCACGGTCTGCCACGATACGACGAAGCTCGCCGTGAACCATTTCACGACGTTGAACACGACCGTCATGGAGGGTCCGGCTTCAGCTACCACCGCCACAGCGCTGAACTACAACGGCGCGTCATGCAATCCCAGCGCCGGCGGTCTGTCCGGCTGTCACAGCTCGCAAAACTGGTAGGACCGGCGGCATACTCAAATAAAAAAAGGCGCCTGCAAAGGCGCCTTTTTTTTATCTATGCTTCCCTGCCTCTACCTTTTCGTCAACCGCAGTACTGCGTTCAGGTTGATCTCGAAGGCAGCGCAGGGCATGTTGATCTGCCGCCGTTCCAGGACCTCAGGCCGCACCTCTCCGATGAAGCCTAGCGCGTCGCCATTCACCACGATCTTCCCGCATCTCCCCGCCAGGAAGAGCGGGTCCTCAGCCGGCTCCAGTTTATACTCCACTCCAAGGTAGTACAGCAGCACGTCGAGCGTCGAATGCATTTCCGAGAAATTCGCCGTTGGATGGGCGATAAGGGCCGCGAGGTTCAGGTCCGTCCGCGTTCCCATGTTCGCTGACCGGTCGAGGACGGCAACCTCGCCGGCCTCGAATGTCCGGTGCGGATAGAACGCCTTGGAGCTCGCCGCCTCGACGTTCAGGAGCGACGGCAAAACTCGGTTCCTGAGCACCGAGTAGGCAAGGGACATGACATTGTCCACTTCCACCAGGCCCTCCCCCGCCGCCAGGCCGTCTGCCAGCTCTTCCCGGGAGCAGAGGATGTTCGACACGAATTCCTGGAAGCCCGCGCCGACCAGGTGCCCCCGCGCGGAATCGGACATGAGCTCGATCTTCGAAAGTCCGCCCACCGTGGATTCCTGGGGCATGACCGGTTCGAAGGATTCGTAGCCCCTGCTGATGGCGTAATCTTCCACCATGTCCATGGGGTGCATGATGTCGTCGCGATAGGGCGGGTAGGTGATCGACAGGCCGGTCGCTGATCCCTTGACCTTGTGGCCGTATGCCGTGAGCCTTTTCTTGAGATCGGCAACCGATACGTCCTCCCCCAGGGCCTGGGAGAACTTCGCCAGGGACAGTTTGATCGATGCCGGAGCGTCATAGGGGCAGGTGACGCGGGTCCCCTTGTCCGTTGCGTAGGGATACACGATCTGCACCGGATCGATCTCGGCGCCTCGGTCGTAGAAGTTCACGGCGAGGATGTTCAGCGTGAGCGCCGCCATCCGCTGGTCAGTCCCGGTCACCTCGACGAGGACATTACGCGTATTCGTCTTCACCTCGCCGATCTCGGCGCTGTTGATGATGGGCGGGAAGGACAGCACGCGGTTCATGCTGTCGATGAGGACCGGGTACTTCCTGAAGGGCTTCACGATGCCGCCGTACTGGACGCCCTTGGGATGCCGTTCGAGGATCCGGCCGAGCGTGAGCTTTTCGTCCATGCCCAGGGGCGTGAACGACAGTTCGTCGGGCGCGGCAAGACGGTAATCGATGGGGAAGGCGATCTTGTCCATCTCGTAGATGCCGATGGAAACGGTGCTCCGCTGCCGGCCGAAGATCTCAGCGAGCTTGTCCTGGCTCTGGATCATCTGGGCGAGGACATCGTCGTTCATCCTGATGCCGAAGGCGATGCAGGCGGCAATGTAGGGACGGACGGGCTTCATGTCCTTCGCTACCCTGATGATGCGCGTCGCCTTATGGCCCGGTCTGAAAAAAGAATACTCTTCCGGCTTGCCGGTCAAGGCAATGCGTATCTGGCGAGCGACGCCTTCGGCGCACCACAGGTCGGGCCGGTTGCTGTCCGATAGTTCCACCTTCAGGTCGTCGGTCGCGGCGTTGTACTCCTTCAGCTCGGCCTTGGCCAGCATGAGGCGCTTTTCGAGCGCCTCAACGGAAAGCTTCCTTCCGATGAGCGAATCCAGGTCTTTCTTTTTGATGTCGATAGTGGGCATGGTATCAAGACAGCGTCAACGTTTCGGTTCAAACGTTGTCATTTTGGCCTTTATCCGTGTTCATCTGTGGTTACATGGTTATTTATTTAATTGTATTTTCTTCGTTCTTACAAAATCCAGGTCCCGCGAGAAGAGGTCCCGGATATCCTTTATTTCCATCGCGATCATGGCCATGCGGTCCAGGCCAAGCCCCCAGGCGATCACCGGTACATCGACGCCGAGCGGCAGCGTCACTTCGGGCCGGAAAATGCCGGCGCCGCCCAGCTCCATCCATCCCAGATCGGGATGCTTTACGTGGAGCTCTACCGACGGTTCGGTGAAGGGGAAATAGGCCGGCCTGAACTGGAACTCCTTCGCTTTGGCGACCTCCTGGCCGAAGAGCTTCAGAAGCCCGAGCAGGGTCGTGAAGTTGATGTCGCTGCCCAGGACGATCCCTTCCACCTGATTGAAGTCGGGGGCGTGGGTCGCGTCGACGGAATCATACCGGAAGCAGCGGGCGATGGAAAAATATTTCCCGGGGACCTTCGGCCCTGCCGCCATCGTCCGGGCGGAAACCGCTGTTCCCTGGCTGCGGAGGATGAGCCGTTTGGCCCGCTCCACATCGAAGGCGTACCGCCAGCCGCTGGACCCGGTCTTGCCGCCGTCCTTGTGCGCCGCGGCGACCTGCTTCCCGAAGGGTGCTTCGATCTCCCGGCATTGCGACGGTTCCTTCACGAAGTATACGTCGTGGATGTTCCGCGCGGGATGGAACTGCGGCATGAACAGCGCGTCCATGTCCCAGAACTCGTTCTCCACGAGGGGTCCGCGCATCTCTTCGAAACCCATGCTGACGAACTGGTATTTGACGTAGTCGAGGAACTCCCGGTAGGGATGTTTCCTGCCGATGCTTGCCCGGGGCGGGCTGAGCGATATGTTGTAGGCACGGAACCGGACGTTCTTCCAGGCGCCCTGTTTCAGCATCTCCGGCGTGAGCGCGGAGGCTTCATCGGTCACCGCGCCGCGCTCCTGAATGAGGCGCAGCACGTCTTTCCCGTCCGGCGTGAGGCTGTAGGTGCGGTTCTTCTTTTCGGTGATCCTGAAGATCCCCTTGCCCTTGCCGCGCTTGTGGAAATTTCCCTGGATCAGGGACCGTTCTTCGGCGGGGAACGCCGTCAGGTCGCCCTTACCGATCGATGCTGCATGCCTGATGACGGTCATCAAGGCATCATACGCCGAGACATCGACGGCCGGGTTGAGCTCGAGCAGGCCGCCCTGCACGACACGGACGACCTTGCTCTCCTTGAGCGCGCCGACAGCCGAGCTCACCTCGGAGGGATCCATGCCCCAGGATTGGATGATGTCCTTGACCGTGAACTGTTTGCCTTCTCTCAGGGCCGCGATGATCCGGACCTCGGGCGTGCCGTTCTTCAGGTAATCAGCGCCGGTCTCGGTCAACGAGACGAGGGACGAGACCTCTTCGGCGGTGACGGCAAGCAATCCCTTGGCAGTCAGCCAGCCTGTCGCCATGTCGAGGCGCGACTCGTCGAGGCCCGAGGCTGCGATGATATCAGCAGCGGCAAGGTTCGCCGAGCGGGAGAAGCTCAGGAGCAGCTTGTTCTCGAGGGGATGGAAGCTTTCAATAAGTTTGTTCTGTTCCGACGGTGTCATATGGGGAAAATGCCCGTAGCGCTTTGGGTGATCGAGATAAGAACCGCGGTATCGGCTGGTCTCGTGGGGCTAAGATTACTGATATAACAGGGATTTGTCAAGGGAAAACCGGTTGACCTGCGGGATGAACTGTGTTAGTATTTGCCGCTATGGCAGTGATCAACGTGAAGCCACTATTGGTCCATACCATCCTGTGCGACGACGTTCGGCGGGAGATGGGCGGCAAGTTCAGTCTCATGGGGCTCTTCGAAACCATCTCTTCCGGCGCCTTTCCTGCCGTCCACCCGCGGTTCGCCATTATGAACGAATGGACCGGCGGGCGAGGTGAGTTCACGGCAAAGATCCGGCTCCTTGCGCCGGACCGGAAAACGGTCATTTCCGAATCGGAAGCTAAATTGACGCTGTTCAATGAGACCCAGCATCATCGAGACATCTCGCTCCGGTTCAATACGACCTTCCCCGCTCCGGGCACCTACTGGATCGAGATGCTCCTCGACAATGAACAGATAGCCCTGGTTCCCCTCCCCGTTCAGCAGGTCAACCAGCAGACGGTGCATTGACACCGGAAGTTGAGAGGTAGGGAATCTACGAAGGTGGGAAAAGACTCTAGAAAAAAGATAAAAGCAACCTACCTTACTACCCTCCTACCTTCTCCCTTCCACTTACTCCGTTGTAATGAAACCGTCGATGCCTTCCTTTGACTTCAGTTCGTTCGCCAGTCTCTCGGCCGACTGCCTGCCGGAGAAACTCCCGATCCGCACGCGGTACCACTTCCCCTTGTCGGCAAGGTCCGTCGCCACGACGAATGCCACATATCCCTTCTTTTTCATGTTCCGCGCTTCATCGTCCGCCATTGCCTTCTCGGGATAGGAACCGACCTGGATCGTATATCGGAGCTTCGAGACGGCATTCTTCGCAGAGGCAGTTTCCTTTTTGGCAGCCAGGGGCTGAGGTCTTGCAGCCGGAGGCTTCAACTGCGGTGCAGCCGGCCGCTCATTCTTCACTTCCTGTTTGTTTTTTGCCGTTGCGGTTTCCTCGGGCCTCTGCTTCGTCTTAAGTTCGATGGAAATGGTCTTGTCCCCTTTTTCCGTCAGGGTCTTGTAGAAGGTAAAATCTTCTTTATTGGGAAGATAGTCGGAGACAACCTCGGGCAGTGCCGGCAGTTTCTCTGCCGAGGCCGACTGTTTGGCCTGGTCCCGTCCGACGTAGTAACCGGCGATGAATGTACCGATGATCACTACGACGCCTGCCGGTATGAGAAATACCTTTGAGATGATGCCGCCCCGCTGATTGTTCATAGATCTCCCTGTATCATCCTGGTCCCTTGTCGTCAAATGATGAGCATCGCGTCGCCATAACTGTAGAACCGGTATCTCTGCCTGATCGCCGTTCGATATGCCTTCAGCATGCTCTCCCGTCCCGCGAACGCGGCTACGAGCATCAGGAGCGTCGATTTCGGCAGATGGAAGTTCGTGATCATTCCTTCGATGACCCGGAACCGGTAACCCGGATAGATGAAAAGCTCCGATGTCCCCCCCCCTGCGGGGACGTTCCCGCAGGCCTGTGCCGCTGTTTCGAGCGTCCGCACACTGGTGGTGCCCACGGCGATGATCCGCCTGCCTTCCGACCTCGCCCGCTCGATCCGCCGCGCCGCGTCGACCGGGACCGAGAACCGTTCGGGATGCATACGGTGTTCGGCGATGTTCGCCGCGCGCACCGGCTGGAACGTCCCGGGGCCGACGTGGAGCGTGATCATGGCGGCCTCAACACCCCGTTCCTGGAGCCTCTGCAGCAGTGCCGGGGTGAAATGCAGTCCTGCCGTCGGTGCTGCCACGGCGCCTTCTGTGCGGGCGTAGACGGTCTGATACCGTCCAACGTCTCCAGCCACGGGCTCCCGCTTGATATAAGGAGGAAGCGGCGTTCTCCCAAGCTCATCGAGCCTCGCCCGGATGTCCGGAACACCGAGGAACCGTACCACCTTGACGCCTTCCGCTGCCTCTCCAACGACCTCGGCCTCGATACCGGCCGCCACTGCCGCTCGTTTCCCCGCATCGATCCCGCCCCGTACCAGGGCATGCCACAGGTTGAGCCCCTTTTCCTCGAGCAGAAATATCTCCGCCTTGCCGCCGCCCGACTTTTTCGCCGGAATGCGGCAAGGAAACACCTTCGTATCGTTCAGGACCAGGAGATCGCCGGGGATGAGCAGCGCGTCGATATCGGAAAAAACTCGGTGGCTGACAGCGCCGGTCCGCCGGTCCATGACCAGCAGCCGGGAGCGGTCGCGGTCCTCGGCGGGTGTCTGCGCGATGAGATCGCCGGGAAGATCATAATCGAAATCGGAGAGTTTGAGTTGTTCGGAAACAGGCGACGTCATGGGCAATACTACCATAACGTCCCACCTTGATAAAGAGAAATCATTGTTGACGGCATCGGAAGATGTGTGTCGGGAAGAACAATAGCGAAATACCGGCGACGGACCGCAGTACACCCTTCAGGCAAGCCTATTCCAGCGATCGATTCCATCCCCGCTCGAAGTCCTGGGGCGACAGGGAGAGCGCATTTGAGATCGCCCGGGAGGCGTCGGCGCCTGAGGCCAGTTCCTCAAGCACCATCTTGACGCGGTACATGCCGTAGCGGTCGACCATGTGGCGGACGGCTGACAGACTGAGCAGGTAGGCATAGGACGCCTGGGATCCGTTCAGACCCAGGAAGGAGCCTTCCAGTTCGGCGAGCCCAGGAACCTTGCCCGCCTGGGCAAATTGCCTGAGCATTTCCTTCTGGCGCGTGTCCAGATCCCTTCCTTCGAAATACTGGGCCAGCCCCTCATTCAGCCAGGTAGGCACGCGCCGGGGAGTGATAGCGCGGACCACGGCATGGGTGTATTCGTGGAACAGAAGTCTTCGCAGCCCCGGCGTCTCGTGCTCGATGCCGCCGATGGGAAGGCGTATCTTTCCGTCATAGATGCCGCCGCTCCAGCCGGGGGCATCGGTCACATCCTGATACTGCTGGTTAGAATAGAGAATGACCGCGATCTCGTGCTCGGGATAATAGGACAACCCCCTTCCAACCTCGCCGTATGCGTCCTCCAGGATCCGCAGGACGATCCTGCCTGCCTCGATCTTTTCCCGCCCCTCGTATTTGACGGAAAAATGGCTGGTAACCTCCCGATTAAAGTCCTGCTCTGTCCGGAGTTCTCGGCGGATCCTCTCCAGACGCGCCCTGAGCGCGCCGTCCGAGGGATCCAGTTCCAGGGCATGTTCCCAGTAGGCTTCAGCCGCCCCCAGGTCATCCTTACGCTGGGCGATATCACCCAGGACCTGGTACGCGGTCTTATCCCGGGGATTCAGTTCCAACGCGCGCTGGAGTTCCCGTTCTGCGGCACGGTCGTCCTTCAAATGAACGCTTGCAATGCCCAGGCCGAGATGCGCGGCAGGGTCGGTGTCGAAGTACCTTACCGCCTCTTCAAATGCGTTGCGGGCGCCCCGATGATCGCCCTGCTTGAGCAGTTCTGCGCCGGTCATCACCAGACGATCGTAGGTGTTTCGCTCGGAGGACTGGGCGTGAACTGCGAACGGCAGGCCGGCAAGGACAAGGAAGAACACAAGAACAGCGTAAATAGAACGAAGTGGCATCAATAGTATTTCTCCGGAAAACAGCTTATTGTGTTGTGGTTCAGAAAGTGATGTTTCCTGACCCCTGGCTTAATCCTTCATCACCTTAACGTACACCCGCCTGTCCCGCGGGCCGTCGAACTCACAGTAAAAGATCGATTGCCAGGTACCGAGAGCAAGCCTTCCCTCATCGACGATGACCGCCTTCGATATTCCGACGATCGTCGATTTGATATGGGCCGCTGAATTCCCCTCGTTATGGCCATAATTGTCCTCAAAAGGGATCACCTTGTTCAATTCCTTCAGGATATCGCGCCCCACGTTCGGGTCCGTGTTTTCGTTGATCGTCACCCCTGAGGTCGTATGCGGTACGTAGACATAGCACAGACCTGACCTGATCCCGCTCTCGGTCACCAGCCTCTGCACTCCCTGGGTGATGTCCACCAGTTCGGTCCTGGAATTCGTCTTAACACGCAATTGCCTGATCATGGATGTCTCCTGTTATGTGAGTATTCCCCTGGACGTTGATCCTGTCTGTCGTCTGCCCTAATCCTTGCCCTACACCCCAACGACAAAAGCCTCTTCCCTGCCTTTGCTCCGTGTGTCCTCGAATATCGGGTAGATCATGTGGGTGCTCAGGGAATGGATGCGCGCGAAATTGCCGATAATGTCCAGGTGAATATGGCTCGTCTCAATGGATTCACGGAGGCCCTTTCTGAGGCGTTCCAGGTGCGCCTGGGTAAGCTCCCGTTCCAGACCGTCCAGTTCCTCCTTGTTCCTGAGGACCCTTCGTCCGATATCGCTGTCGTTGCTCGTAAACGCGGAGATCGCCAGATCGAAGTTCTCGACGAGTTTCTTGTGATAGCCGATGATCTCGTTGATGCCCTCTTCGGAGAACATGAGCCCCTTGGTGATCCTCTTGAGGGCAAGCGGCATGAGGTTCCGGTCCACGATGTCTCCGATGCTTTCCAGATCGCGGCTCGCCTCGAGCAGCGCCACGGCGCGCCGTGACTGGACCTCCGTAAGCGTCGACGACGACAGACGCGTGAGGTACAGGCGTATCTGACGGTCCAGAATATCGACGAGGTTGTCCTTGTCCTTGATGGAATTGATCAGCGCCTGGTCGTCCACCTGCAGCACCTTGATGGAGTCGACCAGCATTTCGCGCACCAGGTCCGATTCGCGGAGCGTTTCCCTCGTAGCCTGACCCAGCGCCAGGGAGGGTGTCTTGAGGACATGGTTGTCGAGATACCGGGGGCCGAACTTCTTTTCCTCGGGAGAATCCGGTACGAGCTTGACCAGCAATTTGGCGAAAAGACCGAGGAACGGCAGGAAGAAGAACGCCATGATGACGTTGAACAGCGTGTGGGCGTTCGCGATCTGCCGTACCGGCTCGGTCCCGGCAGCGCTGACGATCCGTTCAAAGGACGGAAGGAACGGCAGAAGGAGCACGACGCCGACCACCTTGAACAGGACATGGGCCCAGGCGACGCGCCGCGCCTCCGCGGGCGACCGCAGGCTCGCCATAAGCGCCGTGGAGCAGGTCCCGATGTTGGCGCCCAGGACGATATGGATCGCCCCGCCAAGCGGGATCAGTCCATTGACGGCAAGGGCGAGCGCAATGCCGATGGTGGCCGCGCTGCTGTGGATCAAGGCGGTAAATGCCGCCGACAGGATGATGCCGGTAAAGGGAGCGCCGACGAGCGCAACCAGCACATCTTTGAACAGCACGCTCTGCTGGAGCGGCGCCATGGCTTCGGACATGATGCGTATCGAGAGAAATACGAAGCCGAAACCCACCAGTCCGGCGCCAATGGTCTTGAGATGGCCCCGCTTGGCGAACAGAAATAGGGAGAGGCCGGCGCCGATGAGCGGCACGGCGTAGTCCGCTACGTGGAACGCGATCAACTGGACGGTGAGCGTCGCTCCGATGTCCGCCCCCAGGATGACGGCCAGGGTCTGGCGGAAGCTCATCAGCCCGGCGCTGACGAATCCCACGAGCATGACCGATGTGGCGCTGCTGGACTGGATGAGGCCGGTGATGAATGCCCCGGCACCGACGGCGGCCAGACGATTGCTCGTCAGGGACCGGAGGAGCGATCGGATGCGCGGACCGGCCGCGTTCTGGAGCCCGTCGTTCACCAGCTTGATGCCGTACAGGAGGAGCAGTACGCCGCCGAATAGGTTAAGGTAGATCATAGGTAAAATGTCGTTTTCTTTTCAGTGACCAAAAAGCACTAACGTCAAAGAAACAGCAGATCATATCGCGCAAAGCCGCAAAGACGCCAAGAAAAAATAGACAAGAAATCCAGATAATTAGTCGTTTATCTAAACTTTAGATTTACAGTCTACACTTTCTTGAACCTCAGATTTCTTACCTACCTTTGCGGTTTTTGCGGCTTTGCGCGAGACAGCTGTTTGCTCCGTAATGTTCAGATCACGATCATACTATGCCGCAATTGTGTTTTCTCGTCAACGAAAAACGCCAATTCACAGCTTCTTGACGGCCTTCTTCACGAATTCGATCTCATCCTCATCGGTGCTGATCTTCCCGTCCAGTTTCGCGTCAAGGAGCGCCGTAAGGATCTTCTTGTACCGGGGTCCCGGCGGAAGCCCCAGTTCCTTGAGGGAATCGCCGGTAAGCGTTACCTTTATCTCCCGAAGGCGCGTCAGGTAGAGCGAGATGTACCTCTTGGCGGGTTCCTTCCTGGCCTTTGCCATCATGATGAGGACCTGCTCGATGTCCAACGGCCGCAGAAGGTCATAGACACGGCTTGCGGCGATATGGTCGTTCCGATAGAACTCGAACAGAACGTCCCGGCAGTGCTGCCGTGAGACCATGATCCGCTTCCCGACGCGCGGCGGCACGGCCAGCCGTTCGAGGGTCTCCTGGACCGCATCGTCCTTCAGCCGATCGAACAGGCCCATAAAGTAGACGAACCAGCGTTCCGCCTCCCTGTTGAGATAGAGCAGCCGGTACCAGGTGAGGGTCTCGCCGATGCTGATGAAGAGCCGTTCCAGCTCTGCGCTGAACCGCAGTCCGGGATGCAGGAATTTCAGAAGGTCCAGTTCCCGCATGCGTTTGAGGACCTTCAGGGGGTCCAGCTCGGAGAACATGAGCACCAGTTCGTCGTAGATCCGTTCGCCCGTCAGGCGGTCGAACAGCTTCAGGCTTACCGCGCTCTTGATCAGGTTCTGGGTGTGTTTGCTGATGACAAAGTCGAACCGTTGTTCGAAACGTATCGCCCGGAACACGCGGGTGGGGTCCTCGACGAAGGAGAGATTATGCAGGATGCGTAGGGTCCGCTCCTTGATGTCCCGCTGACCGCCGAAGAAATCAATGAGCTCCCCGAAATGGCTGCCGTTCAGCCGGACCGCGAGGGTGTTGATCGTAAAATCCCGCCGGTAGAGGTCCTTCTTGATGGAGGAAAGCTCGACCGTCGGCAGGGCTGCCGGAGAATCATAATATTCGAGCCGCGCCGTGGCTATGTCGATCTTCAGGCCGTCGGGAAGAACAACGATCGCGGTGCCGAACTTCTGGTGCGTTTTCATCCGACCGCCCATCTTCTTGATCAGCATCCCCGCGAAAGTGATGCCGTCCCCCTCCACGACGATATCGACGTCATAGTTCGCTTTCCTGAGGAACAGGTCGCGGATGATCCCCCCTACGAGATAGACGGGAAAACCCGATTCATCGGCCATGTCGCCCACGCTCTTCAGCGCGGCGCGCACGCGAGGCGGCACCCGTTCCTCGATCATGTTCCGGATGTTCCGGATCTGATGCGGCTCGGTCTCGGACGACAGCCGGCCGTTCCGGCTGAAGCGCTCCTCGTGCAGTGACCGGAGCAGGTCGGTCCGGGTTATAGCGCCGGTAAGGACCCCGTCCCGGTCGATGACCGGCATGAACCGCTGGCGTTCTCCGATCATGATCTGCTCGACACTGCCCATGGGCATGTCCGGGCCGACGATCGAGACGCCCGTCGACATGAACTCGTCCACGCTGCGCTTACCGAGGCCGTGGAACAGTGCCTTCTGGACCACTTCGCGGGTGATGATCCCCAGGAAGCGGCGGCCCTCCAGGACGGGAAGGACGTTCACGCTGAATCTCGTCATGTCCTCGTTCGCCTCTACGATGGGGGTCCCCGAGGCGATCGTCTTGACCGGCGACGTCATGATGTCTGCGGCGATCTTGCCGGGTTTTATGTGATGTTTCAGGATTTCGATGAGGCGCTCACGCGCCTCAAGATACGTGAGGTCCCGCGCCACAGCGGACGCTGCGGTCAGGTGGCCGCCGCCGCCCAGAGGTTCCAGAACCTTGCCCGCGTTCACCTGGGGGATCCTCGTGCGGCCGATGACATGGGTCTTCTCTCCCGACTGCACAACGAGGAACAACGCGTCCAGGCCGCCATTCGTCTGCATCTGGTGGGCCAGTGCCGCGAGATCGGGGATGAAGTGGGGTGTTGCAACGGCGGCGATAACGATCTCCACGCCGTTGATGTCATACCGTTTCGCAGCGGTCATGAGATCGGCCAGCACGCCGGCCTGTTCGGGCGTAAGGTCGCGCGAGATGAAGTCGGCAACGACGTTCAGGTTCGCCCCCTGGCCAATGAGGTAGGCTGCGGCCAGGGCGTCCCGCTCGGTGGTCGAATGGTAGGTAAGTGAGCCGGTCTCTTCATAAATGCCGAGAGCGAAGATAGTTGCCTCGAAGGGCGATATTCCTATGTCCTGTTTCCGCAGCAGCTCGATCATCAGCGTCGTCGTGGCGCCGACCTCCTCGATCACCTCGACCTCTCCCCGTATGTCGCCTTCCGTGGGGGGATGATGGTCGTAGATATGGACCGTGACGCCGGGACGGCCGAGCGCGCCTTCGAGCTTTCCCAGGCGGCGGGGATTACGGTTATCAACGACGATCAGCCGGGTGATCTTCTCCACGTCGATGTTGCGAAGCCGTTCGGTCTCGATGGTGTAAGCGGTAGATTCAACAAAGAAGTCCCGCATGCTCTTTTCCTGGGAGCCGGCGAAGACCAGTTTGGCGCCGGGGTACAGCTTCTTCGCCGCCACCATGGAGGCAAGGGCGTCGAAGTCGGCGTTCGTATGACTGGTGATGATCTCCATAGATCTATTTCGGATTTCGGATTACGGATTGGAACATTCCGGAGTATATCTACTTTTGGCCCATTTCATATCCCCAATTCGCAATCCACAATCCGCGATTGATTCACCCCCTCGGATGATATCTTTCGTGGATCTGCTTCAGCCGCTCACGGGACACGTATGTATAGATCTGGGTGGTCGATATGTCGGAATGGCCGAGCATGGCCTGTACAGCGCGAAGGTCGGCGCCGTTGTCCAGAAGGTGAGTGGCAAAGGAGTGGCGCAGCGTGTGGGGAGAAACACTCTTCATGATGCCGGCCTTCCGCACATAGTGTTTGATCCGCTCCCAGAACATCTGACGGGTGATCTGCCGGTGACGGGAACTGATGAACAGAAACTCGGATTCACTTCCTTTAAGAAGCAGCGGTCTTGTCCGGTCGCAATATTCCCTTACCCGGGAGCCGGCAACCTCGCCGAGCGGCACCGCGCGCTCCTTGGATCCTTTTCCGACAACGATGACGAATCCCCGCTCCAGGTTGATGTCCTGCAGTCTCAATCCGACCAGTTCGCTCGCACGCAGGCCGGTGGCATAGAGGAGCTCAAGCATCGCCTTGTCCCGGATGCCCAGCGGCGATGTCCGTTCCGGCTGTGCCAACAGCGATTCCACCTCGCTGCTGCTCAAGGTTTTCGGGAGCCGTTTCCAACCGTGCGGCGTCTCGATATTCCCCGTCGGTTCGCTCTTGGACAGGCCGTCGATCAGCAGGTACTTGTGGAACCCTCTGACCGCCGAGAGGCACCTCGCGGCCGACGGTACTGCCATCCCGTCCGATGACAATCGGGAAAGAAAGTCCAGCACATCGTGCTGCCTGATGCCATCAGGCGCCTTGCCTTCCATGAACAAGAAATATTTTTTCAGGTCGCGTTCGTAGGATTCAAGGGTGTTCCGGGAAAGCCCCTTTTCAACGGCGAGGTAGTTCAGAAAGCGTTTTAGAAGATCATTATCCATGCATTTTCCGATAAATATCAGGAGATTACAGCCTTGATACTATTGTAGGTGATTAACAGAGGAATTGCAAGTACGGGGGGGAATGAACAGAGAAAGACTATTTGGACACTGAAGAAGCGGATCAACTTAATGATAGAGGCGGATAAAGAACGAACTGCTCTTCAAGAAACAGCAAGGCTGGAAAAACCAGGCGCCCCGTTGCCCTTAATTCAACGGGGCATCGGGACGCCTTATGGCGCCGCTGTCTTTTTGGGGGATCTACCGGAAGAAGCATTATCTCCCTCATGCCGGAGATCCTTGCTGGAGGACCCTTAGATTCAATGCTTCATGCGTATCGAATTAGGGGGGAGGATAGACGCATGCTGCATTGCCGGCATGTCAGACAATGACACCATTAAATTAATCATAGCAAGAGCAATGAACCTGTCAAGGGTTCACAGGGATATTTTTCTCAATTGCAGAGAATTGCTTCGTGAAAGGTCGTTCTTTCTTAAATACAACATGAGATTGCATTAATCCGCAGTACGTGCCGCTATTAAAAGGATCAACAACCTCTCCCGTTAAAGGTTAACGTCAAATTCCCGCAGCATCTCACCCAGGAGCGACAACGGCAGTCCCACAACATTCGAATAACATCCTTCTATTCTATCCACCAGCAATGCGCCTCGTTCCTGGATACCATATGCACCTGCCTTATCCATAGGTTCGCCGGTTGCCACATAGGCTTCTATCTCCCGCTTCGTCAGGTCCCTGAACCAAACCTTCGTTACCGACGTACGGGTCACGCTCCTCGCCGTTCCCGCGTCCATGACGGCAAGTGAGGTAACGACACGATGCTCCTTTCCGGCAAGCAACGCCAGCATGTCTGCTGCCTCACGGGCATCGGCCGGCTTCCCGAGGATGGAATCTCCTACGACCACAATAGTGTCGGCCGCGATGACGATCCCCTCCCCTGCGCGTACCGCCGCGATACGCGCCTTGTCGAGGGCAACCCTGACCGCGTAGTCCTCAGGCGACTCCCCGGGGAGGATGCTCTCATCGACATCGGCCGGAGAAACGGTGAAGGACAGACCGATCTGCCTCAGTAGTTCACGACGCCGCGGAGAGTTCGATGCTAGAATGATCTTTGGGGTCATAAAATTCAAGAAAGCATCTTAAGCTAAGGTCAGTTACTACGAAGTTCACGAAGTCAGCGAAGTAAATATATTCAGAAATGTGACAGCAACTTCCATTCTCGTTTTCCTTGCGTTCTCGCCTAGAAACTCCTGCTTTGGGTCGCGCCCTCGTGGATAAAGGTACTCATCCCATCTCTTCCACAAAAAAAAGCGTCCGGAGACGCTCTTCTCATATCACTTTATATTCTTGTGGATACTATTTCACGTCGAGGACTACCGAATATTCCTGATAAACCACACCCCCATCGCCGTCATTCGCGGCGATCTTGACCGACATCTGCTGACGGGAATCGCTGACCGGAGGCTGCCACCGGATCAAGCCGCTATTCTTATCGATGGTCATTCCCGCGGGAGCCGTAACCAAACTGAACGTGACAGGGTCTCCGTCCAGGTCCTTGACCACTACCTGGTAGACATAGACCCCATCCTGCAAGCCCTCGGGCGGCACGGACGTGATATCAGGATTGCGGTTCGAAAGGGTGAGATAGGTCGAAGGATAGGGCGTCCCACGGTCCTCGCCATCGTAAGGAGTCACCATTGCCGTGATCCGATCATTTTTTCTGAGGCCAGTCGTTTCCAATTGGCCCTTGTCTTTTCCCGCCGCGTTCGCATTATTGACAAGCCACTGGACCTCGAAGGTGATCGTGTCGCCATCCCTGTCGGTCCCTTCGGCAGCTATAGAAAGCGTATCGCCCGCGAAGGCAGGCACCGGTCTAAGCGCCGCCGCAGTAGCCATAGGCGGCGTGTTCTTCACAATCACATCTTTAGCGCGGAATGGTGCGCCGAGGACCTTTCCGTCGGTCGGGGTGACCTCAGCCTCCACTGTCGATCCTTTGCGGAAGTTCTGCGGTTCCAGGATGTTCCCCTTTGCTCCTTCTACAACGGTCCCATCGACATACCAGGTGATAATGAACAGATCAGGCCTGGTCACCCCGCTTTCCGTGGTGAACTGAAGGGTCAAGGGGCTTTCTGAGGTCATGGTTTGAGAAAGTATCTCGGCGTAGTTTACCACCGGCTGAGGCGGGATGCCGTCGGTCGCGGCACCGGATGCACCTGGTCCATCCTGGGTGGCCTGCTCTTTCGTACACCCCCAACAGACAAGAAGTGTGATCAAAACCAAAAGTATTCCTTTCACCGGCAGGCCTCCTAAATTGGTATAGTGCTAATTATACCGATTTTTAATAAAAATACAACTTTGCGAAGAAGGCTAACGGTTCCTTCCATCAAGGCCCGTAAAGGACTTGCACCTTCGAGTCGCCGGTCAGGCACCACATCTGACCGGCCTGTACCAAAGTACAGAACGTCATGCCTGGCATACATAAAAAAACGGGCAAGGTATGAATCCTTGCCCGTTCGACTATTACATCACTGATACAGTCGGATCAATCGCACTCCCCGCCGGACCCTAATCCGCCTGACACGGTCTGCGCCGCCTGCATCTCCAGCACTTGTATCTCGCCAGTACTCTTCTGCAGATAGAGTGTTACTTTCCCGTCGTAACCGACGCGCACCGCAGGAATGGATGGCAGACCGCCGCCGGAATCCACCCAAACTGAGTTGAGGAACGTGCCGCCGGGGATGTACGGAACAGTACCGGTCAGATAGTACGGATAATACTGCTTCGACCGTCCCTCAAACTCGCAAAGACTCTGCGTCGGCGTGTAACTACCGAACCCTGCAACGCCGCCCACGACGAACCCATTTACAATGACCCGTTCGCTGGCAGCAAGAGTGATCTTCCATCCATCAGCCTGATCACGCATAAAATTAGCAAGATCATCAAATCTGCTGATATTTGCAGACGGTTTCCCCGTACCCAAGGCATTCGTTGCAAGGACTGGCGTTATCGTCCCGTCACTGTTGACTGTGATACTGCTCGAATTCAAGATGTTTATGCCATTCAAAACAGTCGAGGAACAGTTGGCAGTGTAACAAGGATCCTTTATTCCATAATAATTTTGCGCAACTGTATTAAATCGATCATCGATATGTAAAAATCTCCCTGTTCCATAGTAAACCCAGATATTCCCTCGCTGGTCAATGCCGACAGCCGGTTTCACTGTAACCGGTTGATTTGTCGCGAACAACCTGGACCATACCCATTTTCCCGGATCAACAGAATTAAATGTTTTTACGCGCTGCACATCTCCTGACCAGGTCCCATAGCCATCTGCAGAACAGCCAGCAGAGCAATAGATATAGCTTAAATACAGCATGTCATATTTAAAATCTAAAGGATAGTCAACCGCTGTAGGACTAGTAATAAAAAGAGGAACAGCGCTACCTTTTATAACGCCTCTCCTTCCAGATGAGGGATGAACTGTCCAGGCTGCATCTGGCGCCCCTGTCGCCAAATTCATCACATAGAGAAAACCTCCAATATAATCCATCCCCTTCAGTCCTGCCACAACAGTATCTTTAGTGAACTTTGTATTCACTATAGTATTATCGATCGCTTTTCCCCCGCGATAGTTGCTTGGTCCCGATCCCATAGCAATGTACCATGTATCGGCCCCACCGGCTTCTTCACGCACAAACGTCGGCACGCTCCATGTGAAGCCCATATTATAATCTGTGAATCTCCACAACAGCTTCGGCGGCAGGTCGGGATTGGTCACATCAAGGGCATAGTACGCCGACTTGAACTGTTTGGTCGTCGAACCAGAGCCGAAATCATCGGTCACGTCGATCTCGCCGCCACCGAACCTAAGGCTGACAATGATGACGGTGCCCCACCCTTTCGGATGGTCTTTGTCATCGGCGAAGATGCGCGCGTCGGTGACCCTTACCATGTTGTCAACGTAGTATGTATGTTGGTAATCCGGGTCTGCCATCCACGCCAGGTGCGGAAGAACATCAGGCGGAATGAAGCCCCACAGTTCCTTGCCCAGCGGTTTGTCAGGATCATCGGGCCCGCACTTTGTGTCGTCGTTAGGATCCAGACTTGTGCAGAAGGTTATCTGCGCGGTGTCCTTGTCCGGGTTCGTCTCGGTCGTCGAAAGGAAGAACCCCCCGTTAAAGGCACGGAGCACTCCGTCGTTCACGCCGACATAAACGACGCTGCGCCGATTGGCATACTGGTTGTAGAATTCCGCGTAAGTCTTGTCGTTGTAGATAACGTCGAAACGCTCTTTCGGCGTCGCGACCACAACCGGGTCAGAAAAGACGATGTCGCCGAGCTTCCAGGTCATGACAGTCCCATCGACAGTCAACCTCCGGTCCCTCCATCCCGGGATCTCGGCGCCGCGGACGAAGTTGATCAGGTTCGTTGCTGCCGCATCGGTCTTTGCGCGTAGATAGGGCCGGAGCGACGAGGCATTGGTGTCCTTGAAATCAATGAGTGTCGGATTCGTGGCCGGAGGTGTCGCCGTAAATGCATCGAGAGACGTGTAGATCGCGCGGTCGGCCGGGTCGCGTTTGGCCAGCATCTTGCCGCCGTCCCAGATCGGATGAGCATCGGTGATCCCAACAGTCTTGATCGGCACAGTCCCATCCACTTTCCCGTCGGGATGTGGATCGCTCATGTCGACGTTGTTCACCTCATCCTTGAAGTACTTTATCTTGGTGTCGTTGCCGGCTTGAAATTCGAACTCAACGACATAGTCATCGGAGGGTATCATTTTCCCGTCGCCGTTCGTGTCCTCGTGGATCAGGCCGTTCCGGTCAACAAAGAGCGAATGGAAGTAGCCGGTCCATTTTATCCTGCGCAGTCCCTCCACCTTCTCCGGGTAGAAGTAGGCCTGATACATAGAGCCTTCGCCCTTCCATGACGAACCGAGCACGGACACGCTGGTCCCCGAGGCCGCGCGCTTCAGTATTGCCGCGATAGCGTCGATGATACTCGTCTGCAGTTCATAACCGTCGTCACCCTGAAAATAGGTTAGCGGCACGTCGCCGTCAGGGTTCGTGACGCTATTATAAGGATCCAGGAGATCATCGCCGCTCGCATTCAAATTTCCGTTGGAATTCCGGTAGCATTCCCGAAGTTCGTCCTGCGTGGGCGCACCGGCGACCTTCGGATATATACATCCCGGCTTATTATTGCCGTCGAGATCCTCATAACCGCCGTTGATCGCCGTATCCATGAGAATGTTCGAACCCTTTCCAAACATGAACACGGGGTAGGTGATGATGTTCTGTACGCCGGTAAGGTCCGCTCGATGGTCGAGCTGCCGCGCCCAGTATGCGACATCATCGAGATAATCGGATCCGTTGCTCGGATACGTGCCGGGATCCTTGCCGTCATTATCATAATCCTGCAGCGCTGCAGGGATGCTCAGGTCCTGCGTCGGTTCACCGTCGGTCATCATCAGAATGAAGGATTTTGCGCAGGGCACGTACTGGTCCGTGAGCCCGGAGCCGGCCAGCTTTGTATACTGGAAATAATAAGGATCATTTTTCTGTGCAACTATATAGTCGCCGGGATTGTTGTTGTAATAGGGCGCCTCCTGACGGAAATAGCGCACCATCTCGTGAAGCGTTTCTGCAAGAGGCGTCCAGGTGCTCGGGGTCAGGTTGCCGATGGAGGTGATCATGCTGGTCGGTGTTCCAAAATCCACATAGGTCTCGATACGACCACCCTGGTTACTGGTGTTATAATATGCCAATCCGAACCGGGCATCATTGCTCAGATCGTCCAGAATACCCCGAACATCAGATCTGTTCGTATCAACCGTCAAGCCGTATGTTCCGCCGGCCGGGACATCGAGCGTGATGACGAGCTGGACCCGTGTGACGGTCGGATAGTTCGTGGTGGTAGGGACTCCTCCGTTGTTGATACTCGCGGACATCCCGAATCCCTCCAGCGCGGCAGCGCCCGCGGTCTTAATATCCGCCCACGTCCAAGCCGCTCCCGAATCAGGATTGGCATCCCAGGAGCCGATGGTATAAGTGCGATAGCTTGTGCTCGTGATTTGGACGGTCCCCGCTGAGTAGGTTTCTCCATTCACCTGAAGCGCTCCCGCAAGATATGCCCTTCTGCTGCTGCTGCTGCTGCTCTCTCTTGCGACCACCGAGATCGAGATGTTGGCTATGTTGAGAGCGGGCACCGGATCGGCATAAAGATAATCGAACAGGACAATGTCTTTTTTGGACTGGTTCAGGATGGTGGTTGTGCCGTTGTCTGCTGCTGTTTCATCGACGGACTGCCAGAGGGTCGGCTGAACGCTCGAACCTCCCCTGAGCCAGGAAACGGGCGCGCTGAGCTCTCCGGCCGGGTAAGCATACAATGTCGTTCCCGCCGTGATCGGAGAAATGGTGAGCGACCCTCCGCTTCTCCTGTACAGATAGTTCCCGTCAAATGGATAGATGACCTTGTCGGCAACAGGGACCAGCGTGCTGTCATAGTTCTTGGAGTAACTGCTTGCAGAGGTCTCTCCCGTGAGCTTCACGCAGCAGCCCGTGGTCATGGAACGGGGATTCGCCTTGCCGCCGAGCAGCAGCTTTTTGGCGGCCTCGATCTTCGCAGTGTAAGCCCAGTTTAGGATATCCCCCTTCGCGATGGGGTTCGCGCTGGTCGCGGTCGCGGGGTCCTTGGTCGTCGGCGTCCACTGGTTGCTCGCATACTCGTACCAGGTCGTGGGATCAAAATACCCGAAGTAATGCCCGTTCACGAACTGCGTGGGATCGAAGTCGCTCCGGTACGCGGGTTCGTTCATGCTTCCGGAGTTGTCGAGCACGAACAGCACGTTCGGCCTGACCTTGGCACTCAGGAACGGCGGATCGATCCAGTAGGTGTTGTTCGTGACGTGCAGGCCGTTCAGGTTGACATTGTCGATGCGGATGCCGTTCGCATCGAGCCAGGCGTCGCCCCCATAGGCGCCGCCATGCCAGGCCGTGATCGTCAGGACCACCAGCGCCAGGATCGTTCTTTTATATTTCATGAAATATCTCATACCGTTCACCGTCCTTTTCACTTGCGCCACTTACTGAGGAATTTCCCTGATCTTCTTGATCACCGCTGCGCTCGGGGTATACTCCACTTCAAATTCCACCTTGGTCGGGATCACATAGGTATCCAGTTTTGTCTTACGCCCCCTCCCGTCAAGGATCAGGGCATATGGGGATACCTGATATGCGGCAGGATGTTCTCTCTCCGTCTTATCAATTCTGTCGCTCTTGGTCGTTATGATGACGACTTTACCCTGTTCCTCGACAGCGTCGAGTGTTCCGCTGACTTTGATATTTGCGCCTGCCATGACCATGTTCGTTATCGTCAGAAGAACTGCGAACAGCGTCAACACCAAAGTGAATCTTATCTTTCCCTGTCTGTTCATGGCACTACTCCTTATACCGGTTGACGTCCTTTTACAGGATCCTATCCCTACATGATGGCCCGCAGCCAGATAACCTGACAGACAGCGGTCCTGCTGGTCCCGCCGGGGACCGCGGCTTCGCTTCTCACCCGGTACGCCCGCAGCAGCGAACTGCTGTACGCGCCGCCATGATAGGCCCAGGAGGCTTCCACGCCGCCGCCCGACGTTATGGTGGTCCCGACCATGTCGAGGTCGATGCTGAGATTGAAATCCTGGGACATGCTCGGAGCGGGGGCGGCCGCGATGCGAAGGTTCTCCGTGTCGTCGTCTTCCACCAGTGTCTGAAGCTCCGTGATAAGGGTGTGGACGTTCGGAGGAACAACGCAGGGCGCTACCGCAGCGAGAGACGTGCAGTACTGAGTCGGGATCTTCCTGTCAAAATGTACATACTGAAGGAGCGGAACGACGTAGTTGATACCGCCCTCGGCCGCTGAAAGTCCCCGTTCCCACCGAGACATGCTGCTCGACACCTTCATCTGCACCGTGGAGAGCATGATCGCCGCAGTCGAGAGCATCGTCACGATGATCAGGAAGAACAGCGTGCTCACCAGGGCAATGCCTTTTTTGTTGCTCATGATCGTAAGCATAGGTCACCTCTCTTCTACAGCGTAAAGATCGCGTCGAGATTCTTCGTCTTAATGATCCGCGTCAGGATATACCGCCGGTATCCGTCGTTGACGATCCGCTGCGGGCGGTCCTCGATGGACGGAACGGTCTGCGGCACGTTCAGGAGCAGGGGATCGGGAGTGGCGGTCCGCGCCACCAGGGTGACGCGCACCAGCCGGATCTTGTCGATCTCGTTGGTCGTTGGCATGTAGGTCCACTCTCCTGCCTCGATAATGCGGTTGTTGTTCCGGTCCACTCCGTAGGCGATCTGCAGATCCTCGACGTCCTCGGCCACCGGCTCGGTCGTCCCCTGGGTCACCTGTTCCAGCTGCGGGTGAGCGGCGTTCGCAGAATTGATCTGGTAGCGGATTGCCGTCAACAGGCGCACTGGCGCAGGTGTCTGGTTCGACGGCGTAACATTGTCCTGCAGGACCACACCGGGATAGTACATGTTGGTGGCCCCGGTCGGGACGGTTGTGTTCAACGTAATAGTATTTGACCCGGCGTTCACCGCGGAGACAACACTGCTGAAAGTGAGCCCCACACCGATGACGTTGTTCACATTTATGCCCGTGATGTCGTTCACGATCAGCGTTGATGCTCCCTGGTCCGCGGACCGCTGGAGGAACCTGACCGTAGAGAGCGTCCCACCCAGTATGGACACACTGTCGGGGCCTGCGTCGGAATTCGTCGTGGTCAGTTTGGATGTCATGCCGTCCACCGACTGGCCTATGGGATAGCTGGTGAAGTTGACCAGGAAACCGGCGCGCCGGAAGTTCCTCGAGAGCACGTCCATGGCGACCCGCGCATTGTCCTGCATGCGGTTGTCCAGGTTCTGTTCCCGCGTGGCTCGGTTGCTGGCCTGGAAAACCATGTACCCGCCGGACATGACCAGCATGCCAAGGAAGATCGCGATCAGCAGTTCGACCAGCGTGAAGCCCCGATCGTGTCCATGAGCACCCATACCGCCTCCCTTATTATTCCGATGTCGCCAGGACATTTTCCAGGCGAACACGATGCTCTATAAGCCCCTTGCTCCACGTCACCTGAACCATCACCGAGTGGTTTCCGCCCTTGCTGGCGTCATAGGGAACGATGATCACTTCACCCAGCCCCCCGGGGAGCCGGTCGCCGCGCAGTTGGTCCGCGCCGATGTAAGTCGCGATGGCAGTGCCCTGAATCAACGACCGCCACTGCTGAAGGGCCGTTCTGCCCGGCTCGTTCAACGGGTCCACAGCACTATTGGTGATGAGTTTCACGGCAGTCGTTCCATCGTTGTCGTATGATCGAATGCTGGTTATGCTCGCCGTATAGGGCTGGGTCGCCAGTGATGTGTCCTGAAGGATACGGTCCATCATCCAGCCCGCCAGTTCCGTGGCCTTGGTCGTGTTCTTGGCGAGCGCGCCGGCCGAGTAGGATACCTCCACCATGGTAACGACAGATAACAGTCCGAAGGCCAGTATCGCGACCGCGATCAGGGTTTCCAAGAGGGTGAAACCGCCCTGACGGTCCTTTGTAAAGTCTGAACGTACCACGATATCCTCCTTGGCCGGCTATTACTACCACGGTCTTGTGGGCCAGGTAACGCCGGCATCTTCGCTTCGCTCCACCCGGGTGTTGCCGGTGGTGAAGAGCCAGATCCGATACTGTCGTTTCGGCTCCGTGTTGAGGCTGACGGTTATGACGCGGTTGTCATCGTCGATGTTGCCCGCAGCATTGAATCGGAAAGTAGTCAGAGGAACCAGGGCAGCAGCACCGGGGATACTGGACACAGTGAACTGGATGCCATTCGTATAGGTATGTTGAAAAAACAGCCCGGGCGTGTCAACGCCGGCATCAAATACACCGTTGGGTGGATTGCTGACATCAATGAAATCCACGGCTGCATCGTAGACCTTGTCATTGTTCATATCATAGAACGCAGTGATACTCGTCGCGGTCATCTGGACCACAACTATCCGCTGCTGGGTCCGCGCCCTGTTCCTGATCGTCACCAACTCCCCCTGAAGCTCACGCGTGGAATCCTTCAATCGTGCGTTGCGCAATGAGTTGGAAATGGAGACCGAAGCAATGGTGATGAGGGTCGCCATGATGCCGATGACCACCAGCAGCTCTACTATGGTGAAAGCCTGTTGGGACCGAATCATCGGCTTTCTGCTAATTCTCAGCATGAGTGCTCCTTCCCGTCCCTATCGCCGACTTCGCATCCACCTTGTCAGCCATGCGCGCGTCATAGAGGTCCCACATGTGTCGTCTGCAGGCAGGGCACAGTTCCCAGACCGCAGCCTCCGGGTATGTCGTAATGACCGCTGCACTGCATTCAGGGCATATGAGCCGGAATTTTGGCATGCTTTCCGCCTTTCATTGTCCAATTAGTATGACTAATAAAGCAAACCGCATGCCATTATATTTTGTTGTAATATCAATATATTGGAAGACATTTCAGCTGATTTTAATAACCTCCTCATCCAACCTGTGTAATGCATTACCCAATCTCTTGTTGACCTGATTATATACAAAAGGCAGGCCGCCCCCGGTATTATCAAATACCGCAACGCGACCTGCCTTTAACCGATACCATTGGTACGGGGGAACCTGGATCATTCGTGTAACGTCGACTTGACATCAATCAATAAAACGACCAGGCCACAGGAACCTACAACCTACAGCGAGACCCACTTATGCCCGCCGTGGGACTTCCAGATCTTTGGTCTGCCCGTTATGGCAACGGTGATCGCCATCGTCTCTTTTCCGTCAGTGATATAGACCGCCCCGGTAGGCGCTACCGTGCCGGAAGGAAAGAACCGTGCGAAGTTCTTCTTGCTGCCGCTGTCGAAAGAGATCCCGTCCTGGGGCGGGGCCGAGTAGGGATTGGAAGGTTTGCCGCTCACCGTGGGGTCAATGCCGAACCGTATACCTTCGGGCAGCAAGGATGACTTTTCGCCGCTTATGACATAGGCCTGTGATGCCGCGTCAAAAACAATCGTGCATGGGGCAGAGCGGGTACGGGCCAGCCACCGTGCCTGCCGGATGTCTGCTGCGACGATCTCGACCGTGTTCCTGAGCTTCGTTCTCGCGAAGTATCCGTGCATCGCCGAAAAAGCGATCGAGCTTAAAACCCCCATAATCATCAGCACGGTCAACATCTCAAGCATGGAGAAGCCCTTCCTGCCAAGGTTACGCATGGTTCACCTCCTGGGAATGATTTACTGCAAAGGAGGATACCGGACAGGTATGGCGCGCACGTTGCCCGAAATATGCAAGATACAGGTTTTTATGGTTCAGACTGATTTACTTTTCAGATGGACCGTATGAGGGATCTGTGGGATCGTCCAGAGAGAGGCTGCGATGAGATCACAGAGCGGGATGAGCATCTAGAACGGGGCACAGTTATGCTGTCAAAGCGACGTTATTTGGAGGGCGCGCCAACGAGATACTCGTGCATAGCTTGAGCGGCCCTTCTGCCCGCCCCCATCGCCGATATGACCGTGGCGGACCCGGTCACGATGTCGCCTCCGGCGAAAAGACGGTCGCGGCTGGTCTGGCCGGTCCTTTCATCGGCTACGATGTATCCCCACTTGTGGAGAGCCAGATCTTTTGTGCTCTGGGGAACCAGGGGATTGGCGTTGGTGCCGATGGCCATGATGACGGTATCGATGGGGATCCTGAACTCCGAACCTTTGATGGGACGGGGGCTCCTTCGTCCACTCTTGTCCGGTTCGCCGAGTTCCATGTGAAGGCATTCCACCTCCGTGACCGCCCCGTTCTCACCAAGGATCCGCACCGGTTCGGCCAGGACCTCGAAGCGCACACCCTCTTCCTTTGCGTGGTGCACCTCTTCGCGCCTCGCCGGCATATCCTCTTCGGTGCGGCGGTAAATGATGATGCCCTCCGATGCCCCGAGCCGGAGCGCGGTCCTCACCGAATCCATGGCAACGTTGCCGCCGCCGACCACCGCGACCCGCTCCCCTTTCCGGATGGGCGTGTCGAACTCGGGCAAATAGGCGCGCATGATGTTCATCCTGGTCAGGAACTCGTTGGCGGAATAGACCCCGTTCAGTTCCTCTCCCTCGATGCCCATGAACTTGGGCGTACCGGCGCCGGTGGCGACGAAACAGGCGTCGTATTGTTCGAGGATCTCGTCGACGGTGATCAGTTTGCCCACGACAATGTTCAACGAGATCTCGACGCCCATTTGTTTCAGCAGGTCGATCTCCCGGCTGACGATCTTCTTCGGCAGCCGGAACTCGGGAATGCCGTAGAGCAGGACGCCGCCCGGCTCGTGGAATGCCTCAAGGATAGTGACGCCGTGGCCGAGTTTTGCCAGCTCGTAGGCGCAGGCAAGACCAGCGGGCCCGCTGCCAACGATTGCGACCCTCTTTCCCGTGGACGGCGCAACGGGAGGGGCATCCACCAGGTCGTGCTGCATCACCCAGTCGGCAGCGAACCGCTCCAACCGCCCGATGCCCACGGGATCGAACTTCTTTCCGACGATGCAGCGCTGTTCGCACTGTTTCTCCTGCGGACAGACCCTCCCGCAGACAGCGGGAAGAAGGTTGGCCTCCTTGATCGTATCGAGGGCTTCCTTGAACTTTCCCTCCTTCACCAGCTTGATGAACCGCGGGATGGGAACCGAGACCGGGCAGCCCGACACGCAGGTCGGTTTGGAGCACTCGAGGCAGCGCTCCGCCTCCTGCATAGCCAGTTCGGGCGAATAGCCGAGGGACACCTCTTTGAAGTTCCTGCTTCGCGTCTTCGGGTCCTGTTCGGGGATGGGTGTTTTGCGGGGAACGATCTTCTTCGCAGATCGCTTTTGATCGGCTGCGGTATCGGTCATGATGGTCAGCTCTTCAGTTCGCAGACCGGAGCGGCGCTTCCGAGCATCAGCTCATGCCGCTTCTTCCAGGCCTCGAAGGATTCTTTTTCTTCGGCGGTGTAGCTTTTCTGCCGGTTCATGAGCACGGACCAGTCGACGAGATGGCCGTCGAACTCCGGGCCGTCAACGCAGGCGAACATCGATCGTCCGCCCACGTTGACCCGGCATCCGCCGCACATGCCCGTGCCGTCCACCATGATGGGATTCAGGCTGACCACGGTCTTGACGCCGAAGGGCTTTGTCGCCTCGGCGACGAATTTCATCATGATCGCCGGTCCCACGCAGATCACGAGTCCCGGCAGCCGGCACCCCAGGTCCTTCGTCAGCGCGTCGGTGACCAGTCCTTTTGCTCCCTTGCTGCCGTCATCGGTCGTGACTATGACGGTGTCAGCTACCCCCTGCATCTCCTGCTCATAAATAAGCAGGTCTTTGCTGCGGGCGCCCATGATGACCGTGACCTCGTTGCTGGCGGCCTTGAAGGCGCGGGCGATGGGATAGAGCGGCGCCACGCCGAACCCTCCACCCACCAGAACCACCCGTCCGGCGCTTTCGATGTGCGTCGGCTGGCCGAGGGGGCCGCAGAGGTCGAGGATGTCGTCGCCTTGCTTCAGCAGGACCATTTCGTTCGTCGTCTTCCCTACTGCCATGACGATGAGGCTGATCGTCCCGGCCCCCGGATCGATATCGGCGAGGGACAGGGGGATGCGCTCCCCCTTCTCATGGAGGCGGACGATGACGAACTGACCCGCTTTCGCTTTCTTCGAGATGAGCGGGGCAGCGACCTTGAAATAAAAGACATCGGGCTGGCGAAGCAGCCGTTTTTCCAGTATTCTTGCCATGGCGCGGAATAGTACCACACTATAAGTTATATTTATAGTAAAATTTGCAGCGCCGAGATTCAAGTAAAAAAAAGGGACCAGCGGAATTCCGCGGACCCCTTCGTTCTTCATGGGAACCGTTCGACGCCGGTTATTTAGCGCACGGGCCAAGCCGTTTTCCCATCATCTTCATCGATGAGGTCATGGGCTTGCCAGGCCCGTCCTTGGTCGTGGCCTTGGTCTTGACAACACCCTGAGATAGCTGTTCCCGGCATAGGTGATCTCCCCCCGGCTTTCCATCGTACCGTTCTTGTCTACGCAGACCATATTCCAGGACACCTTGTTCCCCAGGACCTTCTGCGATTTGATATGCACTTCTGTTCCTTGCAGGCCGTTACCCGGCCGTGACGAGCATTAGAGCAGCGTGGCTGCCAGTTCAGCGAGGTCCGAGCGCTCGCCCTTCACCAGGGTGATGTGACCGGCAATGGGCTCATCCTTGAAACGATCGACCACAAAGGTGAGCCCATTGCTGGACGAGTCGATGTAGGGATTATCGATCTGATACGGGTCACCTGTCAACACGACCTTGGTTCCCTCGCCTGCGCGTGTGATAATGGTCTTGATCTCGTGAGGCGTCAGGTTCTGCGCCTCATCGACAATGAGGTACTGGTTCGGCATGCTCCTTCCGCGGATGTAGGTGAGCGGCTCCACTTCGATCATGCCCAGGTCGAAAAGGCTTTGAAGGTCCTTCTTGCCTTTCGCCCGTCCCGCAACCGCCGATGCGGAAGCGCCCATGAGGAAATCAAGATTGTCGCGGATAGGCTGCATCCAGGGCCTGAGCTTCTCTTCGATGTCGCCGGGCAGGAACCCGATGTCCTTGCCCAGAGGGAACACGGGGCGGGAGACGACGAGGCGCTGGAATGCCCGGTTCTCGATGGTCTTTTCCAGGCCCGCCGCCAGGGCGATGAGCGTCTTTCCGGTTCCGGCCCGTCCCACGAGCGTCACGAGACGAATATCGTCGTTCAGGAGCAGATCGAGCGCGTATTGCTGCTGCTTGTTCCGGGCCGAGATCCCCCAGATGCCGTGCTTCGTGTTGGCGATCGGTACGAACGCGTTCTTATGATGATTGAACCGGGCAAGCGCGGTCTGGGACGGATTGGCGCTGTTCTTGATGAGGGCGAACTCGTTCGGGTGGGGTTTGGGATCGGCGGCCGGCAGTTCACCCCGCGTATAGAACTCCTCGATGGCCCCCGGGTCAACGGAGATCTCCACTTCACCGGAATAGAGCTCATCGAGTGTGATCGTGTCGGATTCGTAGTCCTCGGCCTTCATGCCGAGCGCGTCTGCCTTGATGCGAAGGTTCGTGTCCTTGGTCACCAGGATGACCGGCAGGTTGTCATGCTTCAGGTTCAACGCTGTCGCGAGAATGCGGTTGTCGGCCTTCGTCGCAATGAGCTCGCTCGGGAGGCGCTCAGGCGATTGGTGGTTCAGCTCCACCCGCAGGCATCCCCCGCCCTCAAGCTTCACCCCCTGGGAGAGCTTGCCCTTTTGACGGTATTCATCGAGGATCCTCGATACCTGGCGGGCGTTCCTGCCCATTTCGTCGATGCCCTTCTTGAACTTGTCGAGTTCCTCGATCACGACGATGGGAACCACCACGTCGTTGTCCTCGAAAGAGAAGATCGCCCTCGGGTCGTGAAGCAGCACGTTGGTGTCCAGTACGAATATCTTTTTCATAGACCTTCCTTTATTTCAATTGATCGTCGATCAGTGATCGTGAATCCAGGAGCGAGCGCATTCCCCGTATCTTGTTGCGAGGTCAGCATGCGATCAGGATTAATTATCTTGAGGATCGAAGATTCCCTGTCGCTTGCTGTAGGGAGTATCAATGTTCACTATCAGGCAAGTTCGGCGGAAACGTTGACAGCACCCGTCCGTATGATCCGGGGCGGCTCCGCGGTTACATCGACAACGGTCGATGGCCGATCCGCGGCAGAAACGCCGCCGTCGAGGACCAAATCGACCAGTGCGCCGAGTTCCCGCACGACCTCCTCAGCGGTCCGGGGACTGGAGGATCCGGAACGATTCGCGCTCGTTCCGGTCAGGGCATGCCCCATCTGACGAAGCAGCGCCCGCGTTATTTCGTTGCCCGGAACGCGCAGTCCGATGGTTCCCGTGCCGCCGGTCAACTCCGATACGATACCAGGGCGCGCGGTGAACACCAGTGTAAGAGGGCCGGGCCAGAACCGGTCCATCAGTCTTTCAGCGGCAGCTGATATGACGGATGTCCATGCGGCTACCTCAGAGCGGTCGTGCAACAGCAGGAGGATCGGCTGGTCTGTATTCCGGCCTTTTATCGCGAACACTTTGTTGACCGCACC
The DNA here is from genome assembly GCA_020052615.1 of Nitrospirota bacterium. GTDB lineage: Bacteria > Nitrospirota > UBA9217 > UBA9217 > UBA9217 > JAAXXJ01. Next base: position 80,829 of record JAGVOT010000134.1, on the reverse strand, counting down.
GGGGTCCCTGGGGTCTGCGCCCAATCCGTAGAACGTGTCCGTCGGATAGGCGATCACACCGCCAGCTTTGATCACTTCAGCACAGCGTGCGAAGGCATTGCCTGAGCGGCCCTTTTCCAGTTTGATGATCTCCGCGATATTCACCACCGGTTCACGTTGTCGCTGCGCTCCCCCGCGAAAGCACGATGTCCCCGTTCGAACGTCCCATGAATGCCGCTACGACCGGGCATTTCACTTTGAACAGGAAAAAGATGCGTTCGTCTCCTTCCTGAACAAGCGTTTCGTAGTTCGCCTGTCCTTTGCTGATGATCAGATCGGCCTTCCGGTAATGCTCTCCAAACAGGGGGGAGCAGGCTTCGAGCAGCGTTCCGATGCCGTCGTTCCCGTTATCGATGACCGTGGCACACTCGTGCAGCCCGGCAGCGCGGGCATCGTCAAGCGTGGCATCGTTGATCACCGGAGAACCCTTGACGACCGCAGCCACCTCTTTGCCCATGTCCCGCAGGATCTCGATCAGGAACCGGTCGAACACGATCTCTCCGGCATTATCGCAGAGGTAGAGGATCCTGCGGCCATTCTTGACCGCCTTTGAAAAGGCCGGATACACACCGCCGGTCAGGGGCATGTGGAACGACTCTTCCAGGGAGCGGTCCAGGTCTATGGACTCGTAAATGCCGAAGTCGATCACGTTCCCTGCGATCGCGGCGCGTACGCCGCATTCCAAACGGTCATCGGCGCGCTCCGATCTCTGCCTGAGTGCCGGCAGCATCTCGAGCGCGATGCGGTTATAGGCAACCTTGACCTTACTGTACGGATCAAGGCCGGTCTCTTCCCGGAGCATCCGGTGAATGATCGTGGTCGTCCTCGCCGGGACCTCGTCGAGCGAGGCCTTTTCGATGACCTTTTCCGCCCTGCGGAGTATTTCGCGGCCGCGGTCGCCGTTCACCCCTGCGTGTTTCAGCGTTCGCGCAACCTGCCCGTAAAAGCAGGGCAGGCACGCCAGGTCGGTCTTCAAGCTGCCGGTCCTTGAGCCGGGGCAGCGCCGCTCGGTTTCTTTTTCCATCGTCTCCGCCTTGATTTTTTCTTTGCCGGGGCGCCCTCTGCTGCCGGCTCCTCGTCCCTTGCGGGTACGGCAACCTTGAGGGGTGCGGCGACCCTTGACGGTGTGGAAGTCTTGGTTGGTGACGATGCCTTGACAGTCGCTGCCATGGATGTGATTGTCACGAGCCGCTTGGCCTTTTCCTCGACCTCGCGCTCCATCTCCACCTTGTAGACCTTGAGACGGTTGGCGATCTTTACGTCCATGGCTGCAAGGATCTGCGCGGCGAAGATCCCCGCGTTCTTCGCGCCCGCCTTCCCGAGAGACATCGTGGCCACCGGGACGCCTCCCGGCATCTGGACCGTGGACAGCAGCGCGTCAATCCCCTTGAGCGCCGAAGAATCGATCGGCACGCCGATCACCGGCAGCGTGGTCTGCGACGCAACCACGCCCGCCAGGTGCGCCGCCCACCCTGCCCCGGCGATGAGCACCTTCAACCCGCGTTTCTCTGCGCTTGAACTGTATTCGAGGACCTTCTTCGGCGTGCGGTGCGCCGACGCGATCGTCATCTCGTATTCGATGCCGAACTCCTGGAGCATGGCGCCTGCCTCCTGCATCACCGGCAGGTCCGAATCGCTCCCCATCAATATCCCGACAACTGGTTTAGCCATACAATCTCCCTTCGTTCACTTATTCCTGATCGTACAGGCCCGGACCTCCCTGTTACAGGTCCTTTTTATCATCTATAAATACCGTATCTACGCCGAACGTATCCCTGACGAGCGGCATCAGTGCCCGCACGCCGACCGTTTCCGTGGCATAGTGGCCCGCAACAATAAGGTTCATGCCGTATTCCTTGGCGGCATTATATACGGCAAGATCGATCTCCCCGACGAGAAAACAGTCAAGCCCTGACTCGAAGGCCTCTCTCAGCATGCTGCCGCCCCCGCCGGAGACGATGCCGATGGAATGGATGCGGGTCTTTCCAAATCGGTGAACACGGCACGAAGACCGCAGCTGTTTTTTCAGCTTCGCTGACAGGTCATCGAGATCCGTTGCCGTGCTGAACCTCCCTGCGTAGCCGATCTTAATCCCATGATACCTGCCGAACTTCCGCGGTTCCTGCACATCCAACAGACGGCATATTTGCATGTTGTTGCCGTACTCGGCATGGAGGTCCAGCGGCAGATGCGCTGCGTAGAGGGCCATATTGCGCTTCTTCAGATAGGCCGTTCGCCGGTGTTCCAGCTCTCTGTCCTTTTGCGGTCTCCACTTTATGCCGTGGTGGACAATGAGGAGATCAACGTCCAGAGCGGATGCCTTTTCGAAGGTGGAGATGCAGGCATCAACGGCAAAACCCACCTTCCGGACCCGCCCTCTCCTGCGCGGACAAACTTGCAGGCCGTTCACTGATGCGTCCTTTATTTTTCCTACTCGAAGCGTCGTGTTCAATACGCCGGCGATCCGGGCACAGGTGTCTGATTTTACGGTCAACTCCCGGTCTCCAGCGCCCGCGCCCCAATGTCACGGCGGAAGTGCGCCCCGTCAAAGGATATCTCCCGCACACCGGCATAAGCGGTGTCGATGGCCGCCGCCACGGTCGGTCCCAGGCCGGTGACGCCGAGCACCCTGCCGCCGTCGGTGACGATCTTCCCGTTCTTCAACGAGGTCCCGGAATGGAAGACCATGACGTTCTTGTGCGCCGCTGCCTGCTCAAGTCCCCTGATCTCGCAGCCCTTCTCGTAATTCCCCGGATACCCGCCCGATGCCATGACCACGCAGACAGCCGAATCGGCCTTCCATTTGATCGGGACCGTCGCGAGTTTGCCGTCCAGAATTGCCTCGATGATGTCAACAAGGTCGCTGTCGAGACGCGCCACGATGGGCTGGGTCTCGGGATCGCCGAAGCGGGCGTTAAACTCCAGCACTTTGGCCTCGCCCTTATGGATCATCAATCCGGCGTACAGGATGCCCTTGAACATCCGGCCTTCCTTCTCCATGGCGCGGACCGTCGGGTTCATCACCTTGTCCATCACCTGCTTTTCGATCTGCTTCGTCACGACGGGCGCCGGAGAATAGGCGCCCATGCCGCCGGTATTCGGTCCCTTATCGGCATCGAACACCCGTTTGTGGTCCTGCGACGACGCCATGGGGACGACGGTCTTCCCGTCGGTGAACGCCATGAACGAAGCTTCTTCTCCCTTGAGGCATTCCTCGACGACCACGACATCGCCTGCCGCGCCGAAGATCTTTTTCGTCATGATCATATCCAGGGCATTGATCGCCTCATCAACGGACTCCGCGACCACGACACCCTTGCCAGCGGCAAGCCCCGCGGCCTTCACGACGATCGGCGCGCCTTTGCTCCGCACATAGGCTTCTGCCGCCGCCCGTTCCGTGAACGTTCCATAGTCCGCCGAGGGAATATGGTAGTTCTTCATAAGGTCCTTGGTAAAGGCCTTGTTCGCCTCGATCTCGGCCGCGTTCCGGGCAGGGCCGAAGATCCTGAGCCCCGCCTTCTGGAACTCGTCCACGATACCCATCGAAAGTGCCCCCTCGGGCCCCACAATGGTCAGGTCAACGGCATTCGCTCTCGCGAAGGCCAGGAGACCGGAGATATCCTCAGCCTTGATCGGCGCACATTCCGCGAGCTGCGCCATGCCGGCATTCCCGGGCGCTGCATAGATCTTCTTCACCCGGGGACTCTGAGAGACCTTCCACACCAGGGCATGCTCCCTGCCTCCCCCGCCGACGACCAATACCTTCATGCATTAGCTCCTTACCTGGATAAATACGTATGCCGCGTACGACTTGAATACTGGACGTTCTTTAAGGGCGCGCCTGTCGCCGTTTTTCTTTCGGCAATACCTCGTTCATTCTCCCCGTCCGGTACCCCTCGAGATCAACACAGATATAAGCATAACCCAACGTCTTGAAGGCGTCCACGATCTTCAGCTTCGCCTCTTCCGATACGAGCCGGATCAGGTCATCCTGATCCACCTCGATCCGTGCCGTATCTCCGTGATGACGGACCCGAACCTGGCGGATGCCAAGGCCCCGTACGATGTCTTCTGCGGCCTTGATGTTCCTGACCAGCGCGGGGGTGATCCGGGTTCCATAGGGAATTCGGGAAGAAAGGCAGGCAAGGGACGGTTTGTCCCACATGGGCAAGTTCAGGCGTCGGGCAAGATCTCGGATCTCCTGTTTTGACAGACCCGTTTCCGCAAGAGGGCTGCGGACGGAAAATTCGCCGGCAGCCTTCCTGCCGGGACGGAAATCCCGCTGGTCATCGGTGTTCGATCCGTCCAGTATCCAGGAGATGCCCTCTGCCGATGCCATCTGCCTGAGTTTTCCGAAGAGTTCCCGTTTGCAGTAATAACAACGGTCCTCAGAGTTCCTGGTGAACTCTTCCCTGCCGAGTTCTTCGGTTGGAAGGATGCGATGCCGCACGCCCAGCGAGGCGGCGAACCTCTCTGCGAGTTGGAGTTCCTCTGCCGGGTAGGTTTCGGAAACAGAAGTGACCGCGATGACGTTCTGTCCCAGCGTCTCGGAGGCAGCCCTGAGCAGAACAGAGCTGTCAACGCCGCCGGAATACGCAAGTATGACGGATCGCATCTCGCTGAGCAGGGACCGAAGGAGGTCCCACTTTTGGTCAATCTGCATTTGCGGCGATAATAACACAGCACGAACGGAAGTGTCAATAAAGTCCTTGCGTTGTGTCTTTGTGATGTCCGTTGAGGACCCGCGGGATCTCTTTCCTTTATTGCCCCGTGGAATACCCCAGCTTAGCGGAAAGCGCCGTCGCCGCTTTCTGGACCTGTGCGATGAAACCGTTCTTTTCAAGGAGCTCATCGCTGAGCCGGTGCACCGGTGCGACGATCCCGACCGCGGCGATAACGTTCTTCGAAAAGTCCCTCACCGGTGCCGCGATGCTTTTCACGTCCAGATCACACTCCTCGTTCTCGACGGCGTATCCCTTTTCCCGTATTGCCGCAAGGGCGCTCACGAGCGCATCGCGGGTCTGTAGGGTGAGTGCGGTCTTCGGGGCAAGTTCACGGTCCGGATAGAGCCGCTCGATCTCTGCAGAGGGCAGAAAGGAAAGCTGGACCTTGCCCACGGCGGTGCAATGAGCGGGGAGCATCGCGCCGATCCGCGAAACAGCCCTTACCGTCCGGCTCGATTCAACGCTGTCCATATAGATGACCTTGTTCGCACGCAAAACGGCAACCACGGCCGTCTCACCGGTCCACGCCGTAAGGTCCTCCAGAACAGGCCGCGCCTGCCGCCTGCACTCCCGCTGTTCGATGAATATCGAACCAAGCTGAAGGGTCTTGGGACCGAGACGGTAATTCTCTGTCGTCCGGTTCTGCTCGATGTATCCGCGATGTTCGAGCGTGGCGAGCAGTCGGAATACATTGTTCTTGTGCAATCCCAGCCGCTTCGACAGTTCCGTCACGCCCAGTTCGTCCTCGGTCTTCGTGAATGACTCCAGAATGTCCAGCCCATGGGATACTGACTGGATCAGGTAATTTGCCTTTTCTCTCTTCATTGCCCGTTAATTCTCCTCTGCTGCGATCGCTGCGATTTGGGTAGCGCCCCGGGCTTGTTGCCTTTTTGCACCGGCAGGCCCTTTCCGCTCCACTCGGGCATTCCGCCCTGGAAGATCGTGATATTCGTATAACCCATTTCTGTCGCCGATCCCGCGGCGGCCTTGCTGAGCGTTCAGCCAACGCCGCGGCAGTATATGATAAGTTGTGTCGACTTGTCTTTGGGCAGCAGGTTCCGGTCTGCCCTCATTCTGTCAGCGGGGATATTGATGGCCCCGGGGATATGGGCAGCCTGATACTCCTCGGGCATGCGGACATCGATGAGCATGACATTCTTCTTCCCTGTCATCAGGCTCTGCACCTGTTCTAAGCTAACGACAAGGTGTTGCGCCAGAACAGTGTTGGTAAAAAGAAGCGACAGTAGCGTTAAGATCATAATATTTCTGATATATTTTTTCATTGGCACCTCCTTCTTTTTTAAAACAACTGTTTATTTTTTAAACCAGCCAGCCAGATTTGTCAAGATAAATAAGATATTGATCATATATTCACTCTTGCCTTATGTCTCGTTCAAGGGGTATTATTGACTCGCTCAGCAGCACGCTTCAGGGATTTTAATAGCATCAATATTATTTTCGTTATTCTCATCGCGCGTTCCTTCATTCACCGCTTTTGACAGATCATCGGGGGTTTTTTTGAGCAGGAAAGCAGTCGCACTTATATCAGGCGGACTTGACAGTGTCCTAGCGGCACGCATCGTTATGGAGCAGGGCTATGAGGTGACCGGGCTGTATTTCACGTCAGCCTTCTCTAAGTCCTATGGGAAGGAAAATCGCACTCCGGCCGCAGTGGTTTCCAGGACCATCGGGATCGGCCTCCGCATCACGGACCTGGGACAGGATTACATCGACCTGATACGGGACCCGAAGCACGGCTACGGGAAGAACATCAATCCCTGCATCGACTGCAAGATCCACATGCTGTCGCGGGCACGGTCCGTCATGGACGAGTTGGGTGCACCTTTCCTGATAACCGGCGAGGTCCTGGGCCAGCGGCCCATGTCCCAGCGCCGCGACGCGCTCCATGTCATCGAACGGGACTCGGGACTGAAGGGCCTTATCCTCAGACCGCTTTCAGCGACGCTTCTCCCTCCGACCCGTGCCGAGCAGGACGGTCTCATCGACCGAGAAAAGCTCCTTGGCATCAGCGGACGCAGCCGCATGGTCCAGCTGCAGCTCGCCGAGCGATACAGGATCCAGGGTTTTTCCACCCCGGCCGGCGGCTGTCTGCTCACGGACAAGAACTTCGCCGAAAAGCTCCGTGACAGTTTCCGGGACCAGCGAACGATCACGTCCCGCGACATCCAGCTCCTGACCGTCGGCCGTCATTTTAAGTTCGATAACGGCGTCAGGATCGTACTTGGCCGCAACAACCGTGAGAACCATGTCCTGATGTCGCTGGCGCCCCATGGATACCACCTCTTCATGCCCCATGGATTCCCGGGACCGGTGGCCATCCTTTCCGGAACGCCGGACGCGGAAATAAAACAGGCCATCGGCAGGCTGATCATCACCTACAGCAAGCAGGTCCCGGGCCAGGTTCGCCGCATCGCCTTCGGCAGCGAAATATTTGATCCCGGTGATCCGCTGCCGATCCATTCAATGGGCCTGAAAAAGATCGGCGCGGAACAGTAAGTCCCCCTCCCTTGCAAAAACGTTCGTTCCTTCCCCGTCTTGCGCCGATCTGTGCCATAATAGAACTGCAGGATATGATCACTATTCCTTGACGTCGAGGTATCTATGCCGACGGTATCAACCGAGGCTGTCAGAGAGTATCTTGAGCGGCTTCTGCGAAAACCGGTGCACATCCTGTCCATGGGTGGACATGACAAACAGGAGCTTGCCGGCGATCTCAAGGCCTTCGGCTACGGCACGCCGCTATTCATCGAATATGAGTCCGGCGGTAAGCGTAACCAGGCTGTCCTCGAAACGATGTCCCCCTCCCCCTTCGGCCACGACCATTTCTCAGACCGCGCAGCAGCTGTCCTTTGGGAACATTCCGCATTCAACAGGCTGCCGCGCCATGTGCGCTCTCTCGACAGCGGGGCCTTCCTGAACTCCGGGGCGATCGTATCCACGGGCGATGCGGAAGAGTTCTTTCTGCTCACGGAATTCGTGCAGGGGCATGGCTATTTCAAGGACCTTGACCGCATGCGGGAAAGCGGCAGCGCCAGCGAAACCGACCTCGGACGCGCCAAGGCCCTGTCCAATTACCTCGTGGATATCCACGCCGGTAAGCATACGGTCGCCGGACTGTATACACGGCGCATCCGTGACCTGCTGGGACATGGCGAGTGCATCATGGGCCTGATCGACAATTATCCCGACCGATATGAGTTCATTGACCAGGGTCTATTGAAAAAGATAGAATCGTCCTGCCTCGCCTGGCGGTGGAAGATCAAGGACCGCGTTCATCGTCTGTGCCAGGTCCATGGAGATTTTCATCCCTGGAACATCTTGTTCCGGGAAGGATGCGATTTTACGCTCCTCGATAGGTCGCGCGGTGAATGGGGAGAGCCTGCCGACGATGTGACCTCCATGACCATCAACTACCTGTTCGCGTCCCTGCTTCGATCGGGAAGGCTTGAGGGTCCCTTTGAACGGATATTTATGGATTTCTGGAATAATTATCTGGAAGGCACGAACGATGCAGAACTCCTGGACGTTGCGGCCCCCTTCTTTGCCTGGCGCGGTCTCGTGATCGCCAGTCCCCTCTGGTATCCTCGCCTGCCCGTGTCCGTTCGCAGGACCATCTTCAATTTTATCGTGAATGTCCTGGCCGATGATCGGTTCGATGTATCAGCGGTCAACAGGTACCTGAAATGAAGGAGAGGCAGGGTTTCGCCATCTGGATAACAGGGCTCCCGGCTTCAGGGAAGAGCAGCATAACCCGGGAGCTGGTCGGGAAATTGAAGGACGAGGGAGTTGTGCCTGCAATACTGGAATCCGATGCTTTGAGATCGATCCTGACACCGGAGCCCTCTTACGGTCCTGAGGAACGCGACCGGTTCTACTTACAGATGGCCCGGATCGGAGAAATGCTCTGCCGGGAGGGGATACCGGTCATCTTCGATGCTACTGCGAACCGTCGGGATTACCGTAACCATGCGCGGGCCCGGATCGCTTCATTTCTTGAGGTCCTCGTCGAGTGCCCCCTCGAGATATGCCGAAAGCGGGATCCTAAGGGCATCTATGCTGCGGCGGATGAGGGAAGGACCTCAAGCGTTCCCGGCGTTCAGGTGCCCTTCGAACCGCCCCTCCAACCGGATGTAATTGTCGATTGCCGCGAAGATCCTCTAATCAACGCAGATGCCATATTCCGACGCCTCAGGGAACGTGGCGACATATAAAGAGTTTTTTCCTACCTATTTGCGAAACTCATTTGACTGTCTGCTGACCTTCCGATAGTATTACTCAACTATGGGGAAAAAAGTAACATACGAGCGATGGATCAACCTCTTTCTTCCTGACGGCTGGCATGAACGAGAAGAAATGGGCTTTGTGCTTTTGGAGAAGGATAACTGGCCGGGGATGATCCAGATATCGTTCATTGAGCGTGACGAGACCAAGACCTCGCCATCAGAAGCAGCGAAGATGTACCTTGAAGATACGTTGGAGGAACGGGATATTCCCTTCCCCCGGGAAGCCATCAAGGTCGAAAATAGCGGCAACATCGGCAGGGCAGTCATTGATTATACAGACAAGAACTCCAAGGAACCCACTCACTGGAGGGTATGGTTCCTTGTCGACAAGTCACGCGCCATCCTTGCCGCCTACATCTGCGATCCCGAGCATGACGGCCATGAGCTCGAAGAAGCGTCGGCCATCATTGCCGACCTGGAGTTCATCGCTAACGCTAACACTTGATGTGTTCTTGTGGCACAAAAAAGGGGATGGAGAACATGCTCCATCCCCTTTTTTTGTCCTTTTCATTGCCGCTACACATATTCCTTCAGCTGCTTGCTCCTGGCTGGATGACGAAGTTTCTTGAGCGCCTTGATCTCGATCTGACGGATCCGCTCTCGGGTCAGGTTGAAATACTTGCCAACCTCCTCCAGGGTATGCTCACTGTTCACTCCTATCCCGAACCGCATGCGAATGATCTTCTCTTCCCGTTCCGTCAGCGACGACAGGACCTGTTCTATTCGCTGGGAGGCCTCGCTGTTCTCCAGGGTTTTGAACGGCGACGCGGCTTTTTCGTCGATAATGACGTCTTTGAGCTCCTTCTCTTCCGACAGGATCGGCGTCTCAAGCGAGACCGGTTCCTGAATGGCCCGAAGGATCTCATTCACGCGAACCACGGAAAGTCCCATCAGTTTTGAGACCTCTTCCGCCGACGGCTCGCGGCCTTTCTCTCTCATGAACTTTGCATAGATCCGGCTGATACGGGTGCTTTCCTCGATGAGGTGTACCGGCAGCCGGATGGTCCGCGCCTGGTCGAGTATCGCACGGGTGATCCGCTGCCTGATCCACCAGGTGGAATAGGTGCTGAACTTGGTCCCCTTCCCGGACTCATACCGGTCGGCCGCCTTCATCAGGCCGATGTTCCCCTCCTGAATGAGGTCCAGGAGCGTCAGGCCCCGGTTGACATACTTCTTTGCAATGGACACGACCAGCCTGAGGTTCGCCTTGATCAGTTCATCTTTGGCGATCTTTACCTTCTCCTCCTCACTTTCGATGCGGATGACCAGTTCCTTCAGGACCGCCTGGTCAAAACCGAGCTTCACGGCTTCCGCTGTACTGCCGCGCTCATACTGCTTCCCCAGGAACAGGATACGCTTGATGATCTTCTCAACTTCACGGAAGGAGAGGCTCATTTCGCGGATGGTAGTGTTGACCCGTTCCATGTCGCCGCGAGCAAGTTGCCGCTTGAGTCGGCTGTAAAGACGCATGAACTCGGCTTCGAACCGTTCATGCCACTCCCCCGGGAACCGGAGGACATCCGGAGCCTTGACCAGCCCATCCTTGATGTTCTGCCCCAGCGTAAGGATGCGGGGTATGGCGAGAGGAGAACTAAGCGCGATTTCTTTGAGCGCAGCCTTTCCCCCCTCAAGCGTGCGGACATACTCCTGCTCCTCCTCGATCTTAAGCATCGGATGTCTTCCCACCGACTTGAGATAAGTGTCTACAAGATCGGCGCCGCCAACCTCCTCCGCCGCTTCCTGCACTTCAGCAGCAGCCGGTTCCTCGACCTCCTCGTCCTCAAGGAGATCGTCGGCTATCTCATCCATCAAGCCTTCGGGAATCCCTTCCGGATAGACATTGCTGTTTTTTTCTTCTGATACTGTTGCCTTGCTCATAAGGTGCCTTTCTGTTTGATTCAATTATATCAAAACCACCAATCAGGTCAAACTATTATTTCATCGAGGCCTCGCACAAAATATGCACTTCAGAAATAAGCGGCCGAAAACCGCAAAGAGGACCCGATGCGAAACGTTGTTTTATAAAGGACCTTTATTGTCCGAAATAAATATCTTGAATGGTGTCAATCGATTTGTTAACTTCATGGCAAAATGGATATTGTCGACGCATTTTTTCCCTTCTCCGGGCAACAACCAGGTTTAGATCACGTTTCACATTGCCTTGATCATTTCTGCCTTCACGTCCTCGGGAGGGGTCTCAGGTGCTTTGGACAGAAGGTTCGCAGCCCCTGCTTCGCAAATGAGTTCTGGGGAGAGCGGTTCCGGTTAAGCGCTCCGGCAATGTTCCTGCCCTCCTGTGTCGTTGGGATCATCGGTGGCACCTACGGCATCGGAGGAGGCGCAATCCTCGCTCCGTTCCGTGTTACGATGTTCCCTCTACCGGTCGATACTGTTACAGGCGCCGCGCTTCTCGTTACTCTATCATCTTACATTGGTCTTCTGCATCCGGCGGGATATCCACATCACACCACTGGGCACTGGGATTCCTGTTCGGCCTCGGCGGGTCGGAGGCATGTATGTTGGAGCCCGCCTCCAGAAATGTGTCCCTCAGAGGCACATCGAGGTCATTCTCGGGATCCTGATCTGTCCCTATCGTCAGATATAGTTACCCGTATTTTGCTGAATAGAGTGGTTTAGTGGTTTTCAGGAAAAGCCGATGATGTTCGCTTGAAACGAAAATATGGACTGCAGGAAGATAATAGCGGGGGCCTGTCGCTGCTGTCGTGCTGATTGATCGGCGGCGCCAGGGAATCATCTTTTTGCTGCTAGTGGCACCATGTCGATCTCGCTAATTCTCATCACTCTCGTCCGATAGGATGTTCCTCCTCTTTACTTCAATCCTCTGCTACCCGGCTTCACAGGTGCGCTTCCTGCACGGCACAAAGGGCAGTTTTCGGCAGCATAGGTAGGGACATCCAGCGTCACCAATGACCTATAAGGCACGCCTAAATCGGCCTTCCCGCCCGAGCGGTCCACCAGTGATGCGGCCGCGATGACCGATCCGCCTGCCTTCTTCACAACATCGATGGTCTCGCGGGTGGACTTTCCGGTTGTAATGACGTCCTCCACGACAAGTACTCGTTCGCCCGGATTGATCACAAAACCGCGTCTGAGGGTAAGTTCCCCATTCACTCGTTCCGCGAACAGTGAGCGCACGCCCAGAGCGCGGGCTGTCTCGTGGGAGACGAAGACGCCGCCAAGCGCCGGGGCGATCACGACCTCGACCTTCTGGTCTTTAAAGTTGTCAGCCAGCGCCGCGCAAAGCTTCGTCGCAATATCCGGATACTGCAGCACCAGGGCGCTTTGCAAATATCGGTCGCTGTGGAGCCCCGACGAAAGGAGAAAATGGCCGGAAAGCAGCGCTCCGGTCCTTCGGTAGATATCCAGAACTTCTTCCTGTGTCGTCATGAGTCTCCCTGCCTATGGAATGATCGCCCCCGCAGGGGCTTACTTTACGCCGGTCCCTGTTCTATTTCGTAAATGATCTTGTGAACGGCCGCTCTCCGGTCCGGCGACCTGAGCACCGGCCTTCCCACAACGAGGTAATCCGCACCTGCTGCAACGGCCTCGCCAGGACTCATGATCCTCTTCTGATCATCCTTGCCTGCCCACGACGGCCGTACGCCGGGGGTAAGGACCACGAACCGCCCTCGGATGGCCTTGCGGAGCATCGTGATCTCCTGCGGCGACGCGACAACGCCGCTCATGCCAGCCCGCCGTGCAAGTTCCGCCAGATGGGAAACCTCCCTCCGCAGGGAGCGGTTGATCTTGAGGTCGCGCCGGAGTGCCGTATCATCCATGCTCGTCAGAATGGTGACCGCAAGGACAAACGGCAGAGGCGAGCCCTGCCGGTCCGCCTCCTCCTTCGCGGCAGATACCGCGGCTTTCATCATATCGAGACCACCGAGGGCATGAACATTGAAAATACTGACGCCGAGCTTTACCGCTTCCGCGGAGGCCTTGGCAACGGTATTTGGAATATCATGGTATTTCAGGTCCAGGAACACACGCCCGCCCTTGTCCCTGATCCTGCGCACGATGTCGGGGCCATAGGCTGTGAATAGCTGATGTCCGACCTTGAACATACCGACCTCGCCGGTCAACTCATCCACAAGGCCAAGGGCCTCACGGTCGCTATCGAGGTCCAGAGCGATGATGATCCGTTCTTTCGGGGTCAGGGGGGCGTTGTGCGCGGCAGATGGTCTCATGGGGAGCTAGTAGATCCTGAGCAGGCTCAGGAGCCGGTCTTTGAATAGCTCGGCAAGGAGCTGCAAATTCTCGCCTTTCAGGAAGTCACCAGCATTGTTAGAAAAAAGGACCCACACCTCCGCGGGAAATTCCTGGCTTTCCTGAGACAGCTCCACGTGAAGGTAAACCTTGGGAAGCGCACGCACGGTGATCGCCATGTCGCTTCCGATCAGGCTCGGCGTTTGGACGGCATCGAAGAGCGGCAATAGCGTGCCTGCACGCGTTAAGAACTCATCAACATACTGCGCAAGTGGAAATTCGGCCAGTTTTCTGAACTCCGCCGCCGGTTGTTTCGTAAAATCACCGATTGCTCGCCACGGCGAAGTGCACAAGGATGTTCCCGAAGAGGAAAGATAATCGCGGAGGACCGCTTCGTGGGTATCGGGTGCCTTCTGGCCCCGCAGGCTTATTCCGGTGTGCTTGATGACGTATTCCTGACCGAGCATCGCGAGGAGCAACGCGTCCTCTTCCTCATTGTACAAGGCGTTGACCCGTTCAGCCAGTGCGGGAAAAGAAGTTTGCTCCAGCGCCTTCTTCATCATGGTGGACCTGATGGTAGTGGCCATCTACGGTTACTGCATCCCCTGTTTCATCTTTTCGATGACTTCCCTCAACAGCTCTTCTATGTTGATCTGGAGCGGGATGACATCGGCGGGCAAGACCTCTTCGAATTTGTAGGGCCCCTCGGTCAGAAGGAACAGACTGTGGATGATACCGCGCACTTGCATTTTCAGCCCGTTGAAAAGGTCTTTCGGCGAAACAAAGCCGTTTTCCACGAATATTGCGCCGATCTTCTTGAGGCCCGCGCTGTTTTGGTGAAGTTTCAGCGCCCGATCGAGCTGGCTCCTGGTGATCTTGCCGTCCTTCACCATGATCTCGCCGAGCCGGTCCCGCTCGTTCTTCGAGGTGGCGAAGATGATATGACCGCTCTTCACATATAATGATTTCTCGTCGGCGCCAGTCCCGCAGGTCAGGGTCCCGGTCGCCTTCTGCTGGCGCAGAACGGCAATGACGTCGTAAAATGATGTCTCGAGCAGATTGCCGGAGAGTGATAATACCATAGGTTCCTGTCAAAAATATATTCGCCCTGCTCGGCACGATCCCGATGATCGTCCGGAAGTCGGCTCAGGCCTTGTGTGTTCCGCGACCGAACTTAATACTCAAAACGGATGCCGATGCCGCCCAGCGTATTATCACCGGCCTTCAACTCTCCATAGAGCATGGCCTTCTGAGACAGCTTCCATTCGACGCCCGCAAATACATAATAGTCCGTTTCTCGATCGGACAGATAGGAACCGTTGAGAACTGAAAGCTCAATTCCGCCATAGGGCGTAACCTTGTATCCCCGCTCGGTAAGAGGGAACGACCTGCTGAAGATGGTCGAGAAGGACACCTCGCTGACATTCTTTCCGCTGAGAAGATGGGTATCGAAACCGAGATCGATCGCCATGTCCACCGGTACATCCTCGGTCTGCTTGATAAGCTGGTACTTAATGTCTGCGCCGAGCAAAATAGCCGCTTTGTCCTCGGAACCGACGTCTATCGTAGACGCACCTGCCTTGACGCCGATCTCCGCCAACGCTCCCAGACCGAAGCGAAATGCAGGATAGTAGCTCCGATAGTTTTCGCCGAGAGTAAAATGAATTCCAGCCTGGGTCATGCCCGCATCGATGCTCTCCGCTGTCATGAACTCGTTCTGGTTCAACGTCTTGAAGCTGTCCGCCACTGCATTGCGCGCAGAGAACATCAGAAGAACAAGCACTGCGACCGTGACAATGCGTTTCATGTGCCTTATTCCTCCAGGTAGCAGATAAACTGACCTTTTTGCGAAACAGACTATACCATGTAGTACCCTGATTGACAAGAGAAAAAATGGATTCCTGATCACGGAAAGCACTGTTATGTGCGAGGAAATCTCAGGGAACGACGGGACAGGATGCGACAGTAAGGCCTGGCTCCAGCGCTGGTGATCATTAACCGCCTTTGTCGAGTTCAACGTTCCAATATAGATAGTCACGCCAGCTCATGGGAGCATTCCTGACCCCCAGACGGAACGTGACAACAGGCGTCCATTTCGGTCTGACCGGTTGCCGGATCAACCGCATCCTGGCCTCCCGGGGGGTCCTGCCGCCTTTTTTGTTGTTGCAGGTAAGACAGGCCGTCACGATATTCTCCCACGTGGCCCCGCCTCCCTGCACCTGGGGAACCACATGGTCAAAGGTGAGCTCTTCGGTGGAGTACCGGTTTCCGCAATACTGGCAGGTGTGTTTGTCGCGCTGATAGATATTGGCACGAGAGAACCGGACCTCGCGGCTTGCGCGCCGGATCTTCACGAGCTTAAGGAGACGAAGGATGGAAGGAAGCCGGAACGTGACGGAAACTCCCCGCACTTCCCGGTCGTAGAAGTCGATGACCTCCACTTTCCCTTGAGTGAGCAGAGTGATGGCCCGCTGCCATGAAATGATCTTGAGCGGTTCGAACGTAGAATTCAGGAGAAGTGTCCGTTCCATGGTAATCGCGCTTTCCATGAACACCTGACAGGTTCGATGCAGCCCCTGTCCGATTGTGCCGGGGAAACCATACCAAAAAAACGAGCAATGAATGCATAAAAATACCGAAAAAGGCCGTAATTGTCAATAGGGTTCAATCACGCTATAATAGGACATGATCGATACCGAGGAATCAAGGGCAGCGCAGGCTGTGCGCGCATCAGACGAAGAGCTCAAGCTCTTTGTCCACGATCCGTCCTCCAAGGTGATACGGGCGTTGTTCGAGAACCGGAACCTCACGGAAGAGCACATATTGATCATCGCGAACCGGAAGAACCTTTCCCCGGAGGTTCTGAACACAATCGTTAAGGACCCGCGCTGGACCGAGAGCTATCCGGTGCGGCTTGCCCTGGCGAAGAACCCGAAAACGCCCCTGTTCGCCGCCCTTTCCATCGCCCGGTTCCTTCGTCTCTTCGATCTGACCGATCTTGCGCGCAACCACCTGCTCCCCGTCATTTATCGAAAAAAACTGGAGGCGATCGTCATTGAGAAGATCCCCACCCTGGCCCTCGGCGTAAAAAAGACCCTTGCCAAGGTTGCCGCAGGTGAGATCCTGATCTCGCTGATCAAGGACGGCTATCCCGACGTGATCAAACTCTGTCTCGAAAATCCTCATCTCGTGGAAGCCCATCTCTACAAGGTGATCAGCCACAAGACAACCACACCCGGGACCATCCGGACCATTGCGGAGAACAGGAATTGGACCTGCCGCTATCACATCAAGTTCGCCCTTATTCGCAACGAACACACCCCCCTTGCCCGAAGCACTCTATTCCTTACCGATCTCAAGATCGGGGATTTGAGGGAACTCTACCGGGACCCGCACCTGCCTCCCGGCGTCCGGCCGTTGGTCCATCGCGAATTGCTTGATCGGGGAGAGGACCCCGAGCAATTAGTCAGTGATGAGGAAGAGCTCGTATATGAGATCGATGAAAATGATGAGGCTTATCTTGGCGAGTTCACGGAACAGGAGGACCAGGAGAACACTTAGGTGCCGGAGGGAACGGTGAACGGGGCTCCTTCAAAGAATCCCCAGCGGGAAATTTGACACTCGACGTTCATGATGCGGTCATCTATTGACCGGCTTTATCGTGAGATCTTCTTTTCCGGCCTTTGAGCGATGACAGATTATGCAGCTGTCCACACGCCCCGAAGCGAGCGCGGCGCCATGATGGTCGTAATGAAACCAGTACCAGTCCCCTTCCGGAGGATCGTATCCCTTGATCTTCAGCTTCACCATAAGACCAGTCGGTTTTTTGTCGGCATCGAAGTTTTCAGTTACGAGAAGGGAGCCAAAGGCCATTCCTTCCCCGTTCTCAAGAGAACGCAGGGCAGCGGGATTCACATAGGTCGTCACGTATCTGCCGTGCGGCGCCTTGCCTGGCGAGAACTCGCTCCTACCCGGCCAGAGGGACCATGATCGATAGGGAGTATCCTGGGTCAGATAAATGTAGAACTTTACGGCGTCGAGGCCCATCTGTTTGTAGTCGCAGGGGAGCGGCTCTCTCTTATCCTGTGCCAACGCAGCAACGCCTCCACCGGAAAGGCAGCATGCAATAAGAAGGGCCAGAATGCGGTTCATGAGAACTCCCCTCTTCGCATTCCGGCCTGGTATCATCATTTTATTCCGCACTTCACACTCCGCACCCCGCACTTTTCTAAATCAATGTCTTCCCGGGTCGAGCTTGCTGCCCCGGTTGGACCAGTAGATGTAAGCCTCAAGCGCCTTCATGGCGTCCGAATCGGGATCGAGCTTTTCACCCTCGTTCGGCTTCTCGATGCACCAATTGATCATGTCCCGAAGCGTGGAGAACTTGTTGATCTGCTCCTGGAACTTGGGGAACTCATGGGGATGGTTGTCGACCGCGAAGGGGTGGCACATGGCGCATGCCATGCCGGTCCGGGAAAGCTTGGTCTTCATCTTCTTTTCCGTGGCTGCGTCTCCATGGAAGAGCAGATCGCCGATTCGCACCTGTTCCATGAACACATCGTCAAAGGCCTTGAGCTGCTCGGGTGCATGTTTTGCCTTGTGCGCCATCCCGGGTGTGGCGCTCAAGAGTATGAACAGTGCCAGACAAAGGGCCGGCACCGCGAGATAGAGCAGTGTTCTTTTCATGATAGATTCCTCCTCACGTAGAGAGTTCGTCATCTGACCTGTGCAGAGCCTCAGGGACGGTCGGCGAAACGGGGACTCAATATCTGATTGGTATTGTCTCCGGTCCCCGAATCGACCTGGGTCTGGGCAAAAACATCTTTCCTCCACATCATGTACTCATTGTTCACCTTGTCGGCCGCTGTCATGGCCAGTTTAGACCAACCGACGCCGTCAAAGTGGTCTCCGGGATCGACGCGGACCATCGGCGTTGTCAATACCGGCACGCCCTCAGGCGGGTACGGCCAGTTCCAGGACGTAGCGAGCATGCCGATGGACCTCATGCTGCCGATCTCGTTATAAAGCACCTGGTGGGTATGGCCGTGGACGTTCGTGACTTTGGAGTACGGTTTGAGAATCGCCTGCACCTCCCGCCAGTCCCTCACCCAGAAGTTCCACGGCGGGTAGTACTCGTAGAGCGGGTTGTGACTGAACACGATCACGGGCTTGTCCTTGGGCCAGTCGGACAGCGTCTTGCTCATCCAGTCAAGCTGGTCCCTGCCGACGCCCGCCCAGGGCCCAGCCACCGAGCCATCCAGGGTCGCCATGTGCCCCATACGCTCCTGCTGCGACATCTTCTTTGCCGACCAGTAGTCCGGTCCGCGGCTTATGGTGTCGAGCCCGATGATCCGGACGCCTTTATGGTCGAAGGTCCAGTTCGGTTTTCCGAACAGCTTCATCCATTTGTCGCCCATGTCCAGGTACCAGTCGTGTTCGCCCGGGATGTAGTATTTCTTGACCGTTATCGACTTCAGCAGCTCCGCGCCAAGGTCGAGTTCCACTGGATCGCCGAGCTGGGCAAGGTCGCCGCCATAGATCAGAAAGTCCGGCGCCGGCTTCATCGCCTTCACCTCATTGATGGCCCGCTCGGTTTTCTCGACAAAGCGCGTGTTGAGCGTCTTCGGATAGAGATGGCTGTCGGAGATCCAGGCGAAGCTGAACGAATCCGCCCCGAAGGCGACCTCGATCGTCTGGATGAACGGGAGCAGCCCGTTCACAGCCGCGCCTGCGGCCGCGCCCGCGATGAGCGAGCTCCGCAGAAAGGTGCGGCGTGTTATCTCATTCCGCATGCCGCTCTTTTCGTCGTGACGGCCCTGCGTCCCGCCTTCCTCTTTCTTCCATTCCTGTTCTTTCATGTGTTCAACCTCCTTGTGGGTATTTCGGCATGCTGCTGTCAGCTGATTGTTATTTGATCTCCACGGGAACACTTGCCGTTTCCTTCGCCTTGACCGTGACCGGCACTTCCGTGGCGCCCGTGTGCTCCTGCCAGACGACCATCGTGTACTGGCCCGGCGGAACGTCGCGGATCGCGAAGGAGCCATCCTTGCCCGTGACGGCGTAATAGGGGTTGTCCGCCACATAGATCCAGGCAAGCATCCACCCGTGGGCGTCGCATTCGACGCGGACGATGCCGGGCTTCCGCAGGAGTTTCTCCACCTGCATGCCCTGCTTCGGCATGGCAACGTTGAACACCGTAGCCTTGATCAGGAACCCGTGGGTGTTATGCAGGACCGGGTCGGAGTTGTGGATCGACACGTTCATCCCTGCCGGGATCACCTGTACGTGGGGGGTAAAGTTACATTTCCGGTTGTCCAGTACCGGGCTCTTTTTCGGCTTGTCCCATTTTTTTCCCTTCGCCATGTCCTTCAGGTAGACGATTGCCTCCGCCACGCCGCCTCCAAGCCCGGCTTTCACCAGCGGCACGTCCCGGATGCCGCCGCATACCTCCTGGTCCTTCGTTGGGATGATCTTGCGCATCGGCACATCGCCCTTGTAGATGATCTTACCGGCGATCGCGCCGCCGCCTTCGACCTTCACCTCCTCGTAGGACCAGGCGGTCGGCGCCGCCAGGACGATCACCAGCGCCGCGAACAGCACAATTGCGGTCCATTGCTTGTTTTTCGTCATAAGCTTCATTTCTCCTTTCTGAGAATAGCGTTCGTAGGGCTGTTTCGCTCTACGGTCCTGCCGGGAAGCCTCCCCAGAAGGCCGCAAGGTACCAGCCTCCCCAGAGCAGCAGCAGCGCGTAGACCGCCATGAGCCACACCGGCACGTGGCCTTCATAGGACTCTACACCACCGGGAAAGGTCTCTTTTTCCTCATCATCTCTGCGCATCGTCAAGCTCCCGATCGAGGAACCGGTGCTTCACGTCCTCGATATCGTCGGTCTGCCCCTCCAGGACCGACCAGATGAACACGGCAAGGGCGCCCAGCCCCATGCAGAGGGCGATGAGAAATGCGTAGAGAATGCTCAATTCGATCATGGCTGATCGCCTCCGTCCGCGGAAAGACTGAGGACATAGTAGGTGAGCGCCCATCCGTCATCGGGCGACGCGAATGAATCAGCAAAGGACGGCATGGGCGTCCCGCTCAGCCCGGTCATGAAGGTCCGAAAGATGTCCTCGGCCCTTGGGCCGCTCTTGAAGATGCCGCGCGTGAAGTTCGCCGGCGGGATGCGGTTCCCGAAATCGTCCTCGAGCGTATCCGACTTGGGCCCGTCGCCCCTGCCCTCGCGTCCATGGCACTCCCAGCACTTCATTTCGTCGAAGACCCGCCTGCCGCGCGCCACCAGTTCCGGCGACGGTTTCGGCGGCTGGGGGACCACGATCGGCGCCTCTGGCGGGTACTCACTGAAGTCGGGCGAGAACGTCTTGATGTAGTGAATAACGTCCCACCGGTCGTCCTCGGAAAGGTTGAACCACGGCGGCATGGCCGTTCCCCGGATGCCGGCGGTGATGGTGCGGTACAGGTCGGAATCAAGCGGGACCGACCCTGTCGGTGTCAGTCTGAACTTGAACACGCCCGACGTGAAATCGCGCGGCTGGGCGATGGTGAACAGAACGTCCTTGGGCGAGGTGCCTTTTCCGTCGCCCTTCTCGCCATGGCATCCGGCGCACCGGCGGCTGTAGACCTGTTTGCCCCGCTCCGCGGACTTCGCCGCCTCGGGAGAGGCCGAGCCGCTCCGCACGTTCTGGTAGGGGAAGGCGTCGCGCCACTTTCCCTTCTGCATCCCCAGGCTCTGCACGTACGCCGTCACGGCCCTGCCCTCGTCGTTCAGCACCTGCCTGCCGCCCTCGGTGCGGAAGAACCAGGTGAAGCGCGGCATGACCGAGTCCGGGACAACTGCCCGGGGATCGAAGAAGTGGGCCGTGTGCCAGTCGTCGCCGTACTTGCCGCCGACGCGCAGCAGGTCCGGACCGATCCGGCGCGTGCCGAAGAGGTGCGGAAGGTCATGGGCGTACTCTCCAGCTTCCGAGACCGGGCCCCAGCGGCGTTCCTCGCCGGCGGCTGGCCTCGTGTACTGGGAATGGCAGTACCAGCACCCTTCGCGCAGATAGATCGCCCTGCCGCGCTTCTCGCCTCCGTCCGTGACAGGCGCTGCCTCGGCCTTCACCTCGGCAAGGTCGCCCAGCGGGGTCCTGACTGTCCGGGTGACCTCGCGGGAGGAGATGCCAGCCGCCGGCTTCAGGAGGTACGGCAGGATGCCCTGCACGAGCAGGGCAAGGAAGAAGAAGCCGAAGCCCGCGACGAGCGCTATGGTTTTCGCCCGTTTCATCGCGCCCCCCGTGCCGCTGCGGCTTTCCTGCCCGAGAGATAGAGATTGATGCCCACGAGCGCGATGCCGATATCCATGGTGATGCCCGTGATCGTCCTGATGAACCAGTAGGGTTTCATGGCAACGACGGTGTCAACGAACTCGGCCCCGGCTGCGAGCGCGGTCCCCTGGACCAGGCCCTGGATGATCAGGATCCCGATCATGGAGCTGATGCCCGCCATGATCATCCAGCTGCTCCACTGGGCCAGACGGGCGTCGAATCCGCCGCCGGCGATCCGCGGCCAGACGTAGTAGCATGCCGCGAGCACGAAGATGACATAGCCGCCGAACACGGTGGCATGGGAATGGGCGATCACGAAATCGGTGAAATGGGTCGGCACCTGGAGCCCCCGCAGCGCCTCCACCGATCCCTGGGTGCTGCCGATGAAATACATGGCCGCCCCGAAGATGAGCAGCTTCACGGTGAAGTCGGTCTGGAAGGCCCCCCACTTCCCGCCCTTGAGCGTGCCGAAGAAGTTCGCAACCACGGTCCAGACCGGGATGATCAGCATCATGCTCGCGACGATGGCGATGGTCTGCGTCCAGGCAGGTATGGGGCTCAGGAGATAATGGTGGATGCCCACGAAGGGGTAGAAAAACGCCAGCGACCAGAACCCGATGAGGGAGAGCTTATGGCTGTAGAGCGGGGCCTTCGCCGCCGCCGGCAGGAAGAAATAGATGATCGCGAGGCCGCCCGGCGTGATCCAGAGCCCCACGACATAGTGGATATAGAGACCGTGCAGGGCGGCGTTGCTCACACCCGGCATGACATGGGGAAGCACGAGGTTGCCGAACACCATGTTCAGGTCGGTCCAGACGAGGGCGGCGATCGTGTACCACAGGGCAACATAGATCTTTTCTTCCTTCCGCCGGGCGATGGCCCCGAGCACCTGCCAGGTGACGATGAGCAGGGAGGCCACGAGCCCCGATGCCGCCAGGGCCGGCAGTTCGTCCGCCTCGAGTCCCTTGTTGTACCCCAACAGGATGCCGCCGAAACCGGCAAGCAAGGATACGTTCCATATCCACAGTGCCGCACGGGACCACGCCTCGCGCTCCATCCGTGCGCCTGTAAGCTTCGGCACCATGTACTGGATGAGCCCCAGGAAAAGCGTGGAGAAAACGCCGAAGATCACGCCGTTCACATGGAGCGGCCGGAGCCGCCCGAAGTGAATGAATTCGCCGCTCAGATAGGTCGGATAATTGAACGTGAGCGAGAGCAGGATGCCCCACAGCGGAGCAAGGACCGCCCAGAAGAAGCCCCACAGCAGCCACTCCTTGACAACGTTCTTGTTTACCAGGCCGTTGTCTTTCTCCAAGGGGATCCCTCCGCGTATTCAAGGTTTATTGCCAGCCATAGTCACAGAAGAAAACAAGGCACTGCAAATAATAACACTGGCATTAAATTCGACACTATAAGCAACGCTCTTCTATTATTGATTTGAAAAATCAGAGTTATAACAGGACAGGAATTAATTTTAGTATAACACCGATCGAGCTCGTGTCAAGGCGCAGGCTGGACTGGAGTGACGAAATGGTGGAGGTATCGTATTGACGTCTATCGGGGTTCATCGGAGCAGACAGAGGTCATACTGTATTAGCACAAGCGAAATAACACCAGTTTGCTCACGAAATCGCTCATGCTTTGCTTTTCACGGTATTCAGTACTTCCAGCATGGCGCCATGTATCCTGCCGTTGCTGGCAACGAGCTCTTTGTCGCGAATGCTGAATCGGATTCCCGAAAAATCGGACACCGTGCCGCCTGCCTCCTGCACGATGAGACTGCCGGCTGCCACATCCCAGGGATGGAGCTTTAGCTCCCAGTATCCGTCCAGCCGTCCGTCCGCCACGGCACATAGATCGAGCGCTGCCGAGCCGCTTCGTCTGATCTCCTGCGATGCCATGATCAGTGCACTAAAATAGCTAAGATTGTTCTCCTTGCTCACCGCCCGGTCATAAGGGAATCCCGTCGCAAGAAGGCTTCTGATCAGGACCTCGCTCCTTGATACCGTGATGGTATCTCCATTAAGGAAAGCACCCTGTCCCCGTATCGCCGAAAACAGCTCATCCCTCATGGGATCGTAGACGACACCGACGACAACGTCGCCTGAATGCTCGAGGCCGATAGAGACCGAAAAGCTGGGATATCCATGAGCATAGTTCGTAGTGCCGTCAAGGGGATCTATGATCCAGAGGAACCCGGAGCCGTTCTCGATATTCGTTTCTTCTTCCGCCAGAATGCCGTGGTCCGGAA
The DNA here is from genome assembly GCA_020052615.1 of Nitrospirota bacterium. Lineage (GTDB taxonomy): Bacteria > Nitrospirota > UBA9217 > UBA9217 > UBA9217 > JAAXXJ01. Next base: position 56,966 of record JAGVOT010000134.1, on the reverse strand, counting down.
AGGCCTCAAGAACAGTATCCACCACCGTCTTCTCAGAAAGGCGGTCCATCTCCGTGACCAGATTGATATCACCTTAATACGTAATTTTCCTGTTCCCCCTGATGCGCTCTCGCAGGATGGTTCCCGCCTTGACCGCCGCGGCCGTTGCGACCAGCAGATATTCTTTCATCTTCATCGTTCCTCCCCAAGATCGCCATGATAGTACCATGATTTTCTGACGGTACCAACGGCATCATAATCCAATCGTTCCTGCGGCTGAGAAACAAAAAGGCAGGGCTATAAAGCCCTGCCTTGCCAGATGATCGCACGTCGACCGCTGTTTTATTCAATTGTTTTTAATAGGATAATAATTTACTGAACAATTCTGTTCATTTCGACGCCGAGATGGTCAGCGAGGAGCTTTACGGTCCTCGGCTTCATTGTGATGCCCTTAAGGGTTCTTGAAACAGTGACTTTGTGTATACCGAGCCGGTCAGCGATCTCAGTATAGCTCAATCCCTTCTCCAACCGCTTTTTCTCAAGGACTTCAATGTTATACATGGGCCACCTCACTTTCAGATTATGACTCTTAGTATCTATATTTACAGCAATAACTTATCTATATTTTACGTTTGTGATTTATGTTTAGAATTGTAGCACAATTATTTGCAGGATAAGACATATTTAACGATTTTTTTTGCATCTTTCTGCACCTCTTTTTTAAAATTAAGTGCCTTTTAGTCCTCGATGAAGCCGATAACTGTTTTGCTTCTATAAAATCGATTATTTATTTTGCGATCCACCGGTGAGGCCGGTGACAGGCTATGCACCGGCTGCCGGAACGATGAACCGCTTTGATGTTCAGCACTTCCCGCGTGTGACAGCGCAGACAGTCCTCATCCACAGGCTTCAACCTCGTGTGAGGTTTATGGCATTCATAACAGTTCAGCCGTGCCATAGGGACCTTCGAGGGAAATGATGTTCTGGTGGATGACCGGTGACACGAGAGGCAACGCTCCCGGTCAGGAATGAATCCACCCGGTTTTTTCGCAGCAAAGGGATGACAGGTCATGCAGGAAACTTCTTCCATCCCCATTCCGTGTATCTTCCAGTCCTTGTGGCAGCGCAGGCAGGCGTTTCTATCGGGACGGAATGAATGCACCGTCCTCTGATGGCAGTCCCTGCACTCCAGCTTTTCCACGGAGATGTGCCTTGCATGTCCAGTTGATTTCGTAATATGCGTGGCGCCCTGTGACGCCTCGTCCCAATGGCATTTGGTGCACGTGGTCCAGGGGGTCGCCAGGCCGTGCGGCTCCGGTGTCTTGCGGTCGGACGTAAACACGAATTTGACGAGCAGGCCGTTCTGCTCGATGATCCCGAGTTGATGACAGTCCTGACAGACGATATGCCGGTGTCCTGACAACTTCCAGGCGGTATACGCCTCCTCCATCAGATGACAACTGCTGCAGAACTCCGGATTTTTCTGAATATACGTATAATATCTCACCGCGAGGATGATGCCGATAATGCTGATAACGAGCAGGATCGAGACAAGGATGACCTTGTCCCGGGGAGTTAATCCGCGGTCCAGCTTTTCAAAGAGGTTCTCGAGGAATTTGATCATACAGGCTTTGCATCAATCCGGCACGACAGTGAGAATGACTAGCTAAGGGAGAAGGCGCTCCGCTATCTGGACCGCATTCAGCGCAGCGCCTTTTCTGATATTATCGATCACGATCCAAATGTTCAGGCCGTTCTTGACGGTATCATCGGCGCGCACCCGGCCCACATAGATTTCGTCCTTCCCGGACACGTCGAGGTGGAGCGGATAGATGCTCCGGCTTGGATCATCATATACCAGCACGCCCGGCATCTTTGCGAGAATGGCACGGGCTTCGTTCGCGCTCAGTTCTTTTTCGGTCTCTATATTGACGGATTCCGCATGACAGCGGAAAACAGGAACGCGAACTGTCGTGCAGGTAAGCCGGATCGTGTCATCCTCCATGACCTTCCGGGTCTCGTTCGCCATGTTCATTTCTTCCTTGGTATAGCCGTTTTCCAGGAACCCGTCAATGTGCGGCAGGCAGTTGAACGCTATCTGATGAGGGTAGACCTTTACTTCTATATCCTTGAAGTTCAGGAGAGCAACGGTCTGACCGGCAAGCTCGTCAATGGCATCCTTACCGGTGCCTGAAACCGATTGGAACGTCGTCACCACGACCCGCTTGACCTTTACAGCCTCGTGGATGGGTTTGAGCGCCATGAGCAGGCCAATGGTCGAGCTGCTCGGATTCGCGACAATACCCGTATGTTTGTCCAGGGCATGAGCATTGATCTCCGGAACCACCAGCGGGACCTTGTCATCCATGCGGAACGCACTCGAATTATCGATCACCACAGCCCCGGCGGCAACGGCAAGGGGTGCGTATTTCAGGCTTTGTTCGCTTCCCGCCGAGAACAGGGCGATATCGACGCCATGGAAAGAGTCATTCACGAGCTTCTTGACGGAACGGTTCTTGCCGTCAAACTCGATCCGTTCACCTTCCGAACGGTCGGAGGCCAACAGCACCAGCTCGGATACCGGGAACTTACGCTCCTCCAGGATCGAGACCATTTCTCTGCCTACTGCTCCGGTTGCACCGACGATGGCAACGATGTATTTGCTCTTTTTCTTAAGCATTCGTCGCTACTTCTCCACTACGATCCGCAGCATCCGCCTGAGCGGTTCCGCCGCGCCCCAGAGGAGCTGGTCGCCGCAGGTAAATGCGTTCAGGAACGTCGGTCCCATGTTCATCTTGCGAAGCCTGCCGATCGGTACCGTCAGTGTGCCGGTTATGGCGGCTGGCGTGAGCTCTTTGATCGTGATCTCGCGTACGTTCGGTACCACCTTCACCCATTTGTTGTGCGCGGCGATCATATCGGTGATCTCGTTGAGCGGCACGTCCTTCTTCATCTTGATCGTAAGCGCCTGGCTGTGACAGCGCATGGCGCCGACACGCACACACGTACCGTCGATAGGTACCGGGTTCCCTTCGCGTCCAAGGATCTTGTTCGTTTCGGCCTGTCCCTTCCATTCCTCCTTGCTCTGGCCGTTCTCGAGCTGTTTGTCGATCCAGGGGATGACGGAACATGCCAGCGGCACGCCGAAGAACTCCTTGGGGTAGGCGTCGGAGCGGACATGCTCGGAGACCCTCCTGTCGATGTCCAGGATGGCGCCTGCCGGATCATTCAGCAGGGTATTGACCGATCCGTAGGCGGAGCCCATCTGCTTCAGCAGTTCGCGCATATTGTTCGCGCCGGCACCCGAAGCCGCCTGATAGGTCATTGCGATCATCCATTCGACCAGGTCGCGCTCGTACAGCCCTCCCAGGGCCATGAGCATGAGCGATACGGTACAGTTTCCGCCAATGTAGTTCTTGATGCCCTTGGCGAGGCCGTCCTTGATCACCTGCATATTGACAGGATCGAGAATGATGATGGAATCGCTCGTCATGCGAAGCGAGGACGCCGCGTCGATCCAATAGCCTTTCCAGCCCGCTTCACGAAGCCTGGGATAGACCTCGGTCGTATAGTCGCCGCCCTGGCAGGAGATGATAGCCTCCATCGCCTTCAGTTCATTGATGTTCTTCGCGTCCTTCAGCGCCGGCACTTCCTTGCCGATCTTCGGCCCCTTGCCGCCCACGTTCGACGTGGTGAAGAACACCGGATCAATGAGATTGAAATCCTTTTCATCGTTCATGCGGCCCATGAGCACCGAGCCCACCATCCCGCGCCACCCTATGAAACCCACTCTCATCATCTTGCTCCTATCTCAATGGAATAGTCATAACTGCCATATCCTGACTGTCACGGTGCGACCGTATATCGCATACACCGTCGAAAAGATCCTTCCGGACCGGCAGACGAACCTATCTGTCTTTCTGTATAAAACCGAGCTTGCCATGCAGAATCCGCGCCGGACGCCCCATGCCTGTCATGAACTCCTTGTACGCCTGATCGGACCCGTCCCAGCGTACATGCTCGGCATCGCAGTCATCCACGACCATAATACCGCCGGGACTCAGCTGTTCATAGAGCTCGGGCAGGCACTTCTTCATCGGACGGTACAGGTCAACATCCAGCAGGACGAAGGACAATGGTCCCAAGATCCTCATGTCAATCATGTTCACGTCCGCCTGAATGGATGTGACGCGAGTGACACCGTTGGTCCGCATGGTCTTGTCGTACCATTTCTTGCTGTTCACCTGAAAACGTTTGAACAGCCGTTCTTGTTTTCCCCGATTGACCACCTCGTACCGGACATCTTCAGCGACAAATCCCGAAAATGTATCGATCGCGACATAGGGTTTGTCAATGCCCTGTTCCGTCATGTATTTGTTGAGGAACACCGAGGTCAGACCGTTCGCGCAGCCGAGTTCGGCGGTCACACCGGGTACGTCCCTAACGTCCTCGACGCACTTGCAAAGGAAGCACAATTGGGGTGGCGTGAAATTATACAAGTACTTGGGGAAAAAATATCTCCGCAACGGACTGTTATGCAGCACTTCACGGATACATTTCTGGACTAGCGAGAACATACATACCACCTCTTTCTCCGGCCGGACGGTGCTGCTAGATCATTCCGGCCACCATGTCCCCTACTTCCGTCGTGGACATGCCCATCTTACCTGCTGCCTGGCTCTTCATCTTCTTCATGGTGGCGATCATGGCGGCCTCGATCGCCTGCGAGGACTTCGTCTCTCCCAGGGAATCAAGCATCATCATGGCGGCGCCAATGGCGGCCATGGGATTGATGGCGTTCAGACCGGCATATTTGGGAGCGCTGCCGCCCATGGGCTCGAACATGGAGACGCCCTCGGGATTGATGTTCCCGCCCGAAGCGACCCCGAGCCCGCCCTGGATCATGGCTCCCAGGTCCGTGATGATGTCCCCGAAGAGATTCTCCGTCACCGCCACATCGAACCACTCGGGGTTCTTGACGAACCACATGTTCGCGGCATCAACATGATTGTAGTCGCGCTTGATTTCCGGGTACTGCTTCGCGCCCATCTCTTCAAAAGCCCGGTACCAGAGGTCGCCGCAGTGGGTCAGTACGTTCCGCTTATGGATGAGCGTGATCGGCTTTGCGGCATACTTCGGATTCAAAGCGTTCCGTTTCTTCTTCAGTTCGAACGCGTATTTCAGACACCGGTCAACGGTACGGCGGTCATAGACCATGAGCTGCGTCGCGATCTCCTCGGACGTGCCTACCCGGGTCGCTCCGCCGTGGCCGGTATAGATGCCGCCGGTGTTCTCGCGGATGACAACAAAATCGATATGTTCTGGCCCTTTGTCCTTGAGCGGCGTTTCCACGTTCGGATAGAGCTTCACCGGCCGCAGATTTATGTATTGATCGAGCGCAAAGCGGATCTTGAGCAGGATGCCGGTCTCGAGGATGCCGGGTTTTACGTCAGGATGGCCGATGGCGCCCAGGAACATCGAATCGAACTTCCTGAACTCTGCAACGGCACTGTCCGGTAGCGTCTCGCCGGTCTTGAGATATCGCGCAGCGCCGAAATCGAACTCGGTATATTCAAACTTGAAGCCGTTCTTTGCTGCGGCTGCGTTTAGCACTTTCAATGCTTCCCGTACGACTTCCGGTCCGGTGCCGTCACCGGGGATTATCGCGATCTTGTAGGTCTTTGCCATGGTCAATGATTCCTCTCACGTTAGTATCACGGAATAAGTAAACGATCAGCCCCTCTTTTTTCTCCCACCGCAATTGTTCGTCCGCATCTCGATGCAGTTATCATCCCCGGGGACGAATCCCAGACCGCACGCATGTTGTGCTATCTCTGATGATGGAGTAAATGACGGGTCGAGGTTCTTGCTGTAGTAAACGCAGGGAGCGCAGAGGGATGCAACCTGTTCCTGGTTGTTCGGCCGGAGCGTTCTCATCAGTTTGAAACACGCGGTCACTTGCCTACAGACCAGCTTTCTTCTTGGTGTACGCCATGAGCCCGCCTGAGGCGATCAGTTCCTGCATAAATGGCGGCACCGGCGCGACCGTGAAGATCTTGCCGGACGTCACATTCCGGATCACGCCCGCATCGGCATCCACCTCGATCTGGTCGCCTTCCTGTATGCCATCAACCGCTTCCACGCTTTCGAAGATTGGGAGCCCCATGTTAAAGCAGTTCCGGTAGAAGATGCGGGCGAAGCTCTTCGCCACGACGCAGGAAACGCCTGCCGCCTTGATGGCGATGGGCGCGTGCTCACGGGAAGACCCGCAGCCGAAGTTCTTGTCAGCGACCATGATGTCACCGGGCTGCATCTTCTTCATGAAATCCGGATTGCTGGAGTCTTCCATGCAATGCTTTGCCAGTTCCTTCGGGTCAGAGGTGTTCAGGTACCGTGCCGGGATGATCGCGTCCGTATCCACGTCTGCGCCGAATTTCCATGCTTTGCCTTTGAATTTCATATTAACCTCAAACTCTGCCACAGAGACATAGAAATCTCAGAGAACAACGGACCAACCGTCTTTCCCGTGGCGACGTGATATGTGAATTATTTCAGCTCTTCCGGTCGGCCGATCCTGCCAAGCACGGCTGACGCTGCGGCAATGGCCGGGTTGGAAAGATAGACCTCGCTCTTCGGGCTGCCCATCCTGCCGACAAAGTTGCGGTTCGTCGTGGAAATGGCCTTCTCGCCTGCAGCGAGGATGCCCATATGCCCGCCGAGACAGGGGCCGCAGGTCGGCGTACTGAAAGCGGCTCCAGCGTTGATGAATACGTCCACCAGTCCCTCTTTGATCGACTGTTTGTAGATCTCCTGGGTCGCGGGAATGACGATCATCCTGACGTAAGGATGGACCTTGTGGCCCTTGATCACCTTTGCCGCTTCACGAATATCCTCGATCCTGCCGTTAGTGCAGGAGCCGACCACGGACTGGTCAACATTGATAGAACCCAACTCGCTCACGGGCTTCACGTTCTCCGGAAGATGCGGGCAGGCGATCTGCGGCTCCATGCCGGTGAGATCGTACTCCCGGACGTCCACATAGGTCGCTTTCTTGTCGCTCTTGTAGAACTTGTACTTGCGGCGTGCTCGTTTAGCCACGTACTTCTTGGTGATCTCATCGGGTTCAATGATGCCGTTCTTCCCCCCCGCTTCGATGGCCATGTTGCAGATCGTGAGCCTGCCGGCCATGGGAAGTTTCCTGATCACTTCGCCGGTGAATTCCATTGCCCGGTAGAGCGCCCCGTCAACGCCGATATCGCCGATGGTGTGCAGGATGATGTCCTTGCCGCTCACCCATTTTCCGAGCTTGCCCTTGTACACGAACTTCATGCTCTCGGGGACCTTGAACCAGGCCTCGCCCGTGATCATGGCAGCGGCAACATCGGTGCTGCCCACGCCTGTAGAGAACGCTCCGAGACCGCCGTAGGTGCACGTGTGGCTGTCGGCGCCGATCACCACGTCGCCGGGCACTACGATGCCCTGTTCCGGCAGGAGTGCATGCTCCACGCCCATCCTGCCTACCTCGAAATACAGCGACAGGCTGTGCTCGCGCGAGAACTGGCGGAGCATGTTGCACTGCTCAGCCGATGCGATGTCCTTGTTCGGCGCAAAATGGTCCGGGACCAGCGCGATCCGGTCCGGATCGAACACCTTTTTCGCTCCGGCCGCGCGGAACTCCTTGATGGATATGGGCGCGGTAATATCATTGGCAAGCACCACGTCCAGCCTGGCACTGATCAATTCGCCCGCCTTCACTTCTTTTTTGCCGCAATGTGCGGCCAGTATCTTCTCTGTTATGGTCATCATAGTTCGAAGAATATACAATATCCCTAGAGTGGTTTCAACTTGTTTTTGCTTTGCCCTTTTTCCAGTATTCCAGTTTGTTCAGGGCATTCACGTATGCCTTCGCGCTGGCGACGATGATGTCGGTGTCCGCACCGTGGCCGGCCACCTTCTTTCCCTGCTCCTCGACCTTCACCGTCACCTCGCCCAAGGCGTCCGTGCCGCCGGTGATGCCTTTCACCAAATAGGCGTCAAGTCTGCTTCTGGTCCCCGTAATGGCCGCGATCATACGGTAAACAGCGTCAACGGGGCCATCACCGCTTCCTGTCTGCTTCACGACCCTGCCCTCAAACTCCATTTCCACCGTGGCTGCCGGCGTGATGCCGGTTCCGCTCTCCGCCTTGATGCTTTTAAGAACGTACACCTCGGCGATATGCTGGACCTCGTCAGAGATGATCGCCTCAAGGTCCTCGTCAAAGACCTCTTTCTTCTGGTCGGCAAGGCGCTTGAACCGTTCGAACGCCTTATTGAGGTCCTCTTCCGAAAGCTCATATCCGATCTGCTTCAGCCGGTCGCGGAACGCATGCCTGCCGGAATGTTTGCCGAGCACAAGGTGCGTCTTTACCAGGCCGACGGATTCCGGCCGCATGATCTCGTAGGTCGTCCGTTCCTTGAGCAGTCCGTCCTGGTGGATGCCGGACTCGTGGGCGAAGGCGTTCGCTCCCACAATGGCCTTGTTCGGCTGCACCGGTATCCCGGTGATCTTGGTAACGAGCCTGCTCGATCGGGTGATCTCCTCGGTATTGATCTTCGTGTCGGCTCCGAAGAAGTCTTTCCGTGTGCGGAGGGCCATGACGACCTCTTCCATGGAGCAGTTGCCTGCGCGTTCGCCGATGCCGTTGACCGTGCATTCGATCTGGCCCGCACCGTTCCGGATAGCGGCCACGGCGTTCGCAACGGCGAGCCCGAGATCGTTGTGGCAATGCACGGAGATGATCGCTTTCTCGATGTTCCTGACCTGGTCCTTGACGCTCTTGATCAAAGCCCCGAACTCCTCGGGCATGGCATAGCCGACCGTATCGGGAATATTTACGGTGGTCGCACCCGCATCGATCACTGCTTCCACGACCTCATGGAGATAGGCAATTTCGGTCCGTGTCGCGTCCATGGGTGAGAATTCGACGTCATCAACGTAGGCGCGCGCATGCTGTACCATCTCTACAGAACGCTTGAGCGCCTCGGCGCGCGATATACGGTACTGGTGCTGGAGATGGATGTCGGAAGTAGAGTGAAAGGTATGGATGCGCCGTTTCGGGGCGGCCTTGAGCGCCTCCCATGCACGGTCGATATCCTCTTTCTTAGCCCGGGCGAGGCTGCAGATGATTGGCCCGTCCACCTCGCCGCCGATACGTTTGATGGCCTCGAAATCGCCGGGGGAGCTGATGGCGAATCCGGCCTCAATGATGTCGACGCCAAGCCGGGCAAGCTGCTTTGCCAGGGTGACCTTTTCCTCAACATTCATGCTCGCACCGGGCGATTGTTCACCGTCACGGAGCGTTGTATCAAATATTTTTATGACCCTGCTCATATTATCCTCCCCATCGAGCTTCGCTCGATAGCAGAATTTCGGTTTGGATGCTTCACGAGAAGCGGACTGGCGGCCCGTCACCGGATGAAAGCCATGCCGTGTTCCTTTCTACGCCGCTGTTGTTCTGGGCCTCAGCAGTTTGAAGAGCGCTTCACCGATGCCCGCAAGGACATAGGTGAGCGAGATGAGGAACAGCACGAGAGCTGGATGGTAGGCCACGACGGTCAGGAGCGCAACGATTCCCACCAGCAGCCCGAAGGGGCGGCGCTCCTTCAGGTTGGCCTCCTTCACACTGTGGTAGGTAATGTTGCTCACCATGAGCCCGGCCACCGTGAAGGTCAACGCCAGGACCCAGTAATCGAGGCTGAGCACATCGGCCAGCCCCCCAAGATGCAGATTCTTCAGCGCGTCAATGACTTCTTGGTACGCCAGAACCGTTGTTGCGATCATCAGGGCAGCCGCAGGCGACGGCAGACCGGTAAAATGCTTCTTCTCTTCGCTGCCCATCTGCACGTTGAACCGGGCGAGCCGCAGAGCCGCACAGGCGACCATAAAGAAAGCTCCGAGCCAACCGATCTTTCCGAAGGACTGAAGCGACCAGCTGTACACCAGCACGCCGGGAGCGACGCCGAACGAGATGGCGTCGGAAAGCGAGTCGATCTCGATCCCGAACTTCGACGTCGTGTGCGTCACCCGCGCGACCCAGCCGTCAAGGACATCGAATACCGATGCGATCATGATAGCCCATGCCGCCCGCTCGTAATCCGAGTTGAAGGACGCGATGATCGAGTAAAAGCCCGCGAACATGCTTGAAAGCGTGATAATGTTCGGGAGCAGGTAGATCCCTTTTCTCATTTTATGACCCCGATGACGTCCCGCGAACCCTTGATGCGGTCGCCGACCTTCACCATCAGGTCGGTATTCTTTGGGAGAAACAGGTCCACCCGCGACCCGAAGCGGATAAGGCCGTACCGTTCGCCGACCTTGATCGTGTCGCCCGGCTTAGCGTAGCACACGATGCGGCGGGCAATAAGTCCGGCGATCTGTTTGACCAGTATCTTGTTCTTCCCATCAGAGATCACCATGGCGGTCTGCTCGTTGTCCAGCGACGCCTTGTCAACCGACGCCACATGAAACTTTCCGGGATTATATTTCACCGTCTCGATGGTCCCGCCGATAGGCGCCCTGTTCACATGCACATTGAACACTGACAGGAAGATGCTGATCTGCTTCACGTCCTGTTTGAGATAATCGGGTTCATAGATGTCCTTTACAACGATCACTCTCCCGTCTGCCGGCGATACGACCACGTCCTTGCCATGTGGTACCGTCCGGTCGGGATCGCGGAAGAAGAATAGGACGAACAGCGTAAGCACCAGCACCGCATAACCGGTGTTCTTCCATCCAACTATGAAGAGCAGGGGCGTGACGGCGGCAAGGGGAAGGATGAACGGCCATCCTTCGGCGGCCACCGGTATTCCGTAGTTTTTCATCATGGTGTATAAAATCCTTTAGCCGTAGAGGCGCAGAGACCCCGAGAAGGTTTGAACGCATCTTCCCAAATGTCTCACGTCTCTGAACCTCTGCATCTCTGAAGCGGACTTTTCTCAGTTCTTGCTCTTATCCACGAGCTTGTTGGCGGTGATCCACGGCATCATGCTGCGGAGCTTCTCGCCCACGATCTCGACCTGGTGCGCGGCATTCAGGCGCCGACGCCCCGTCATCTCCGGATAGTTGGTCGCGCCTTCGAGGATAAAGCGCTTGGCGTACTCGCCGCTCTGGATGTTATTCAGCGCCTCCTTCATGGCGGCTCGGCTCGACTCGTTGATCACCTTCGGGCCGGTGACATACTCGCCATACTCGGCGTTGTTCGAGATCGAGTAGTTCATGTTGGCGATGCCGCCTTCGTACATAAGATCGACGATGAGCTTAAGCTCATGGAGACACTCGAAATAGGCCATCTCCGGCGCGTATCCCGCGTCCACCAGCGTCTCAAAGCCAGCCTTCACGAGTTCCACGCAGCCGCCACAGAGCACCGCCTGCTCACCGAAGAGATCGGTTTCGGTCTCGTCTTTGAAAGTGGTTTCGATGATGCCGGTGCGGCCGCCGCCGATGGCGGAGGCATAGGAAAGTGCGGTGTCCCTGGCCTTGCCGGACGCATCCTGGAAGATAGCGATCAGGTCGGGTACGCCGCCGCCCTTCACGAACTCGCTGCGCACCGTGTGGCCCGGGGCCTTGGGCGCGATCATGATCACGTCAAGATCGGCGCGCGGCACAATCTGGTTATAATGGATGTTGAAGCCGTGGGCGAAGGCGAGCGTTGTGCCCTTCTTCAGGTTTGGCTCAATGTTTTCCGCGTAGATCTTGCGCTGGTGCTCGTCCGGCGCCAGCACCATCACCAGGTCCGCCTCTTTCACCGCGTCAGCGATGTTCTTCACGGCGAGACCTGCGTTCTGCGCCTTCTTGACCGAGGGCGAGCCTTCACGCAACGCCACCGTGACATTGACGCCGCTGTCCTTCAGGTTCAATGCATGCGCATGGCCCTGGGAGCCATAGCCCACGATGGCCACTTTCTTGCTGCGGATAATGGAGAGATCGGCATCTTTGTCGTAATAAAGCTTCATCTTTTCCCCTTTCAACTATGGATAAATATATCAGTGGATCCTCTTCTTGAACTCATCGTCCTGCATCAGCTGGTCGATCGCGGAGGTGAGTGCTTCGGACAGCGCGCCGACCACCGTATCAAAGGAGAACACGATGTCCCGGCGTTCCACCTTGCTGTTCAGCACCAGTGTACGGAATACCTTTTTCTCCGCCTTGTCTGCTGCCGATACACGAAGCTGCACCTCTGCGGTCATCTTGACGTCCAGCGGCTGGGAGAGCGCATCGACCCACAGGGTTTTGATCTCTCCGCCGATAACAATATCAGCAGCATCAGCCTTGCCCGCCAGTTCGCCGAGGTCGCCGGCGGGGACATCCTTAATCGCGATACCCCGCGCCTTGAGAGCGTCCTTCATGACCGCAGCCACCAGGTCCGCGACCGTGCCCTGCACGACGAGATCGTTCTCGACGGCGTCGCGGATCGTCCGTTTGCCCAGCACCGACGCAATCTTCCCGCGTTCATCCTTGAAGGGGCTTACGCCGACCGTCACGTTCGACGCGCCCGCCGGCTTCCCATCGGGACCCTGATAGGCGACTCCCTTCAGGAGCACCGGCCCTTGCTGCGCGCAGGCGGACAGGGAGAACATAACAGCTATGACCAGCAGTACCCAGACACAACGCTTCATGACCATTCTCCCTTAACAGCGACGGACATCGGGCTCCCGATGTCCGAACGCGCATGCGGTACCGAGACACGGTCACGCCTTATCACGAACGTTTAATGACGGATCAATCCCGGGTGATGGCTACCTTGCCGGTGCGAACGACCTCCTTGATGCCCATGGGCTTCAGGAGCTCGATAAAGGCCTCGATTTTCTTCTCATCGCCAGTCACCTGAAAGGTGTACGACTTCTGCGTGGAGTCCACGACGCGGGCGCGGAAAATATCAGCGATCCGGAGCGCCTCTGAGCGGTGCTCCTGCGGCGTGTTGATCTTGATGAGACACATTTCGCGTTCGACGAACTCCTTGTCGGCAAAATCGGTGACTTTGATGACGTCGATGAGCTTGTTGAGCTGCTTCAGGATCTGCTCCAGGATCCGCTCATCGCCGGTGGTCACGATCGTCATCTGCGAGACCGTAGGGTCAAGGGTCGGACCGATGGAGATCGTCTCGATATTGAAACCCCTGCCGCTGAACAGTCCCGACACGCGCGAGAGCACGCCAAATTTGTTTTCAACGAGAACCGATATGATGTGTTTCATTCTTTAAAGTCCTTACCATGTATAATAACCACGGATGAACACGGCAAACGGATCGATCATTGACCGCGTTGTGAAATTCGCCGGCACTTATTTATCTAACGACCTTAAGCTTCTTCTCTTCCTTCTTTTTTTCCTCGCCGAAGATCATCTCGTTGATCGATGCCCCTGCCGGCACCATGGGGAAGACCTTTTCATACCGCGCCGTCACAAAATCCATGAACACCGTCTTTTTCGCCTTCAGTCCCTCTTTCAGCACCGGCACAACGTCCTCAGGCTTCGTCGCGCGCAGGCCGATAGCCCCATAGGCCTCGGCAAGCTTGACAAAGTCCGGCGTGCTGCCCAGGTCCACGGACGAATAGCGCTCGCCGTAGAACAGTTCCTGCCATTGACGCACCATGCCGAGAAAGCGGTTGTTCAGGATGACCACCTTCACCGGGATATTGTTCTCGATCGAGGTCGCGATCTCCTGGATGTTCATCTGGATGCTGCCGTCACCGGAGATGCTGAACACGTTCTTATCCGGCCGGGCAACCTTGGCGCCGATCGCTGCCGGAAAACCGTAGCCCATGGTCCCGAGTCCGCCGGATGACAGCCAGTTCCTCGGCGTATCGTACTTGAAGAACTGCGCCGCCCACATCTGGTGCTGCCCGACGTCGGTGACGATGATCGCATCGCCGCCGGTAAGCTCATAGAGCTTTTCGATAACGAACTGCGGCTTGATGACCTCGTCGGACGGTTCATAGGTCAGCGGCCGCTCCTCGCGCCAGGCGTCGATCTGTTTCTGCCAGCTCTTGCGGATCGCGTCCCAAGGCTCCTTGATGGCGCGCAATTCCTTGTTGAGCTCCACCATCACATGCTTCACGTCGCCGACGACCGGAATGTCCACGCGCACGTTCTTCCGGATGGACGTGGGGTCCACGTCGATGTGGATGATCTTTGCTTCAGGGGCGAATCCCTCCACCTTCCCCGTCACCCGGTCGTCGAACCGCGCGCCAATGGCAACAATGAGGTCGGAGTTGTGGATCGCCATGTTGGCATAGTATGTTCCGTGCATGCCCAGCATGCCCAGGGAAAGCGGATGCGTGCCCGGAAACCCTCCGATGCCCATGAGCGTGTGGGTCACCGGGACCTTCGTCATCTCGGCGAACTCGAGGATCTCACGGGAGGCATTGGACAGGATCACGCCGCCGCCGATGTAGGCGACCGGCCGTTTGGCCGCTGCGATGGCCTCGGCCGCCTGCTTGATCTGACGCTTGTTGCCTTCGACCGTCGGATTGTAGCTCCTGATCTTCACCTTTTCGGGATAGTGGAACTCAGCCTTGTTCGTCACCACGTCGCGCGGAAGGTCGATGAGCACCGGGCCGGGCCTGCCGGTCGAAGCGATGAAGAATGCCTCCTTGATGGTCTGGGCAAGTTCCTTCACGTCCTTCACCAGAAAATTATACTTGGTGCAGGGACGCGTGATGCCGACGATATCGGCCTCTTGGAATGCATCGTTGCCGATGAGCGCCGTCGGGACCTGACCGGTAAAGACCACGAGCGGAATGGAATCCATATAGGCCGTCGCCAGCGCCGTCACCACGTTCGTGGCTCCCGGCCCCGATGTAACGAGCGCAACACCGACCTTGCCCGTCGAACGCGCATAGCCGTCGGCCATGTGCACCCCTCCCTGCTCGTGCCTCGGCAGGATAATGCGCAGGTCCTTTTGCGCATAGAGGATATCGAATATTTTGAGCACGACGCCGCCGGGATAACAGAAGAGCGTGTCGACCTTCTCCTTTTTCAGACATTCGAGGAATATTTCAGCACCGGTGATCTCTTTGTTGGACATGATGGGATCCTTTTTTACGCTCGTCAGCGAACAAGCTTGAGAGCCTTACTATGCTTTTACAACTGCTCCCGTGTTCGCCGATGTAACGACCTTCGCATATCGGGCAAGCCAGCCACTCTTGATCTTGGGTTCTCGCGGCTTCCACTTAGCCAGCCGTTTCTTGATTTCTGCCTTGGAAAGCTTGATCTCAAGCTTCCGGTTCGGTATGTCGAGAACGATCCTGTCGCCGTTCTTCACGACAGCAATGGGACCGCCTTCAGCCGCCTCGGGGGAAACGTGCCCTATGCAGGGCCCCTTCGTCCCACCCGAGAACCTGCCGTCGGTGATTAGTACCACCGACTCTCCGAGACCCATCCCCATGATGGCCGATGTAGGCGAGAGCATCTCACGCATGCCGGGGCCGCCCTTCGGTCCCTCGTAGCGGATCACGATGGCGTGGCCGGCCTTGATCTTCCCGCCCATGATGGCCGCCATGGCGGCCTCTTCGGAGTCGAAGACAACGGCCCTTCCCTCGAACTTCTGCATCTTGTCGCTCACCGCCGTCTGTTTCACGACGCTGCCATGCGGCGCAAGGTTGCCGGAGAGTACGGCGATGCCGCCCTCTTTGTGGTAGGCATTTTTTAAGGTCCTGATGACATCATCGTTCCTGACGCGGCCTGTCTTAGCGTGATCGACGATCGATCTGCCGCTCACGGTCGGAGAGCTCTTTAACACGTCTTTGAACCGCGACAACACACCGGGAATGCCGCCCGCAGCATCGAGATCCTCCATGTAGGACTGACCGCCGGGGAGCATATTGCAGATATGGGGCGTCTTTCTGCTGATCGCATCAAAGAGCGAGATCGGCAATTCTATCCCTGCCTCATGGGCGATCGCCGGGATATGGAGCGACGTGTTCGTCGAACCGCCGAGCGCCATGTCTATCCTGATGGCGTTCTCGAAGGCGTTTTTCGTCATGATCTTTCGCGGCGTAATATCCTCCTTGACCAGCCCAACGATACGCTTTCCGCTCTCGAAGGCGATGCGCCGCTTTTCACCCGACACCGCGAGGGCGGTCGCGCAACCCGGCAGGCTCATGCCGATCGCCTCGGTCACGCAGGCCATGGTATTTGCCGTGAACATCCCCTGGCACGATCCCGGGCCCGGACAGGCGCACATCTCGAGCTCGGCGAGGTCCGCTTCGGACATCTCGCCCTTCTTCACCTTGCCCACGGCCTCGAACGCGCTGATGAGATTGACCCGCTGACCGCGGAACGTTCCCGAATGCATGGGACCTGCGGTCACGACGATCGTCGGGATATCGAGCCGTGCCGCAGCCATGAGCATGCCAGGCGTGATCTTGTCACAGTTCGTGAGCAGCACCAGACCGTCGAAGGCATGGGCCGTTGCGACGGACTCGACGAGATCGGCTATAAGCTCGCGCGACGGCAGCGAGTAATGCATGCCCGTATGGCCCATGGCAATTCCGTCACAGATGCCGGGAAGACCGAAGAAAAGCGGCCAGCCGCCTCCGGTATGCACGCCCTTTTCGATGAACCGCTCGAGGTCGCGCATGCCGATATGGCCCGGGATAAGGTCGGTGAAGCTCGTGGCGACACCGATCATGGGCATATCGAGCCCTTTCCGGGTGATCCCTGTGGCGAACAGAAGGGACCGGTGACCGGCCCGTTCGACACCTTTTTTGATCCTGTCGCTTCTCAAAATATCGTCTCCAATGGCAAAATAGTTATTATTTTTAACATAGATACAGCAGGAGAGTCAATAAAAAAAATCCCCCCTTGCACTCTCCGCAGGGAGGGATCTCATATCGTTCGGCAGTACAAAACAGTGAAGGCAAGGGAGTATCCCTTGCCTCTGCGTCCTCAGGCGTTACCGGTTTTGAAGCGCCTGATCATTTCCATCATTTTATCTTTCGCTGCCAGTTTTAGTTTCTGAAGCCTTCTCCTTTCGAACTCTTCCTCAGGGGTGAGATACAGGTGCGTTTCGAAGTTCATGAGCTCGCTGTCCAGCTTTCTGTGCTCCCGTTCCAACTGCTGGAACTCCGCATTCTCCGTCCTGAGCCTGACCCTTAGTGCTTCCTCAGATACCTCCATCACATTCATAAGCATACCCTCCTTTTTATTTACTGGGGTCTTTGAATGACAAGAAGATCGTGGGACGCTATTCAGTTTTGTAAAAAATAACACACTTGCCTTGAAAAGGCAAGGCAAATTTCTTTTAGGAAATATGCATATTTCCTTTTGTTATCATCATGTTGCAAAATCGTTGTGCGCTATTTATCATGCTCACTCTCTGTCTCCTTCTCGACTAGTTGCTGCAAACCATCGTGCTCAAGGGACATGACCACGGCATCCTCGACGGGAAGATCGTAATAACCCTTTCGCACGATCGATCTCGAAAATCCAAGCCGCTCATAAAGATTCAGGGCAGTCTCGTTCGATTCCCTCACTTCAAGAAAAGCCCTTCGAACGTTGCGCTCATACCCATATTTGAGGGCCGCAAGGACCAGGTGATGGGCGATCCCTCTGCGCCGCCGCGCCGCCTGCGTAGCAAGGTCCAAAATATGCAATTCATCGGCAACGATCCAGCAGACGATGTAACCGATGACGTCCCGGGGCTCCGGCGACGAACGAGCGACCAGCATGAGCGAGACCGGAGCATTGCGGAATTCCGAAAGGAACAGGTTCCGCGACCAGGGCATGGTAAATGACGCCTGCTCGATCGCAAGGACCTGGTCCAGGTCCTCCTTTGTCATGCGGTCTATCGAGATCGTTGACGTTTCTCCCACGCCACCTCAGCCTCCGGTCTTCGGATGTACATCGGAACAAGCGCGTCAGGCATGGTCTGCTGACCTGCCTTGAGCATCATCAGGGCGATCTCGGCTACACTGGCGGCCGAGGGCGCTGTCGAGGACAGGGAGGCAAAATGCGCCCGGTCACCGAAGATCTTTTCTATCTCCCCCGCGAAGAGACGCGCCCCTTCCCCGGTGAAGAGGATGTCTCTGTTCATCGTTCCCGCCATTTCCGCAAGGGATATGACCGTTTCAGGCATTTCCTGATCGTAATCGCTGCCGTCGTGCCGGAAGAGCGCCGCGTAGACCTCACTCTTCCTTGCATCGAGCAGCGGACAGACGGGATAGCGCGAAAAGGGAATGTTCCAGGCAAGCGCTTTGAGGGTGGGCACCGCGGCAACGGGCTTGCCCGTGGCGAAGGCCAGCCCTTTGATGGTGGCCAGACCGATACGGAGACCGGTGAAGGACCCCGGCCCTATGGAAACGCCGAACCCGTCTACGTTCGCGAGGGTGAATCCCGTGTCCTTCAGCACCCTGTCTACCGTGGACATGAGCCGTTCGGAATGGGTAACCTCGATATTCAACGTATACTCGGCGAGGACGCCGGCCTCCGATACGATGGCGACCCCTCCGGTCTTGGTTGCTGTTTCGATGCCGAGAATATACATAGACGGTACCTTAGCGAAAACATACTTCCCTGTCAAACAAAACACCTGCTTTTCCTGCTCACTGCTTCAGATGTTTATCGAAAAAATCCCCGACTCTCTTGTTGTACTCCTGCCCAGCAGCGGCAACGGTGCCCCCGTGCCCTCCCACCGGGATGATCCAGAGCTCTTTTGGTTCCTTCGCCGCCTGGAAGAGCCGTCTTCCGTTCCCGGCGGGGATCATGTCGTCTCCTTCGCCGGCTATGATAAGAACGGGAGCCGGAGCGATCGCACCGATGACCGACTCAGGATCGATATTGCTCACCCTCGTCTGGAAATACAGTTCGTAACCGATGACCGAGAGGTTGACAAAGGGGAAGGCAGGCAGATGATAATAGCCGGTGATCGCCTGACGAGCCTGGTCCCTGAGGCTGGTGAAGGCGCTGTCTGCGGCAATGGCCCTGAAATTCCCCGTTTCGGCGGCGGTCAGGATGGCGGTTGAACCGCCGAGGGAGAACCCGAAGATGCCGATGCGCCCCTGGTCGACCTCGGGCCGCGCGGAAAGATAGCGCAGTGCTGCATTCACATCTTTCTGCTCGTGATATCCAAGCGATGTCCTGGACCCTTCACTGTCCCCGTGTGCGCGAAAATCAAAGGTAAGGACAAGATAGCCCCTCCGCACCAGGAAGACGGCAAGATCGGTAAAATCCGACTTGTTCGCTCCCAGGCCGTGACAAATAACGATGGCGGGCACTTTCTTTCCCACCTGATCCGGCTTTAACAGCCAGCCCGCCAGCGTCAGTCCGTCCTTCGTGACGAACGCAACCTTTTCATATTCCCTTTGATAGTCCGAAGGCGGTATGGTCAGCGGATAACGAGGAGGATGGGTATTGGCGTAGACGAGAATGAACGACAACGCAACAACCAGGAGGACTATGCCGATCAGGATATTCAAGGCGGTTTTCATGGTTTAACAGCTGTCGTTGTAAATCCGCAATCCGAAATCCGCAATTTATTCAGTCCCACCACAGGGAAAATCCATTTGTCCGCTCCATGGTGTCCACGAGCCTCTCAAGTGTCCCTTTGTTCTCGGCAAGCACATCAGGTGAAAATGCTGCGACCTTCCGCGCGAAGGCCTTCATGTTCTTCGGAGGCTTGATAAAACGAGCCTCCAGCCAGTCGGGTCCGGCGCCCGTGATGACGAAGGACGCCAGCTTCTGCTGTTCCTTGAGCCATTTAATGATTTTTTTCGTATCGAGGCGATGCCGGGGCGCCTCGGTCCTCTGGACCAGGAGGATGTCGTAGGAATTATTGCCCCTGACCACCGTGACCACATCGGGGACGTTCCCAAAGTTCTGCTGGCTCCTGAAAATGAGGTACCCCTTCTTCCGGAAGGACGGTGATAGGTCCGCGATGATCTGGTCGGCATTCGTCGAACGCACGCTGAATCCGGACAGCCGCGCTGTAGCGATCATGACATCGCCCTTCAGGTTCGAGGAACGGATCATCACTTCGTCAAAGAACGGTTCTGCCTGAGTGTTTGCCGCGGTCTCTGCCTGTGCGATAAGGTCCGGCGGAAATCCAAGTTCTGTCCTCTGTTCCGCGGTCATCACCTTGGGCTTGGGCCTCAGGATGACCATGGGCGCGGCCTTCTTGTCCGCAACCGATGGTTTTTCCTCTTTCGAGCACGATACCATGGTGAGGAGGACCAAAGCGGCAATGACGAGATATCTACCTGCCATAGCGGATATCGAAATGAGCGAACTCTCTAGCATAGGGTTCCCAGACAATGTCTACCTTGTGCACCTTCGCGCCCGATGGGCCGCGGTGGCACCACCCGACGATCTCCTCGACCTTCTTCTTGTCCCCTTCGAACACCGCTTCCACGGAACCGTCCGCCAGGTTCCTCACCCAGCCGTTGACGCCGAGACGGTCCGCCTCATCCTTGGCGCTCGCACGGAACCAGACACCCTGCACAAGACCGTGCACGGTGACATGAGCTCGAAGTTGTTCCCTGCTGCTTGACATGGCGAAAGGGAAAATTCCAGAAACTTATGATCTTCTGCCGCCTCTGCCCCCGGTGCTCGACGGCCGCGGACGAGAAGGCCGCGATCCAGACCTTTTCGGGCCTCCCGGCTTAAAGCTCGAGGATCGAGCCGGCCCTTGTTTCCGTGTACCGTACACCTTGCCCGGATGCGCTGGACGCCAGGAACGTTTTTCGTCACTTACAGGTTCTCTGCCGACTGCCATCGTCCCCCGCCCTTCCTGCCTGGCACCCCGATGATCAGTCGCTCGTACCGCCGATGGTCGCGGTTTTTCTTCGGTTCTCTTTGGACCTGCCGATTTAAAGCTCGAAGATCTCGCCGCTCCCTGATCCCGGGTATCATATACCTTGCCCGCGAACGTCGGCCGCTGGGCGCGCATTCCGTCACGTGCCGGTCCTCTGCTGCTCACCCGCGCTCCCCGCTCGGCCTGCCGGGGGCCCCGTTGATCCGTCGCCCGCGGCGCTGATGGCCGCTGTCGTTCTCCTGACGGATGTCGCGGTCCTGCAGACGGACCCCGCTGTTCATTCCACGACGGCCTCGCTTCTAGCCGCCTTCCGTCGAACACCGGCCGCCGATCACCCGTGCTGGCCGGGCGACCCGCTGCAGATTCTCCGCGAGCACCGTGGTCCTTCTTGAATCCCGGCCCCCCAGTTCTCTGTCCGCCGGTTCGATCTCCTCCGGTTCCCCGCGCTCCTGACGCACCGCGGGGGGCATGTACGCGGGTCCTTCGCTTTTCTTCACCGCGGCCCCACATCTTCGAATCATCAAAGCCGGTCTCCCCACGTTTCGGCCCGTCTCCTGCCTCGCGTCGATCGGTCCTGGCCTGAGATACTTCGCCTTTCTTCTGCGATATGGACTTCGGCACGAGACGCTTCGCTTCCTCCTGCGTCGCCATTTCGCGCAGTCCCTTCACCTCTTCGAGTGTCAGGTGACGATAGGCGCCCATGGGAAGGTCTCCGAGGTTCAGGTTGCCGACCTTGGTCCGCTTGAGTTTGATCACCGAATGGCCGGTGTAGTCGATCATGCGCCGGACCTGGCGTTTTCTGCCTTCGTGGATCGTGATCTCGACCCAGGAGTTGGACTCTTCCTTGCGAAGCTTTCTGACCCGGGCGGGCGCCGTCTTGCCGTCCTTGAGAAATACGCCCTGCTCCAGGCTTGCGACGTGCCGGTCCTCCAGCGCGCCCTTGACCTTCACCAGGTAGGTCTTCGGCAGTTCATGCCGGGGATGGGTCACCAGGTGGGCAAAATCCCCGTCGTTGGTCAGCAACAGCAGGCCCTCGGTGTCATAGTCGAGCCTGCCCACGGGATAGACGCGGACCTTGACGCCCTTCAGAAGATTCGCGACGATCGGACGTTTCTCGGGATCCGACATGGTCGTGACGAAACCGGCCGGCTTGTTCAGCATGATATAGTTCTTGGGCTGTTTCGGGTTGATCAGTTTGCCATCGACCTTGACGTGATCTTTGTCAGGGTCGGCCTTGGCTCCCAGTTCGGTCACGACCTTCCCGTTCACCCGCACCCTTCCCTCTTGGATGATCTCCTCGGCCGCCCTGCGCGAGGCGATCCCCGCTGCCGATAGGATCTTCTGTAGTCGTTCTTCCATGCATTCACCTCAAGGGACGCGGCATCCGCTCCCCGTTATCCTTCCTGAATTCACTGTTCTCGTTTTGCCAGCCACTCTTTGAGCCTCGGACATTTGTTCTTTGCGCGATTGTCCTGGCAGTCGCCGCAGAGGGTCATGTCGGGACTGCAGGGATGAAAGCCGTCGTGCCCGGTCACTGTACCGGCCTTCTGCTTTTTCTTATCGCGTGCTTTGCTGATGCTGATGACCCTTGACATCGTTCCTGACCACACCTGTTATTGATAGAACGGGCGGCCACAGCGGGCCGCCCCTCGGTTTTCTCCAGACTCCCGGTTCCCGACTCCCTTTGCGCGCTCAGTCCAGCCGGTAGTTCGGCGCTTCCTTCGTGATCACCACGTCGTGCACGTGGGACTCGCGCAAACCTGCGCTCGAGATCTTTATGAACTGTGCTTTCGCCCTGAGCGCTTTGAGGTTCTCACAGCCGCAATAACCCATACCCGCCTTGACGCCGCCCATGAGCTGGTGAACGCTCGCGGCAAGCGGTCCCTTGGACGGCACGCGGCCTTCAACACCTTCGGGCACGAGCTTGGACTTTTCCATTTCATGGGCCTGGAAATACCGGTCCTTGCTTCCCCGCTCCATGGCGCCGATGGAGCCCATACCGCGGTACATCTTATAGGTACGGCCCTGGAAGAGTATGGTCTCTCCCGGGCTTTCGTCCGTGCCGGCGAACAGGCCGCCGATCATGACGCACGATGCGCCGGCCGCCAGCGCCTTGGTGATGTCGCCGGAGAACTTGATGCCGCCGTCCGCGATGACCGGGATCTTTGCCTTCTCGGCCACGCTGAAGCAATCCAGAACGGCGGTAATCTGCGGCACGCCGGCCCCGGAGACGACCCGGGTCGTGCAGATGGAACCGGGCCCGATGCCGACTTTGACGGCATCGGCGCCTGCGCGGATCAGGTCCCGCGTTGCCTCGGCCGTCGCGATGTTCCCGGCAACGATGTCGATGTCGGGATATTTCTGTTTGATCCCCTTCACCGCGTCGATCACCCCCTGGGAATGGCCGTGGGCCGTGTCCACCACAATGATGTCCACACCCGCCTTCAGCAGCTCCGGCACCCGTTCGCTGTAATCGCCGACGCCGACGGCAGCTCCTACCCTCAGCCTCCCCAGCTTGTCCTTGCAGGCGATGGGATACTTGATCTTCTTCTCGATGTCCTTGATGGTGATAAGCCCCCGCAGACTGAAGTCCTTGTCCACGATCAGGAGCTTCTCGATCTTGTACTTCTGGAGGATCACCATGGCCTTGTCGAGCGTGGTCCCGAGGGGCGCGGTGATCAGCTTGTCCTTCGTCATCACCTCGGAGACCTTGAGGCTCATGCGCTTCTCGAACCGCAGGTCGCGGTTTGTAAGGATGCCGACGAGCTTATGCCCCTTCGTGACCGGCACGCCCGAAATGCGGTACTTCTTCATGACGTCCAGGGCGTCGGAGATCCTGGCATCAGGAGAAATGGTAATGGGATCGATGATCATGCCGCTCTCGGATTTCTTCACCTTGTCCACTTCCTCGGCCTGCTGTTCGATAGGCAGGGCCTTATGGATGAACCCGAGCCCCCCTTCCTGGGCGAGAGCAATGGCCATCTTCGCCTCGGTCACCGTATCCATGGCCGCGCTCACCAGCGGAATGTTCAGGGTGATCTTCCTGGTCAGCTGCGTCGAGATATCGGTGTCCTTGGGAAGCACATCGGACTTCGCCGGCAGGAGCAGAACGTCATCGAACGTCAGGGCTTCGCGAATGGGACCAACAACCATGGGGCTCTCCTTATCACTGATTGAAATACACCGATGACCGGAAAAAAGGCGTTTCTCCTGTTACACAGGCTGAAATTTAGGCTGTACTGTACCATAAATCAGATGAAACCTCAAGGGCGGTGTTGGAAAGGTGTTAACTTAAAAGCCCGATTTGGCGTTCAGGAAGGGATTCTCGCGGCGTTCTTCGCCGATGGTGGACTGCGGACCGTGGCCGGAAAGGACCACCGTATCGTCGGGAAGGGTCATGAGATGTTCCTTGATGGACGTAAGAAGCGTCATGAGGTCTCCGCCCATGAGATCGGTCCTGCCGATGGAGCCGGCAAAGAGTGCGTCCCCGGTGAAGACCACACCACCACCCGCGAGAGAGATCCCGCCTGCAGAATGCCCGGGGGTATGGAGGACCTTGAGAGCGACGTCACCAGCCTGTATGACATCACCGTGCTTCACGAACCGGTCCGCCTTCGGCGATGAGGGCGCGGTCATGCCGAACATCCTGGCCTGGTGCGCCGTGGCCCCCAGGAGCCCGCTGTCCCCTTCGTGGACGAGCAATTCGGCTCCGGTGGCTTTTTTGAGTTGCTCGTTCGCGCCTACATGGTCGAAATGGGCGTGGGTATTGATGAGATACTTGACCTTGAGCCCCTTGCCGTTGACCAATTGGAGGATCTCCTGGCCATCGTCGCCCGGATCGATGACGATGGCGTCCTTGGTCTTCTCGTCGTAGACGATGTAGCAATTCACCTGCAGCGGCCCGACGACCAGTCTTGCTAATTGCATTGTGCTTTTCCCTTTAGTAAAAAAGCTTTGTCCTTCGACGACCCGATTCAGCGTCGTTTCCTGTCATGTTGTTCCAGCCTCAAAAGCTTCTTCTTCATTTCCAGCCCACCGGAGAACCCGCCCAGCGAACCTGCCGAGCTGATGATCCGATGACAGGGGATCAGGATCGGGACCGGATTGGCTCCCAGGGCCTGGCCGACGGCCCGGGCCGCTTTCGCTTTTCCTATCTTTTTCGCGATCCATGCATAGGACCGCGTCTCGCCGTAAGGGATCGTTGCCGCAGCCTTCCAGACCGCCCGCTGGAAAGGCGTATAATAATCGAGGTCGAGGGGCAGGTCGAATGCTACGCCTCGGCCTGAAAAGTACTCCTGAAGGAGTTTTACCATCTTCTTGATGTTGCGGTCGGATGATCGCGCTTCTGCCATCTTCGATACATCGCGTTTTCCCTTTGCCAGTTCGTTCTTAACGGTCTTCAGAGAACGCCGGGGCAGAACGATCCTGCATACCCCCTTCTCAGCAACACCCACTCCCGCCCACCCAAGGGGGGTGGAAAATACGGTCTTTTTCATTTCGCGTCCCTCCTGCATCAGAGATTTTCGTCTCCTTTCCCCGTGTCGCTTAGAAGCGCCTACTTTTGGCTCCGCGTCTCCGTGTCACCCTGCCGGTTTTTTCTCCTCACCATTCCCCACAGGAATCCAAGCTCCTCGCTCCGCATGGCCCACATGGCAAGGACATAGAACACCACGCTCGCTGCCATGCCTCCGGAAAGCCATTCGATCTTGTACAGGGTGTTCCCCGGTGCATCCCACACGGGATTCCTGCCGACCCACCAGCCGATGGCGCCCATGACGATCGACGCGGGAACGATCTTGACGAGCGACGCGAATATCCGTCTTCCGTCCATGCGGCCGATCTTCTTGCGAAGCCGTTTCGTGAGCAGCGTGATGTTCAGGGCCGCTGCCAGCGAGTTCGCCAATGCAAGACCGCCATGCTGAAGCGGCGTCTGTATGAGCACAACGCTCAGCACAATGTTCGCTGCCAGGGCGAGCATTGCGATCCTGACCGGCGTCCTCGTGTCCTGGAGAGAATAGAAAGCCTGCGACAGAACACGTACGCCGGCGAATGCCCAGAGGCCGACGGCATAATAGAGCAACGCCGAAGCGGTGCCGAGCGTCGATATGCGGTTGAACTCACCGTGCTCAAGTAAAAGGTTAACAATGGGAATCCGGAGCATGATAAGGCCCGCCATGGCCGGGAACATGATGAAGAACACGAGCCGCAGGCCGAGGGACAGGGTATTGCGGAAATTCTCCGTCTCCTGCTTCGCCGCCTGAGCGGATAGCGTCGGGAGCACGGCCGTGGCGATGGCAACGCCGAAGATCCCCAGCGGAAAATGGATGAACCGCATGCCGTAGAACAGGAAGGTGATGCTCCCGGTGGCCAGGAAGGAGGCCAGGATGGTGCTGATGAAGATATTGAGCTGGGTCACCGAGGAACTGAGAAGCACCGGGACCGCAAGCTTTCCGATCTTCCGGACCCCGGGATGGCTCGGGCTGAACTGGGGCTTCAGCATCATACCCTGCTTCCGCAGACCGGGCAGCTGTATCAGGAACTGGCACATGCCGCCCAGAACCACGCCGATGGCGGCGCCCATGATGGGCTCGGGCATCCTGGGCGCCAGAAAGACCACGGAACCGATGGTCATGACGTTCAGCATGACAGGCGACAGCGCCGGTGTCAGGAAGGACCGCAGCGAATTGAGCATTCCCATGGCCAGCGCCGCGAGACCGACGAACAGGAGGTACGGGAACATCATCTGGGTGAGCTCGGCGGCCATGAGGATCTTTTCCCGCTGGTTCTCGATCTTCCAGCCCCAGGCGATGGCCTTCACGATATAAGGCGCAAAGATGATCCCGATGCCCGTGACGATCACCAGGATGACCAGGAGCCGCGCGAACACGGCATTCGCCAGATGCCGCGCCTCCTCTTTTGTCCCCTTCGTCAGGGTCTCGGTGAAGACCGGGATGAAGGCCGCCGACATGGAGCCCTCGGCGAGCAGTTCCCTGAGCAGGTTCGGAATGCGGTAGGCAACGTAAAAAGCGTCGGCCGCGGCGCTGGTGCCGAAGGCCCACGACATCACCATGTCCCGCACATACCCCATGATGCGGGACAGGAGCGTCGCCGCCCCCACCACCCCGGCAGCCTTTGCCACCTTGATGTTCTCAGACATTATTGATCACCGTTGCTCCTGGATACTTACGTCCGCCAGCGAATACAACCATTTCATGAAACGATCTTTTCTGTTCTTTATTCGTGCCATTCGTCTCATTCGTGACATTTGTGTTCGCAGTGCTCTTGGAGGTGTCGTGAATTGCTCCGATGCCCACTCTAACAAACTTTCCCCGGCCTGAAAAGGGTTTGTTTCTGAGAACTTACCGTTTTTTCCCTTGACAGTAAGCGGTTGTTTATGTTAAAAAGACAGCCTGTTTAATTATTCCAAGGAGGAGTACCGTGGCAATACACAAGTCAGTGATCAAGAGGCAGAAGCAGGACGTGAAGAAGCACGAGAGGAACACGTCCGTGAAATCCTTGCTCAAGACCCTGTCCAAGAAGGTCGAGCAGGCCGTTGAAGCGAAAAGCGCCGATACCGCGAAGGACGCGCTGGTCAAGGCCATGAAGGCCTATGACAAGGCGGCATCTGCCGGCATCGTCCATCGGACCACCGCCTCCCGCAAGATCTCCCGCCTTTCCACCAAGGTCGGCAAGATCGGCGCTGCCTAAACCGCGTGCTCGTTATTTACGAACAGCAGATCCCTCCAAACCCGGCTAAACTTGCGGCTTGGGGGGATTTTTATTGCCTGGCGAAGCCCGGCCCTGCCGCATCCCCCGTCTCCGCGCTCCCCTCGCTCATCTACGCGCGTCACTCCCGCACAGCCTCAAGATCATCCGTTCCAGCACCAGCCTTCCGCCGATGCCGCTTGATTTCATCGCCTTGTCCGCAGTGAGCAGGACTTCGAAGACCTTTTCCAGTTCCGCCAGGGAGTAGCTCCGCACCTGCTCCTTGAACGCGGTCGCCTGGTGAAAGATCACCGGGGGTCGAAGCTTCTTCATGCCCTCATCAATCCCCATACCGGCGTACTCCATGGCTTTTACCTGCATGAGCCTCCTGAAGTTCCACGCAATAGAACCCAGCAGTCCAACCGGCGACTCCCCTTCCTGAACCAGACGGGAGAGAACGAGAAAGGCCTTTTCTTGTTTCTTTGCCCCCAGCGCTGACGCAAGGTCAAAAGACGTGTACTCACGGAAATCCCCCACCACGACCTTCACATCGTCGAGCGTGATGTTCTTCCGGTCCTTGATGTAGATGACCGCCTTTTGAAGTTCGTTCGTGATGGCCTGGAGGTCGCTGCCCAGGACCTGCCAGACATACTGCGCCGCGTCGCGCTGGATGGACAGCCCGCGCTGGCGTGCCCAGCTGTCTATCCATGCATTGACATCCCGGTCGAGGATCGAATAGAACCGGACAACGGCCCCGTTCGCCTCGACGGGCGCAAGAACGGACTTTTTGTCAAATCGGGGCTGGTTCGCGATCATGACCAGGCAGGTCGTGGGAGATGGCGATTTCAGGTAGGAAACAAGCTCTTCAAGGTCCGCGGCCTTGAGGGCCTCGATCTCCTTGGCGATCACCAGGCGGCGGTCAGACATGAATGGAAAGGTCTGGGCAAGGTTTACGATCTCGTTGCCCGACGATCCCTTGCAGTAGACCGTATTGAAGTTGAAGTCCCGGGCGCCCGGATCGACCGCCTTGCTGATGATCAGATCGACGGCCTCCTGGACCAGGAACTCCTCCTCGCCGAAGAACAGATAGAGGGGAAGCAACACCCCCTGCTTCAGGCTCTTGATCAGGTCCTCATATTTCGTCATCGATCAGAACCCTTCCAGCACCCTGCTTCTGAGCGTCCAGGCGATGTCCTGGCCCGCTTTTTTAATGGCTGTATCCTTCGCGGACTTCGTGGAAGTGATATCACCGATGGTCACCTTATAGTCGGAGATGAAAACAGCCTCGATGCCGGCCTCTTGCCAGATGGTCTTCTTCGACCTGAGATCTTCAAGCGATGCATTCACGACCAGCCGCACCTTGTACTGCTGGACAAACGAGTCCGCCGTATAGGAAAGCGCCGTGACCTCGTACTTCATGATCCTCCCGCGCAGCGCGAGGTCGGCCACCTCCACGTCCACGATCCGAAGTCTGCCGTCCGCAATGAACTCGTCCACGACAGCCTTGGTCACCTCCAGGTCGACATAGGGTTCATTGGTATTGTTGATGAATGCCGGAACAGCGATGGTCTTTGCACCCTCGGGAACCAGGGACCCCTTCCCGGAGAGATGATAGCCGCAGGCATGCAAGCCAAGGATCGGCATCAGCAGAACGATTATGAGGGTCTTATTCCGCACTTCGCACTCCGCATTCCGCACTGAATTTAGACGACCACGTTCACCAGCTTCCCCTGCACGACAATGACCTTTTTCGGCGCCTTGCCGGCCGTAAGTTCCTGGATCTTGGGGTCCGCGAGGGCGGCTGACTTCGTTTCCTCATCGGACAGTCCCGCGGGAACGACCAGCTTGCTCCGGACCTTTCCATTCACCTGTACGACCAGCGTGACCTCGGTCACCACGATCGCTTCTGGGTCGTGGTTTGGCCAGGCCGCGTTGGCGATAGGCTGTTCGTACCCCAGCCCGGCCCAGAGCTCCTCGGCAATATGGGGAGCAAAGGGCGCGAGCAGTTGAACGAGCGCGTCGAGGGTCGTTCTTACGACGGGCAGCTTTTCCACGCGGACGTCCTTCGCCGTGTACTCGTATGCCTCGTTCACCAGCTCCATCATGGCAGCAATGGCCGTATTGAACTGGAACTGCCGTTCGATGTCCTCGGTCACCTTCTTGATGGTCAGGTGCGTCTTCCGGAACAAGGGATCGCCCGCGGCCTCTCTCCCCGCCGGTTTTACGGACTCGATCCGGCCGTGGAACTTGTGGACCAGCGCCCAGATCCTGTGGAGGAACCGGTATGCTCCGTCAACTCCCTGGTCGTTCCATTCGAGGTCGCGCTCCGGCGGGGCCGCAAAGAGCGAGAACAGCCGCGCCGTGTCCGCGCCGTACTTCGAGATGATGAAGTCCGGGTCCACCACGTTGCCCTTGGACTTGCTCATCTTGGCGCCGTCCTTGATCACCATGCCCTGGGTCAGAAGGTTCTTGAAGGGTTCGTCGCCGTCGAACAGGCCGAGGTCGCGGATCACCTTGGTGAAGAACCGCGCGTACAGGAGATGGAGCACGGCGTGCTCGATGCCGCCGATATACTGGTCCACGTTCATCCAGTAGGCGGCCGCCTTCTTGTCGAAGGGGGCCTTGTCGAACTTCGGCGAGCAGTAGCGGAGGAAATACCACGACGAGTCCACGAAGGTGTCCATGGTATCGGACTCGCGCCGGGCCGGGCCGCCGCAATTCGGGCATGTCGTTTCGCGGAATGCCTTCGATTCGGCCAGGGGCGAAAGCCCCTTGCCGGTGAACTCCACGTCCACAGGAAGCCGGACCGGCAGGTCTTTCTCGGGTACCGGTACGGTCCCGCACTGTTCGCAATAGATGATCGGGATCGGCGTACCCCAGTACCGCTGGCGGGAGATGCCCCAGTCGCGGAGGCGCCAGTTCACCGTGCGCCTGCCGTAGCCCTTCTGTTCTGCATATTCCGCGACCCTGTCCTTGCCCGCGGCGTTCGGGGTCCCGTCGAAGGGCCCCGAGCTGATCATGGCCCCTTCGCCCACATAGGCCTGCTTCATCGTGGCCGCGTCCAGATCCTTGTCGGCGTTCTGGATCACCACACGGATCGGAAGGCCGTACTTCTTCGCGAACTCGAAGTCCCGCTGGTCATGGGACGGGACCGACATGATGGCGCCGGTGCCGTAGTCCATCAGCACGAAGTTGCCGACCCAGACAGGGACCTTTTCGTTGTTCAAAGGATTGACCGCGAAGGTGCCGGTGAAGATGCCTTCCTTCTCCCTGCTTTCGTCCGTCCGTTCCGCCTTGTCCTCGCGCATCACCCGCTGGCAGAATGCCCTCACGGCATCGGCCTGCTGCTTCCCCTTGACGAGCGTCTCCACCATGGGATGCTCGGGCGCAATGCTCATGAAGGTGACGCCGTAGAGCGTGTCCGGCCGGGTGGTAAAGATCGTGAGCTTCTCGCCGGACCCTTCCACCGCGAAGTCCACCTCGACGCCCGTGGACCTGCCGAGCCAGTTCCGCTGCATCGTGAGCACCCGCTCCGGCCAGCCCGGGAGTTTGTCGCAGTGATCGAGCAGCTCCTGGGCATAGGCCGTGATCTTGAAGAACCACTGCTCCAGCTCGCGGTGCGTCACCACGGAGCTGCAGCGCCAGCACAGCCCCTCATTCACCTGCTCGTTGGCCAGGACCGTGCTGCACGAGGGGCACCAGTTCACGTAGGAGCGCTTCTTGTACGCTATCCCCTTCTCGTACATCTTCAGGAAGAGCCACTGGTTCCAGCGGTAGTACTCCTGGAGGCAGGTCGCCACCTCGCGGTCCCAGTCGTACGATAGCCCCATGCGCTTCAGCTGCTTGTCGCGCATGAAGTCAATGTTCTCGAGCGTCCACTTTGACGGATGGGTCCCGTGCTTTATCGCGGCGTTCTCGGCGGGCAGGCCGAAAGAGTCCCACCCCATGGGATGGAGCACGTTGAACCCGCGCATCCGCTTGTACCGGGACACGACATCGCCGATGGAATAGTTCCGCACATGGCCCATGTGGATCCTGCCCGATGGATAGGGGAACATTTCGAGGCAGTAGTACTTTGGTTTTGACGGGTCCTCGGTGACCTTGAAGGTCTTATCGGCAGCCCACTGCTGCTGCCAGCGTTCCTCGACGGTCTGCGGGTTATAGCGTTCTTCCAAAGAGCCCTCCAGAACAGTGCAAATTGCAACTATAGAGATAGCGGGAAAAAATGGAGAATTCTATCAACGCAGATTTTCGCTGATATTCTTTATGAAAAATTATGCAAGTCTTTTGTCCTGCAGCACAAATCATAGGTTCTCTCATAGCCTTTTCAGCGTTGAATGACCTTTTTGAACCTATCCGATCTTATCATGTAATCCTGTCAAAGAATGCCCTGGTTCTTCTCTGCGGTCCAAATGCCAATCTGCAATGCCTTCGCAGTCAGGATTTTATCTTGCTTTTCACATACTGCTCGATGACCACAATGGACCTTGTGTCGAGGCCCAGGAACTTGGCCCCGTAGCGGAACCGTCCCGTGTCGGTCGTGTCCACCCGCATGACCATGCATTGCGCGTTGACCTCGGCGTGGGCAATATTGAAGGTGCAGGCCAGCTTGTCGCCTTTATTCAGCTCATGCTTCGTTTCCAGGAGGAGCCCGGAGATGCTGATATTATACGATGTAGCCGCGAAGGAAGCGTCCTCCCGCCGGCCATCGAGGGAAATACGCAGGAGGACCCGCATGTCTTTTCGCTGCGGAATGACGATCAGCTCCGATATCTTCGAGAACAGGTCGTAGGCGTCAACAGGCTTCTGGATGACGGCATTCGCGCCCGCATCCCGGCAGGCGGCCTGGAATACCTGGTTGTCATCGCAGTAGATAATGAGGGAGACGCCCTTGAGGCCCGGTTCACTGCGAATGGCGGAGCAGAGCCGTACCCCTCCCATCTCCGGCAGAGAGTGGTCCGTGATGATGAGGTCCGCCTTCATCCGGCGGTGGAGATCGAGGATCTCTTCCGAGGACCGAACGGGATGCAGCTTGATGCTTCCCCTGCCGAACAACGTTGTACTGAGCTCGATGGCATCGAGGATGGTCTGTGCAATGATGACGTTCTTCATGCAGGTTTACGGTTTCGCCTCTGCCAGCTACCGGACCCAGCCGGGGTATGCATCGGCCTTCCGCGCCTCCTCAGGGAGTTCCGTCTCGAGCTCATGCTTGAGACGGGCGATCTTTTTTTCGATCTTCGTTTTTTTCTTGTCGCGCGCCGACTGGGAACCGCTCTTTTTGCCCTTTTTCGCCCTTGCCTTTTCGTCCTTCTCCTGCTCCACGATGATGTCGTGTTCGTCCTGCTGTTCCCGGATCTGACGCCGCAGGTTCTCAGCACGCTTGTTCCAATATTCTTCTCCCCTGCCGTGCCGGTCCTTGTGCTCCGTGCTTTTGACCGTCTTCTTGTCCGCGGCGACGGGCGGCTTCCCCACGCTCACCCGGTCTTCCCGGACCTCCACGGGTTTTGCCGTGTGACGGTATTCAGCGGGGATCTTCTCTTTGTCGTTGGTGATGAACTCCCTCCCGTCGCGGTCCACCCACTTGTAGAACTCCGCTCGCGCCTCCGACGACGCCAGCACGGATACCAGCAGCAGCAACAGAACCAATGATCTCAACACAGGCGCCTCCGGTCTTTTTCAGGGTGGTGGATCCAGGAACGGGCGATTAGACTTCCTTGAGGATCGAAGTGCCCTGCAGCCTGCAGGTGACTTCAATGGTAATAAATATCATAATTACCGGTGGTTCGCAAGGTTTTTATTGAATTAACAGGGACATTAGTGCTATAGTGCGTGACTGCAAATGCGATCTCATACTACGAGATCCCGATCGATATTGCGTGGCATATTTGAACTACGGTCCATCATCGTTCGAGCGAAATAAGGATCCGCTGGTCCGATGCCGCTGGCATGGAGCCCCCACCGGCAGGAGCCGGTGGCTCCCTTTAAGAACGCGACCTCCCGCGAATTCCGCATTCCTCCCCCGGCGGGAGCCGGGGATTCCAATTCGCAGGCATTGATAAAACCATGAACAAACCAGTCGTCGCCATCGTGGGCAGGCCGAATGTCGGCAAGTCCGCACTGTTCAACCGGATCCTCGGGAGGAACCTCGCAATCGTCGAGGACATGCCCGGCGTCACGCGGGACCGCAACTACGCCGACGCGGAGTGGGAAGGCAAGCAGTTCCACCTCGTCGATACGGGCGGCTTCGAGCCCGAGTCCGAAGATCCCATGTTCATGAAGATCCGCGACCAGACGACCCTTGCCATCGAGGAGGCGGATTACATCATTTTCCTCATGGACGGTCAGGAGGGCCTGCTGCCGGCCGATCTCGAGGTCGCCCAGCGGCTGCGCGCCGCCGCAAAGCCGGTCATCTACGCCATCAACAAAGTGGACGGCGCCCGGCACGAGGGGCTCCTCCCGGATTTCTACCGACTTGGCGTGGACACGCTCATCCCCTTGTCCGCCCTGCACGGTTCGGGTTTTACCGACCTCATGGACGAACTGGCGAAGATCCTGCCTGATACACCTCCGGTTCCCGAGCCCGAGGAAGGAACGCGGGTCACCCCACGGATCGCCATTATCGGAAGGCCCAACGTGGGCAAGTCATCCTTCATAAATGCGCTCATCGGCGAGGACCGCATGATCGTGAGCCCGGTGTCGGGCACCACGCGGGACGCCGTGGACAGCCTGTACCGGTATTACGGGCGGGAATACATCCTGGTGGACACGGCGGGCATCCGGAGCCGCGGCAGGATCAGCCAGGGCGTGGAAAAGTTCAGCGTCATGCGTGCCATGAAGGGCGTTGACCGCTGCGATGTAGCCCTGGTCCTGCTCGACGCCGCGGAAGGCGTCACCGAGCAGGACGAACGGATCGTCGGCATCGCCCACGAGGAAGGCAAAGGCATCATCATCGTCCTGAACAAGTGGGACCTGGTGCAGGACAAGGAAGAAGCATACAAGAAATTCATCGACGACGTGAAATATCGCCTCAAGTTCGTCGACTATGCGCCCGTGCTCACCCTGTCGGCGCTCACGCGCCAGCGGCTGACCAAGGTCTTCGACGAGATCGACAAAATCGTGTCCGAACGGGAGAAGCGCGTGCCCACGGCCGAGTTGAACCGCGTGTTCGAACGCCTTACGTCGCGGCACGAGCCGCCGATGTACCACGGCAAGCGGGTCAAGTACTTCTACGTCACCCAGGTGGCGATAAAGCCGCCGACCTTCGTCGTCTTCGTGAACTATCCCGAGGGAGTCCACTTCTCCTATATCCGGTACATCGAGAACAACCTGCGCCAGGCCTTCGGCTTCCACGGCTCACCCATCAGGATCTATCCGAAGCGGCGGCGGGAAGAACAGACGGCCGAGGAACGGACACGGCCGCCGGCCGCACGGGGCAGGAAAAAGAAGGCGACGTGACCGGAGGGGCTTCTTCGTCAAACGGAACGAATCGAGTAGGTAGGGGCCTCCCGACCCCCGCCTCTCACACCACCGTACGTGCCGCTCGGCATACGGCGGTTCCATGCAAGGCATGATAAGCGTCGATGTGCCTGAATGAGGCTGACGAGTCCCTGTTGCATGAGCCACCGTGCAGGAATCGCAGCATTCATGCAAGACTCTCCGGCACTCTGCCATTGACCCCGGCCGTTATTTGCCGACGTGTAGGCTCGCATCCGCTCTATCCCCCGTTCGATGAGTTTCTTGGCCCTGGTCATGGGACTCTTCCACTGCCGCCACAGGATGCAGCGCAGTTCCCGTCGCAAGCCAGCTCACGTCCGGGGAGTCTTTGCGACCGCCGGACGGGTGATCCCTGCGGTTCGGCTAATGGTTCCCGTCAGCAGGGTCCATAGAGGACTTGCACATCAAGTGAGTGCGCCCTGCCGGGCTTTGTTTTTTCCATTACTGACCACCCTGGCCGCCCGGCATCTGCGGCCGCTGCTGGCCGGTTCCGCCGCGATGCATCTGCCCGCCCATCGGAGGCTCGGGCCGGCATTTCTTCAGTTCTGCATGGGTCGTTGCCTTCTCGACGCAAGCCCGCTCCCGCTCAAGCCGCGCCTTCCGCTCATCAAGCATCTTCAGCACCCGCGCTTTGACCTCCGGGAACTGCTCGGGCGTGTACTCCTTCTTCATCCCCTCCTGCATGCCGGTGCCCGGCCCGCCTGACGGTCCCTGCTGGGCGAGAACCACAACGGAACCTGCCGTCAAGAGCAAAACAACTACAACAGCGATCGCAATGATCCTCATGATGATCCTCCTGTCTGATCAGTTTTCCTGATCATGAGACAGCGGCAGAGCGAAAAGGTTGAACGCAACAACCTCGCAGGCAGGAATCGGCGCTGATGACAAAAGCCCCTGACGACGCCAACTGCAAGGTTGGATTGAGGAAGGAAGATGTATTTTTGGTCGCTTTGAAAGATTCGTGGCAGGACGTATTGATGGCCTTTACGAGGCCGCAAAGCTCTTTTTCAGGTCTTCGCAGGGTACGTTGCCCGTCTACTGCATTCCAGCGCCGTCGGGCTCATCGTTCCCGCGGTATCCCCCACTTCTTCCGTTTTTCCCACAGGGATTTCCGTGTGATGCCGAGCATGTCGGCGATCTGCTGCTCATTATGCTGGACCTGGTAGCGCTGGATGAAGGCCTTGGTATAGTCCTCGATGGTGAGCTTCCGGTCGGACACGGTCTGCTGGAACCCGTCACCCGCCTTGACACCCTCGGGAAGGCACTCTACCGTTATGGTGTCCCCTTCGGCGATAAGGATCGCCCGTTCCACCACGTTCTGGAGCTCGCGAACGTTCCCGGGCCATGGATAGTTGACCATCACATCCAGCGCCTGGGGCGCGATGTCCTTGACCTGCTTCCCCATCTCCTGGACATACTTGTTGAGATAGTGCGTTACCAGGTTGCGGATGTCGTCCTTGCGGTCCCGGAGCGGCGGGATCTGGAGCGATATCACGTTGATCCGGTAGTAGAGGTCCTCGCGGAAGGCATTTTCCCGCACGGCCGCCCGGAGATCCCGGTTGGTGGCCGTGATATAGCGGATGTCGATCTTGGTTCCCTTGGTGCTTCCCACCGGACGGATCACCTGATCCTCGATGACCCTCAGCAGTTTCGCCTGGAGCGGGAGGCTCATGTCGCCGATCTCGTCCAGAAAGACCGTCCCTCCGTCCGCTTCCTCGAGAAGCCCTTTCTTGGACGCGACGGCGCCGGTGAACGCTCCGCGCACATGGCCGAAAAGCTCGGTCTCCAGAAGGTTCTCGGGGATCGCCGAGCAGTTGATGGGCACGAAGGGCATGTCGCGCCGTGAGCTGTTGTGATGGATCACCCGGGCGAAGAGCTCCTTGCCTGTGCCGGTCTCGCCGAGCAGCAGCACGTTGCTCCGGGTGTCCGTGACCTTTTTGACCTCGGCAAGGATCGTTCTGATCGCAACGCTCTCGCCGATGATCGTGCTGAAATCGTGCTCCTTGGCGATCTCGCGCTTCAGCAGGATGTTCTCCACCTGCAGGCTCTTCTGCTTCAGGGCGTTCCGCACCACCTGTTTGATCTCTTCATGGATAATGGGCTTCATGATATAGTCGTAGGCGCCGGCCCGGAGCGCCTTGACCGACGTGTCGAGGGACGCATAGGCCGTCACCACGATGAAGATCTGGTCCGGGAGCTGCTCCCGCACCTTGGTCAGCATCTCGATGCCGTCCATCCCCGGCAGGATGATATCGGAGATAATGACGTCATAGAGGTTCGACTCCAGCAGGGAAAGTCCCTTCTCAGCCGATTCCACGGCCTCCACGGCATATCCCTCCTTGGAGAATATCCGTTTCATGGACTCCCGCAGGGTTTCCTCGTCTTCCACGATCAGCAGGCTCTTGGGCATTATTACTCCTCGACCGGCAGGGTTATGATGAATTTCGTACCTTTATCCTTCACGGACTCCACCTCGATGGTGCCGCCGTGGTCCTTGACGATGCTGTAGCAGATGGAGAGGCCCAATCCTGTCCCCCGCGTCGGCCCCTTGGTGGTGAAGAAGGGATCGAAGACCTTGTCCTTCACCTCTGTGTCGATCCCCGTTCCCGTATCGGCGAACACCATCGACACGCGTCCGTCGCTCTCCTTCATCGAGATATCGAGCTTCCCCCCCTCGGGCATGGCGTCCCGCGCGTTCAGCAGGAGGTTCAGGAAGACCTGCTGCATCTGGTCGGGGTCGATCTTAACGGGCCGGCTGCTCTGCACGTCCGTTACGAGATCGATCTTCTTGAAGTTCTTGTCGAACCGCACGAGGTCAATGGTGTTCTGAAGGATGTCCCGCAGGCTGGTCGGCACCCGCTGGCGGGGATAGAGCCGGGCGAAATCGCCGAGGTTCCGCACGATGCGGGCGATGCGGTTCACATGCTGATGGATGGTATTGAGCGATCCTTTCACGAACGGGGAGCCGTCCTCGGTCAGGAGCTCCTGCACCAGGGATGATATGGATGCCAGCGGGTTCCCGATCTCGTGGGACACGCCCGCCGCGAGCCGGCCGACGCTGGCGTGCTTCGTCGTGCGGAACAGCTCCTCCTCGATCTTTTTCTTCTCCGTGATGTCCTCAAGCACCAGGACGAACCCCTTCTGGACCCCGGTCAGCTTGCTGACGTAACCTTTCAGGATGATCTGGGGATCGAAATTACGGCGGCAGGTGATCTCGCCCTCCTGGATCTCGGGATTGAAGAGACGGGGCTCGAGGCAGGTGAGGAGCCGGACCGCTTCCTTGTTCAGGGCGTCGGACTTCTCCACGCCGGTGATCATCTCCATGGCCGAGTTCCAATAGGTGACCCGGTGGGAATCGTCGAGCGTGGCTACCCCCACCGGAAGGCTTTCAATGATGTTCTCGCTGAATTCTTTGAGCATGGCAAGCTGCCGGTTGGCTTCGGCAAGCTCCTGGCGCGACAGCCTGAGGCTCCGGGATATCTGACGGATCGAGTTGGATATCCGGTGCGTCTCGTCGTGGGACATCGTGCTCAGTTCTTGAAAGACCAGGGTGCTGATGGACGGCCCCAGCACGCCCGACAGGATCCGTTCAGCCTCCTCGCGCAGCCTCATGAGCCACTCGCCCGATATGGCCTCGCGCGTCAGTTTGTTCCGCCGGAGAAAGTCTTCGATCGCCTCGCGCGCCTCTCCGGGGCCGATATACTGGCCGAGAGCGTCCTCGATCACCGCTATCGTGGAAGGGCGCTGCATCGATGAGAAGTGGCGCGGAGAGAAGGAATCGACGAAAATGATGGCCTGGCGCGTATCTTCATCGCTCTGCCGGGTAAAAATCGAAACGGTGACGAAAAAGAACAGATTGAGCATGAGGCCCCAGAACAGGGAGTGGGTCCACCGGTCAAGCCCCGGGAGGCCGAAGAGGGCCGTGGGATTCAGAAGGTGTGAATTGAACACCGACTCCATAACGCCGCCCTTTTCGATGATCCGGGCCCGCATCATCGCCGGGATCAGCAGCGTATAGATCCAGACGAAAAATCCGGCCGTAATGCCGGCAATGGCGCCTTTCCGGTTCCCCCCCTTCCAGACAAGCCCCAGCAGGAGGGCGGGCGCAAAGATGGTCACCGCCTCGAAGGATTTCAATCCGATGTCCACGAGGCTGTAGAACTCGCCGATGGACACGGCAAAGATATACCCCATGAACACAAGCCCCAGGATCACCAGCCGTTTGATGTTCAGGATCATCATGTGCAGGCTCTTGACGTTCAAGCCGAGGAGGGCGGGCAGTACGAGGCTGTTCATCACCATGGTCGAGAGTGCCAGGGACTCGACGATGACCATGGCCGTCGCCGCCGAGAACCCTCCCAGGAAGACGATGGCTGCCAGGAGCGGGTTCCCCTGCTGGAGCGGGATGGAAAGCACGAAGAAATCCGCCTTCTCCTGGGCGCCGCCGAGCATAAGCCCGCCGTAGGCGATGGGGAGAACGAAGAGGTTGATCAGGAACAGGTACAGCGGGAACAGCCAGACCGCCTTCTTGACGTGGTCGGCCGAGGTGTTCTCGACGACAGCCACGTGGAACTGTCGGGGCAGGAACAGGATGGCCATCATCGAGAGGAAGGTGAGCGACATCCACTCGAGGTAGCTCTCCCGGGACCCCTCTCCCAGGGTCATGAGCCCGGCGTACGTGCTCTCTTTCATCTTGGCCATGATATCCCCGATGCCGTCGAAGAGGCCGTAGGTGACAAAGATGCCGACGAGCAGGAAGGCCACGAGCTTGAAGGCCGACTCGAAGGCAACGGCGAACACCAGGCCTCCGTGCCGCTCCGAGGAATCAAGGCGGCGCGCGCCGAAGATGATGGCGAACACGCCCAGGATGACCGATATGAACCAGCCCGCAAAGTGGCTCCCCTCATGCCTGCCCGACAGGAGCGAGAAGGTCGACATGATCGCCTTGAGCTGGAGGCCGAGGTACGGGGTGATGC
Organism: Nitrospirota bacterium; assembly: GCA_020052615.1. Lineage (GTDB taxonomy): Bacteria > Nitrospirota > UBA9217 > UBA9217 > UBA9217 > JAAXXJ01. Next base: position 17,023 of record JAGVOT010000134.1, on the reverse strand, counting down.
CGACGACCGCTACGATCGTCACGAGCGCCGAGAGGCCCAGGGACTTGCCGTAACGGGTGGAGATAAAATCCGAGATGGTGGTAATGCGGTTCTCTTTGGAAATCAGGATGATTTTCCGGAGGATGATCCACCAGAGGGCCGCCATAAGGGTCGGGCCGAGATAGATGGTGAGGAAACTGAGCCCTGAGTTGGCTGCCCTGCCAACACTGCCATAGAAGGTCCAGGAGGTGCAATAAACAGCCAGGGAAAGGGAGTAGATGTAGGGATTCGAGACCAGGCTCTTCCCTTGCTTCTCCTTCCGGTCGGCCATATAGGCGACAAAGAAAAGAAAGAGGAGATAGGCCAGTATGATCGTCAGCAGGACCCAGGGCGAGAACACTTAGTTTCCTCCGTCCCCTTTATCTGATGATAAGGAAGCCAGGAAGAGCAGTCCAATGAAGGCAATCCAGGAGATGAAGAGATAATAGGTGAGGCTTTGATGGAATATCCTGAGAAAGGGCCAGCCGAACAGGATCGAACCGAGAAAGAACAGAAATATCCAGATGTCCCGCCTCATGATCATCCCTCCATTTCATGTAACCTTTCTGCACAATTCAGGTTACGCGAGCGATCAGACCCGGTAAAACCGAAAAACCTTGTTTTATTGGAAGGCATATTATCATAATTTGTTACAAATTTCCACACTCTTCTCGATCATTACAATGTCAGTACGACAGTTGTGAACTTTCGAAACAAGGGGAGCGCACAATACGCACGCATCACGATCACGGGAATATACCTTAAAGTAACCTTCAACACAGATAAAATCAGATAGAACCGAAGAAATGGGGAAACAGCACGACGAGGGAATGGCGCTTTCGGGGATCATACCATTTACTTGAGATTGGATCTGACGATCGTTATCAGCGTAAGCAGACCGGCAGAGGTATAGAACAGGACGGAGAGAACAGCCAATCTCCTCTGCAGCGAGGGAATAATGTCGACCAGGCTGGGAACGGAACGAAAAGGACCCAGAACTCCCACGCCGATCCCGGTGACCGCTCCCCCGAGCAGGGTGGCATAGAAGATATACCCTATGTAGCCGTATTCCTTCTGGAGGACACAGAACGGGCAGTGGTGGGTAGGCAGTTCGTAGATCGCCGGGGAAATGAAGGAGATCAAAGATGCGATCCCTATGATGAACGCCGCTCCAGCAACGAAGGAAAATGCGCACCCTCCCCTTCTCGTGACAACGACGATGATACCGAGAACGACCGTTGCCGCCATGCTCGCGGTGAAGGCATACTGCAGGGGGACGGCCGGCAGTGCGGCGAGGTCAGAGGCAACACCGGAGGCGTTGACACTGAAAAGGCTCCCGCAGCAGGACGTGATCACGTCAGGACTCATGCCGAGGAAATACCGGACCTGGAGGACCGTTTCCAGCACAAGGTACGGCGCAAGGAACAGGAGAAAGGCATACTTTTTCCTGATGAGCGGGTAGTCGTAGGCACGGTTGTCCGCATAATTAACCGTAAGCCACAGCCCGGCCAGAAGGAAGTTCACGATCTTTACAACCAGCAGCGGATAGCCGTAGAAATTGACGTTGAAGGTCCCGGCTGCGCACATGGCCCCCGTAAAGAGCGTGCTGAGGCTGTCGGCCGTATAGATAAGCAGAAAGAGGGAAACAAGCTGAAAGCCGAAAACATAGGCAAGTACCGTGGAGATGAGGTAGGTCCGTCGTTCGAGGTCCAGCTGCAGGCTGCTGCCGCTCCGAAGGTCCCAGGAGTGGAGGATCCTCACGCCGTACCACACCGCGTAGAGGACGAGGCTGGAGATAAGAACGGACGATGCCACAAGCGCGATGATCGCGGGATGAAGGATCATCGGCCTGCGGCCTCGATCTTTCCGTCACGCATCGTGATGACCCGGTCCACCACCGGTGATCCATAGACCAGCGGATCGTGGCTCGCGATGATCACGGTCTTCTGCTCCGCCTTGAACCGCCCGACGATGTCCATGAACTCGCGCGAGAGTTTCGTATCAAGATGGGCGGTCGGCTCGTCGGCAATGATGATCTGCGGGTCGTTGATCAGCGCCCGGCAGATGGCAGTGCGCTGGGCCTCGCCGCCGGAAAGCCACTCGGCTTTCGATGACTCGCGGGGCAGTATGCCGAACAGATCGAGGAGCGCCCGCGCCCGTTTCTTCAGTGAGGCATGGTGCTCGCCCAGCGGGTACGCGGGAAGCATGACGTTTTCCAGGGCGGAGATCCCTTTGACCAGGTTGAACTGCTGGAAGATGAACCCGAAGGTCCGGCGCCGAACATCCGTCAGGAACCGCTCCGGCAGGCTGGTGATCTCACGGTCCCCCAGAAGGATCCTCCCCTCGGTGGGCCGCGCCATGCATCCCACCAGGGAGAGAAGCGTCGTCTTGCCCGAACCGCTCGGCCCCTGCAGGACGGTCACGGCGCGGGCATCGAGTACGAGGCTTACGCCGTCAACCGCCGTAAGCGCATGGGGCTTCCCCTCGTTGAAGACCTTCCGTATGTCCCTGAGCTCGATCATGACCGCATCACCGAATCGGGATCAATGGTCGCCGCGCGCCATGAAGGCACGATGGTCGCCACCGTGTACGGGACCACGGTGAGGAAGAACAGCGTCGCGACCTGGTAGGGGTTGATGAACGGGACGAGCTTGAACGAGGGGTAGAGCGTGGACCATCCCTTGAGCACCGGCTCGAAGAGCATCACTGGCGTGAAGAATACATGTACGTAGGCAAGCAGGACGCCCGCCAGGAAAGCGGTCAGGGACACGGCCGCCCCCTCCCAGAACTTCATCAGAAGGACATCGGAGGTCTCCCACCCGATGGCCTTCAGAATTCCTATTTCCTTCCGCTCCTCGGCCGAAAGGCCCGAGGCCTTGTCCCAGGCGAAGATAATGAAGGCCAGCACCGCCGAGGACAGGATGACCACGATGATGCCGCTGCGCCAGTCGAAGATGGTGTCGTAGGTCCTCAGGATCTCGCTTTTCAGGATAGGCCGGGTGTCGGGCAGGAGCTTCTGGACCTTCCCTGCGACCGTGGCGACCTCCTTGGCGTTCCGCACGGTCAGGACGATGTCGGTGTAGAGGCCCGGCGCCATGCCGAAAAAACGCCTGAAGTCATTTTCCGAGAGCACGATCAGGTCCGACGACACCAACTCGGATGCCGAGGGAAGGACTTCCCGGACCGTCAGGATCGCCGGGGTCCCGTCATACCGTTGGAACGACAGAACATCGCCGGGGCCGACCAGGCGGGTCCGGGCGATCCCCTGGCCGATAATGACATCACCGGAACCATGGGAAAACGCCTCGGGGACCATGAGCGTATAGTTCGCGCCCGAGAAGGGATCGAAATAATACCCCCAGAGCCTGCCGCGCACACCGCTCACGCCCCGTATCCCCTTGATCATGCCGAGGTAACGTGCCGGGATCAGTTCGTGGCGTCCCGCTGACATCCTCTGGACCACGATCTCGGGTGCTCCCTGAAGAACGAAGGAAGCCTCCCTGCGGAGGGCGTGGGTGAAGAACATGACCGACGCGAGCAGGAAAACAAGCAGGGCGTACACCAGCAGGAGGGCGAGATTCTTTCCTTTTCTGCGCACCAGGGAGGAAAGGGTAAAGTCAATGATGTTCCGCTGCCGCTCGAACCAGTTGCCCATGGTTATCGGCCCCCGATACCTTTCGGGAGCGCCAGCAGCGACCCCGAGGGGAAATGCTCAAAGGACAGCGGATGGTCCTGGAACGGTGAATGAAGATCGGCCTGGGTGGGATGGCGGGTATAGCGGGCTTCGGTAAAGAGACAGAGATCGGTCAGTTCAAGACGCTTCACCAGCGCGGCTGTTTCCCCGAGGATAAACGCATCGCGCCCGTGCTGGTACGCTGCATGGGTGAACGCGCCGATCAAAAGGACCGACTGGACGGCGAGGGACATGAAGAACAGGGTGGATTTTCTCATTCGGTGCGGCGCACGAGCGCAAGCATGCCGGTCTGCCCGCGCGCGCTGCGTTTCCTTTGCAGGTCCTCAAGAGACCAAGTCAGTCTAATCGAGTGGTTTCAGGATGTCGGAAGAGATATCATCGAACCGGAGTATCTTCCTGCCGCGGTGGTCCTTCATGAACTCACGCGCATCGGCCTCGTTCTCGAAGGGAACCAGTTCACGCCCCATCGGGCCGTAAACATCGCTCCCGAGCACATAGAACGCCTTGCGGCCGTCGACCGGCCTGACCGCATAATAATCGCTTACGAAGACCGCGTCAATGTCCTGCTGCCCCTTTCCCGGGGCATAGCGCTTCAGGTCAATGATGAACTTGAACAGGTCCTTGGGCCCGTCGAATACAGCGTATGATCCGTCCTTGAACACGACCTCGGCGATCCAGTCGGGATACTTGGCGACGAACATCCCGCAGACCGGGCACTTGTCCCGGTCCGCGGGCTTGGTGAATTTTGTTTCCGCGGCGCCTGCATGGTTGAAGCTCAGGACCCAGACCACCGCCGCGATGACCGTTATCTGCCTCACCGTCATTCTCCCCTGGAATGCATTAAACAACCTGCTGAAAATCCGGTTTTCCGCATGCGCGGGAATGACGGAAAAGAGGGCGAAAAAGCATTTTTTCAACAGCGTGCACATCCTTACTTGTGCATATGCTCCATGCCCATCTTCTTCATCTTCCTTTTTTCACGGATCATTTTCGTATCCTGGTACATGTCCTCGTAGGCCATTTTGATCGACTCATCGAAGGACGAAAGAGCCCCGCCGTTCTCCTTGACGAATTTCTCGGCATCTTCCTTCGTTTCAAAGGCCCACTTGGCGCGCTTGGTCATAACACCGGGCTTGTTCCCGCCGACTACCCACGTTGCTTTCTCGGCGTCAACGAGCTTTTTCGTCCGGGCATCGCCGACCATCAGCGCTTTCGGCGTCTTGTCGATGTTCAGCGCAAGGTCAACGGCAACGCAGTGGATGCTGCAGGTCCCCACGGACGTACCGTCATCGTACTCGATGAGCATCCTGCTGTGGCCGAACTTCTCCCGGTCCATTCCGCAATACTTGCACGACGGGAACCGATTGATGTCGTCACCCTGGGCAAACACCGTCAGCGTTGCGGCAAACAGCACCACCAATAGGACTATCCCTGCTTTCTTCATGACCCCTTCCTCCTTGTGATGAGAATATTCCTCCCCATTGGCATCTGCTGTGTCCATCCCTCGCGTCAATGACGCTATGATAGCATAAAGACACGACTGGTGCAAATGTCGGTGATCGACAGGACTTGATTTTGAGCCATATCTCTGATAGCTTTATTAAAAGCAACATGTCTGCCAGAAAGGGATGATGCCTATGAAAAGCCTGTCCGGTAAAAGGATCTTAATGGCCATTGCGAAGAGCAAGTTCCGTGACGAGGAATATCTCGAACCCAGGAAGGCCCTGGAAGACGCCGGCGCGGTCATAACCGTTGCCTCGTCGTCACTGAACCTGTCCGAAGGAATGCTTGGGCTCAAGGTGAAACCCGATGTGCTGATCGGGAATGTGAAGGAAGCGGACTTTGACGGCATCGTCTTCGTCGGCGGAGGCGGGGCGAAGGAATATTTCGACGATCCCGTCGCGCACACGCTCGCGCGCAGCTTTTTCGAACACGGCAAGCTCACCTCGGCGATTTGCATCGCTCCGGCGACGCTGGCGAACGCCGGTCTGCTGAAAGGGAAAAAAGCGACTGCCTTCCCCTCTTCCGTGGCTATCCTCAAGTCTCATGGCGCGATAGTGACAGGTGAACCAGTGATCGTTGACGGCACGGTGGTGACCGCCGTAGGCCCGGAAGCTGCGAAGCAGTTCGGGGAAAAGCTCGTTGAAGTATTGTCCGGTATTTAGCAAGTTACGAATCAAAAAATCTACCCAAAATGGCAAGAATATTTCTCGCAAAGCACGCAAAGGTCGCAAAGAAAGTCCAAAGCTTTAGCAAAGCCGCGCCTGCTTTTCTTGGCGTTCTTTGCGAGCTTTGCGAGAGATGCCTTTATGTTTTGCTTTCAGTTCCGGCTTGTCCGGGTCAGGGAAAAGGCGCAGGTTGTTCTTGTTACGCTGTCATTGCAGGCGCCCGAGGGGAGCGCGGCAATTACGCTGTACGAAAAAGATCGTTCCAAGATCCAGGGAGACCCCATGAGAGCACTGCTTACACTGTTGACATCCAGACTTGTCTTCGGCTGCGTTGCCCCTCCCCGGACGGTGAGTAAGTTCCGCGACGGATTCAAGGGTGGTCCTGCGCTTACCAAGGTCGAGACGCAGGAGGTGGATCGCCCCTTTGCCAATGTGTGCGGCGACATCAGATCGCGCTCGGACAAGTATCTGAACGTTCCATCCCGTACCGTACAATCGCAAGGAAGACCGGCGGGAAGACGGGCGAAATGGTCCTGCAGATGGACAAGGAAGCAACCGGGAAAATGCCGGAAGGGGGATACTTCACCCTGCTGACGGACATTGAATCCACGCAGACAAGAGTCATCATCCAGGGTCCTTCCATGCCTTACGATGATGTATTCGATGCGATCTTTTCCTGGACCAAGGGCAAAGAGCGCATCTGTCACAGCCTTCCCCAGGCGACGAGCTCACACAACGATGAAAATGAGATGGTTTTCTCCTGCCTCCTGGATACTGTCTCCAGGCTGCTCTTTACTGTCTTTTTAGTATCTCCCTCGCCGCGACAACGCCTGAAATGGAAGCCTGGATCAGCCCCCGCGTGACGCCCGCGCCGTCTCCGACGGCGTAGAGGTTCCTGATCTCCGTTTCAAGGTTCTGCGTAAGCTTCAGCCGCATGGAATAATACTTCACCTCCACGCCGTACAGCAGCGTGTCGCCGGAGTTGACGCCCGGCGCCACGTTGTCCAGCACCTCGAGCATCTCCAGGATCGCCGTGAGATGGCGGAACGGGAGCGCGAAGCTCAGGTCCCCGGGCGTGGCACCCTCGAGCGTCGGCTTGACCGAACCCTCGGCGATGCGCTCGGGCGTTGAACGTCTGCCCATCTTGAGGTCGCCTAACCGCTGGACGATGACTCCGCTGCCCAGCAGGTTCGCCAGGCCGGCAATGTACTTCCCGTAGGTAATGGGTTCATGGAACGGCTGGGTAAAATCCGTGCTGACCAGGAGCGCGAAATTGGTATTCATCGTCCTCTTGTCCTGATAACTGTGGCCGTTGACGCTGAATATGTGGTCGCTGCGCTCCTGCACCACCTCTCCATAGGGATTCATGCAGAAGGTCCTGATGCGGTCGTGGAACCGTTTTGTGTGATAGACGTATTTCGCTTCATAGGCGACGTCCGTGATGTCCTTCATGATAGATGCGGGCAGTTCGACGCGGACGCCGATGTCCACCGGGTTGTTCTGGAGTGACAATCCCAGCCGTTTTGCCTCCCCCGACAGCCAGGGGGAACCCTCCCTCCCGACCGCGGCGATCACGACGGGCGCCTGATACTCCTTTCCGTCCTGCGCAGCCACACCGGTCACCACGCCCTGTTGAACGTTCACCCGGGACACAGCCGTATCGAAACGTATCGTGACGTTCCGGCGAAGCTGTTCATAGATGTTCTTGAGCACCTCTCTGCACAGGTCCGTGCCGATATGCCTGATGCGTGCCGGGATGAGCGCAAGGTCGTATCCCGCCGCTTTCTTTTGAAGCCTCTTCACGGCATCAAGGTCCTCGCCGTGGACCTCCTGCACGGCGCCGAACCGGCGGTACACCGCATCGACATGGGCAATGAGCCGGTCCAGGGCCTCCTGCGGCAGATATTCGTTGAGCCAGCCACCCACCTCGGAGGTAAGCGTCAATTTGCCGTCACTGTACGCCCCTGCCCCGCCCCACCCGCAGAGGATGCCGCAGAGCTCGCACTGGACGCAGGGAACGTCCGCGTCCTTCATCGGACAGGAGCGGGATTGGATATCCCCGCCTTTTTCGAGCATCAGCACCTTAAGCCCCCGCTGTCTCGCCAGTTCCAGCGCGGAGAAGATGCCCGCGGGACCGGTGCCGACGATTATCACATCGTAGCGTTCGGACATATTGTCATCAAACTATAATCGAACAAACAAGAGCACAAATCTTCGACAGGATAACTGGATAAATTCCGATAAAAAGGATCTCATCCTGAATATCCTGTCAATCCTGTTATCCTGTCAAAAAAGAGTTTTTCGATGTCACGGTCGAAAGCGTTTCACAAAGGCCATCACGACACCACGATCCCGGCGTATCCCACGACCTGGTCATAGTCACCGCTCACGTCTCCGGAGTTCGCGTACTTGACGAGCTCCGCCTTTGTCGCCCCGAGGACCTTGCAGGCCGCGAGCATGGCCACGGCTGGCCCGAAACCGCACATGCTGATGTTCTCGTCGCGGACCGTGTAGTAAAGCCCCTGGGCGTCCAGTTCAAGGATGCGCTTGATGGCCGCCTGGTCCTTCTTCTTCGCGGTCGCGGCCGGGACATAGTGGCTCATGTCCGAGCTTGCCACGATCAATGTTCCCCCTGCTTTATACTCCGCACTCCGCACTTCGCACTCCGCAATTGCTTGTGCTATGGCGTTGCCCAGTTCCATGCAGGTCTCGAGCCGCGTGTCCATCATCTGGATGGGAACGATCGTAAATTCGCTTCTCAGGTATTGGATGAAGGGAAGCTGGACCTCCAGCGAATGCTCGCGGAGATGGGCCACCGAGTCCTCGCTGATCCGGCCGGATCTCGAAAGGATCGCAGCGGCAAGGTCCTCGTTTATCCGGACGACGCCGAGCGGTGTCTCCCAGCTGCCGTTCGTCATGAGCGACACCGGCGCTCCCAGGCCGGTGTGGTTGGGTCCTATGAGCACGATGGTACCGGGCAGTTCGATGCGTGAATAGACAGCGCCGGCTACAGGCCCCGAGTAAATGAGACCTGCGTGAGGGGAAACGATGCCGAGCGCCCTGATTTTCTTCGCCTCGGGCTCAACGAATCGCTCCACCTGGTCCTTCAAGGCCGACCGGGAGCCCTGGTAGAAATATCCTGCGACAGCCGGTTGACGGATCATGGCATCTCCATTGCGGATTGCGGATTTTAGTTTGCGGATTTAAAGCTGTTTTGATTATATCACTCTTGATGAAACATTGAGGAAATGCGGGAGGTTGGGCAGCAATAACACAACTGAAGGGTGATACTTTTTGCGTGATCAGAGCAAGAGTACGTTAACGATTGTCGCACTCTGTTCCAATCCGCAATTCGCAATCCGAAATCCGCAATCGGGGCTACTCCACGGATTTGCTGATGACCGTCTCGATGGTGCCTTTAAGCCGCATCTCGGAGAACTTCTGCAGGACCTCGCGGACACGGGGATGCTTTTCGAGAAGATAGTTCAGCTTGTCCTCGGTCAGCTCCAGGACCGTCGTTTCCTCAAGCGTCTCGATCGTGGCGGTCCGGGGCTTGCCGGTAAGATACGATATCTCGCCGAAGAACTCGCTGGGCCAGAGCTTCGCCAGCACAACGACCTCGCCCGACAGCATGGTCGTGTAGACCTTGACGGAGCCGCTGGCAATGATGTAGACGGATTTTCCCTTGTCCCCTTCGCGGACGATGACCTCGCCAGCGCCGTGGGTATGGACGTTCATGAGGTTCGTGAACTCCTGGAACTCGCCCTGGGTGAATCCGGCGAAGAGCGGAATGGCGCTGTTGGCCGGCTTCTGCTTGCCCTCTTCCACGGGCTCGGCCTTCTTCTCGGCAATGGTCCTGTTGGAGTGGAGCGCGGCCATGCGGTCCTGGGCCCGCTTGTGCTGCGGGTCGAGGCGAAGCGCCAGCTTGTACTGCGCCAGGGCCTTGACCACGGCGCCCGTCTCGGCATAGAGGTCCGCCGCATAGACATATTCGCGCGTCGCTTCCGGCTTTGAGCTCAGTTTCTGATAGGCATCGCCCATGCGGACCCGGATGATCGGATCGGGATTCAGGGCGAAGAGCTTCTCCATTTCTCCAACGGCCTCCTTCCATTTCCCCTTGCCCAGGTATTTCTGGACGTTCTCGATCAACTGTGCCTTGGTTTCTGCGGCCATCTTCGCCTCCGGATTCTGTTCCCTATTCCGATCTGGGAGTATCTTGCGCGTTGCGTCTCACGTCTCACGCTTACGCTTTTCGGCCGTTATTATCCGATCCCTTTCAGCTTCTGCAGGGTATTGGCCACCCGCTGATTGTAGTAGTTCTGCATGACATCGCGGATGCGTGGTTTCTGGCGGAGGAGATCGGCGATCTGATCCTCGGGGACTTCCAGGATATCGCACTCTTCGGCCGCCTCCACGGTTGCCGTCCGCGGTTTGCCGGTGAGGAACGCGATCTCGCCGAAAAAATCGCTGGGATGGAGTATTGCCAGTTCCACCTGTTTGCCGTCCACGGTCGTCAGGACGCGAACGGTGCCGCGGGTGACCACGTAGACCGACGCTCCCCCTTCGCCCTCTCTGACGATCGCCTTGCCGGCCGGCACGGTATGGAACACCATGCGTTTGGTGAAATCATTGAACTCTTCCTGGGTGAGGTCCGCAAAGAGCGGGACGATGCTGCTCTCCGGCGCCACCTCGCCGAGCTCCACAGGCTCGAGCTTCAGTTCGGTCACGGACTTGTTGGAATGAAGCGAAGACATCTGCGTCAAGGCCTTGTCGTTGCTCGGGTCCAGCCGCAGCACCATCTTGTACATGGCCAGGGCCTTGACGACAAATCCCCTTTCCGCGAAGATCTCGGCGGCCTTCATGTACTCGACGATGGCCTGGGGCTTCTGGTTCATCTTCTGCCGGACGTCGCCCATGCGCACCTTGACCTGGGGGTCGTGATCAAGGGCAAAGAGCTTCTCCATGTCGGCGATAGCGTTCTTCCAGTCGCTTTTCTGGATGTATTTTTGAACGTTCTCGGTGAGTTGGTTTTTTTCTGACGCCAAGGCTGTATCCTCCGTCAATGCGGGATCATGGCCGGCCGGTCGAGACCTTCCATGTGGGGACGATTATATACTATTTTCCGGGTTTCTAAAAGTTTCTCTTTTCCGCGTTCTCGAACCGGGTGAACTGCTTCAGGTAGGTCACGTCCACGATGTCCGTCGGGCCGTTGCGCTGCTTGCCGATGATCACTTCCGCCTTCCCCCGTCGTCCGCAGAGGCATTCACCGTCCCAAGGACACTCGCACTTGTTGTACTGCTCCTCGCGGTAGATGAACAGGATCACGTCGGCGTCCTGCTCGATGGCGCCGGACTCGCGGAGGTCGGCCAGCATGGGCCGCTTGTCCTTGCCCCGGGTCTCCACGGCGCGGTTGAGCTGGGAAAGGGCGACGATCGGGACCTTGAGCTCCTTGGCGAGCGCCTTGAGCGATCGGGATATGTTGGAGATCTCCTGCTCCCGGCTGTCCTCCCCCCTGCCGCGCATGAGCTGGAGGTAGTCAACGATGATCAGGTCCAGCCCCTTGTCCATCTTGAGCCGCCGGGCCTTGGAACGCATCTCGAGGACGCCGATGGCGCCGGTATCATCGATATAGATCGGCGCTTCCGCCAGCCTCCCGGCAGCGGTGGAGAGCCGCCCCCAGTCCGCCTCGGCAAGATACCCGGTCCGGAGCTTGTGCGCGTCCACCCGCGCCTCGGAGCAGAGCATGCGGAGGCCGAGCTGCTCCTTGGCCATTTCCAGACTGAAGATCGCCACGGTCTTGCTGTTCTCCAGCGCAGCGTGGGACGCGATGTTCAGGCAGAAGGCGGTCTTGCCCATGGAGGGGCGGCCCGCGATGATGATGAGGTCGCTGGCCTGGAAGCCCGATGTGAGCTTGTCGAGGTCGATGAACCCGGTCGCGAGCCCCGTGATCATCTCCTTGCGGTCGAAAAGCTGTTCGATGGTCTTGAAGCTTCCGTGGACGATGTCCTTGAGCGACGAGAACGGCTCTGTCATCTTCTTGTCGGAGATCTCGAGGATGCGCTGCTGCGCCTGGTCGATAAGCTCATCGATCTTGACCGCCTCGGGAGATCCGTCGTAGCTCTTGGTGATGATGTCCGTCGAGGCGTGGATCAGCTGGCGGAGCACGGACTTGTCCCGGACGATCCGCGCGTGATACTTGACGTTCGCCGCCGTCGGCACAAGGCTGACCAGTGTTGAAAGGTAGGAGGCGCCGCCCGCTTTTTCGATCGCCCCGCCGTGGCGCAAGGCGTCCGTCAGCGTCACCAGGTCGATCGCGTCGCGGCCCTCGAACATCTCGAGCATGGCGGCAAAGATCCGCCGATGCGCATCCTTGTAGAAATCATCGGGCACCAGGATGTCGCTGACGTTCTCCATCGCGCTGTTCTCGATGAGGATTGCGCCGAGGACCATCTGTTCGGCCTCGATGTTCTGGGGAGGGAGCTTCTGGAGCGAGACTTCTTCCTGGAGGGGCATGCTCTTACCTCTTGATAACTAACAGAATCGAGCGAAAAAAAAGAAGCCGGTGATCAGAAGCCGGGAGATATTCTCCAGACCCTGACTCCGGCTCCTTGAAACGGGGAAAAGGTATGTTGTTAGTCTTCAGCGACGACGGAGACTTTGAGGTCCGCAACGACGTCGGAATGGAGCTTCACCTGCACGGTGAAATCGCCGAGGCGTTTGATGGGCTCTTCCAGAGTGATCTTCCGCTTGTCGATGTCCACGCCCTGCGCCTTCGCGGCATCGGCGATGTCCATGGTCGTCACGGAACCGAACAGCTTGCCTTCCTCGCCGACCTTGGCCTTGATGGTGATGGCAAGGGACTTGATCCGGTCGGCATCGGCAGCCGCCGTCTTCTTGAGCGTGCGGATGCGGTCAGACACCATCTTCTTGGCGTGTTCCATCGCCTTGAGGTTCTTCGGGGTGGCCTCGATGGCCTTCTTCGTCGGGACCAGGAAGTTCCGGCCATAGCCGGGCTTCACCTTCACGAGGTCGCCGATCTTGCCGAGTTTCTCTACATCTTCGCGTAAAATTACCTGCATTGCGTGTGCAACTCCTTTCAGCTTTTTTCGTAGAGGGTGATACTACCAGAACAGGGGCCGGGTGTCAACAGGGAATTGCAAGTCTTATCAGACCTTTCCAGTGTCCCCGGCGTCCGGTTTCTTGTCCGTTCCTTCCCACTATCGATGGTCCTTTATTGTCTCAGCTTATACCGCCTTTATCGCCGTACCAATCTGTCTCTTCTGTGTCAAAGACCTTTAGTATCTGGGGGGATATTTGACGCCGAAGGGTTCATTCTTCACCCCACGGCCTTGCTGAAGACGCTTATCATCACATCGACATCCAGCGCCAACCTGTCAAGCGTCTCCACCCGGGACCGGGTGCTCCGGTCGATGTTCCAGAAATAGGGGGTCATTGCCAGCAGGTCCATGATCTCTCCGCTGCTTTTCAGCTCAAGCTGGTAATTGACCCTCGTTCTGTTCGAAAGAGAAAAAAGCCCCATGGCCTGTTCAACCAGGTCCGACTCTTCATGTTCCCGGGCGACGGGATAGATGACCTCCCGGAGACCGTTCAAGTGCCGGGGGCCGGGATGGGCAATCGCGAGTTTGCCCATGTTCTTGAGTATCCTCGAAAATTCGGAAAAGTTCACCGGAGAAAAGACGTTGAAAATGATATCCAGAGAGGAGTTCACAAAGGGCAGATCGATGATGCTGGCAACGAACCAGTTCACTGTTCGGTCGCGCTGTGTGGCCTGCTGGACAGCGTATTTCGAAATGTCGACGCCGTAATAGCTGAAAACGGCCGGGTCCATGTCACTCCGGCCTATGGATCCCTTCAGCCGCTCGAGATAAAATCCTTCCCCGCAGCCCGCGTCAAGGATGCTGCGCACGCTCCCCCTCTCCCGTCCGGAGAGAATACCGGCTATAGTTTCGTTAATACCGTCCGATAATTTGTCGTAATGCCCCCGGTCAAGGAACCTTCTGCGGCTCTGGATCATGTCCTTGTTGTCTCCGGGTTCCTTGGAATGCTTCTTCTGGACAAGAAGAAAGTTGATATACCCCTGGCGGGCGGCGTCGAAGGTGTGCTTGTTCGCGCATTGGCAGCCGGTCTCAGTGCGGACCGTGAGCTCACGGCAGACGGGACATTGCAGGATGGAAGTCATCTGCCCTTTTCCCCATGGGACCGGATCTCTTTGAGGAACTCACCTCCGTAACGCTCCAGCTTGACATCCCCCACGCCCGAGATCATTCTCATTTCGGAAGCGGTCTTCGGCAAATGCACGCACATCTCGTGAAGCGTTTTGTCCGAAAATATTACATAAGGCGGAACATGGCTCTCCCCGGCAATCCTCTTCCTGATGACGCGCAGCCGTTCAAAGAGCGCCTCGTCGCAGGGTCCGCCTTCCACGGTCTTCCGTCTCCGCACTTTCGCTTTTACCGCTTCACGCTTGAGCCCGAAGACCTCGCCCGTTCCGGTGAGCACACCCGCTCCCCTGGGCGTGAGCTTCAGCACCGGGTAGCGATCTCCGTCCTGCTTGATCAGTTCCTGGGCAAGAAGTTCGTCGACAATGAAGTGCCAGTGGTGCTTATCGTGGTGCCGTCCCGCGCCGAAGGTTCTGATCTCGTGGTGGCCCAGTTCCCTGACGCGCTTGGTGTCCGCGCCCATGACGATGTCGATGATATGGACGATGCCGAAGCGCTCATTGGTCCTGGCCATGGCCGACATGAATATCCGCGCATCGGTCGAGATGTCGATGCGCTCCGCTGAGCCGGTGCAGATGTCGCAGGCCTCGCAATTTGCCGACGGATACGTTTCTCCGAAAAAGGAGAGAAGCTGTTTCCGTCTGCATACGTTATGAGAAGCGAACCCCACGGTCTGGTTCAGTTTCTCCATGGCGATCCGGCGCTCGCCCTCGTCCTCCATCCTGTCGATGAAGTATCTGATCTTCGGTATGTCGCCCCTGCTGAAAAAGAGCAGGCAATGGGCCGGTTCGCCGTCCCGCCCCGCCCTGCCGGTCTCCTGGTAGTATCCTTCGATGTGCCGGGGAAGGTCGGCGTGGACCACGAACCGGACGTTCGACTTGTCGATGCCCATGCCGAAGGCTATGGTCGCCACGATCACCTGGACCTCGTCCCTGTTAAAGGCCTCCTGGTTCCGTTCACGGACCTCCGCAGGCAGCCCTGCATGGTACGGCAGCGCCCTGATGCCGCTGGAAACCAGAAATTCCGCTATTGCCGCGACCGCGTCGCGGGTCGTCCGGTAGATGATCCCCGCTTCTCCCTCGTGGTCCTTCAGGAATTTCAGGAGCTGCTGTTCGACCTGCGACTTGGATTCTACCTGGTAGAAAAGATTGGGCCTGTTGAACGAAGCGCGCACGGAATGGGGCGTCCTGAGCCCGATCTTGCTGATGATGTCCTGCTGGACCTTGTGCGTGGCCGTGGCGGTGAAGGCTGCAATGGGGACACGGGGAAAGAGCGCGGGAATAGCGGACAGGGCGAGGTAGTCGGGACGGAAATCATGGCCCCATTCGGATATGCAGTGCGCCTCGTCTATGGCGAAAAGCGAAAGGGGGATCCCCTTCAGCATCTCCGTGAACTGCGGCATGGCGAACCGTTCCGGCGCGATGTAGAGGAGTTTTACCTTTTTCTCATTGAGCCGGCGGTAGGCGTCCGCTATCTCCCGCTGATCGAGCGAACTGTTCATGAACACGGCCGCGATGCCGTTCTCCACAGCAGCGTCGACCTGGTCCTTCATCAGAGAAATAAGGGGGCTGATGACGACCGCCGTGCCTTCCATCAGAAGCGCGGGCAGCTGGTAGCAAAGGGACTTTCCTCCGCCCGTGGGCATGACCGCGAACACGTCCTTCCCGTTCAGGATATTCCTGATGATGGTCTCCTGATCCTGCCGGAACGATTCAAAACCGAACACGGTGCGTAGGACGTCATACACTGCTTTGTCGTTGCTAGGAGGTTGAAGTGGCATGAGTTTCAAGACCATTGCAAAAAGGCACTTACTATTGTGTCATTGCGGGGAGCATGGCGACGAAGCAATCTGTTCTTTACGACGAGATTGCCTCGCTCCCTTCGGTCGCTCGCAATGAAAAAAGATCAGCAGACTGAGCTGCAGAGGACAATTTCTTATGCACGGTGGCCATTCGTGCCATTCGTGTCCTATTCGTGTCATTCGTGGTAAGGCTTTTTATGCTTCGATGAGCCGTTCACAATCCTACTTCAGGAACTTGTCGATGCCGAACCCGAACCGCTTGTTCTGAGCAGTCATCTTGATGAGATACTTCAGGCGTTTTTTGAATTCTTCCGGCCTTTTTCTCGATCCGTCGACGAACGCGATGCGGATGCGCTGGTAAGCCTTTGGATATTTTTGGAAATTCTTCCAGACCTGCGGATCGGACTTGATCGCCTGCAGGATGTCAGGCGGGACAATGAACTTCTCTTTCAGGATCGTGCCCAGGCCGGCCAAAACATCCGTCGCCACCTTTCCCTTGCGGGCGAGCAATCGCAGCCGTTCCTTGTTCGGCTGGGAATACGAACTTTTTGGATTTCTCGGAGAGAACCTCTGGGCGTACCGGTCATCATCGATAGGCTTGGCCGTGCTGTCGATCCAGCCGAAGCAGAGGGCCTCCTCGACCGCGTCCTCATAGGGGATGCGCGGCTTTCCCGACTGCTTCTTGTAATAGACCAGCCAGACCTCTTTTTCGGTCTTATAATGCTTTTTCAGCCAGGCACGCCACTCTTTCCGCTTAGCGACGTACAATGTCCTGGTAATGTTCATGCGTTTGGTCGTGGTGCAATGAGCGTTAGGTATTCTCTGCCGCCTTCTTCTTGATCTCCGCCAGCTTGTTCATGGCATCGAGCGGCGTGATGCTGTTCAGGTCGAGCTCGGCGATCTCCCTCACAAGGTTCGCGTCCCGCGCAGCAAACAGACCGAGCTGCCGCTCTCTCGCCGCGTCCCCGCGTCCTCGCGTCCCCCCGTCAGCCGTTTCCCCCCGTCCCCGCGTCCCCGTGTCCCCGCGTCCGGCCTTCGGCGCCGGCGTCGGCTCCCCGACCTCGTTAAACTCCGCCTTTTCGAGGTTCGCCAGCACCTCCCG
>JAGVOT010000013.1 GCA_020052615.1 Nitrospirota bacterium | reverse complement strand
TTCTCGAGGTCTGCGACGTCGGCCAAGGCTGGCTGAGGAACGATCAGACAACATGCTGCCATTGCCATGGACAGCAGCGATGAACGCACAGCTCTCCCGCTAAGACAAAGCCTCCCCACAGAAACCTCCCCCAAATCAAAATAGCGTGCCGATCCGTTCGTAACTACAGGACGAGATGTTCGCGCTGGACAAACGGAAAGAAGTTCCATCAGAAATAAAACGTAGCAGCTGAAATGACCCTTCCCATGCGAAAAAAGCCCTTGCAACGGTTCTTTAACTATCTATTCGGTTTTGTAACGCTTAATGCAGTAATGCTTGCTCAAGGCAGGTCGCAAAGAATAGTTTACGTTTGTAACACAAAAGTAACGGGTGCGTCAAACAGAAAGGCGGGGTATTTTCAGGGTATGGGCAGTTCGAGATGGACCCGGGTCCCGCTGTTCGAGGTCACGGCGAGGGATCCGCCCATTTCCTCGGCGCGGCTTTTCATGTTCGGAAGGCCCCGTCCGCTTACGCCCCTGCCGTCCAGCCCGATGCCGTTGTCGCGGATTTCGAGGACCACTCGTCCACTGCCGACGGTAAATGCAACAGCGACGACCGATGCCTTCGCGTGCTTGATGACGTTCGCCAGCGATTCCTTGTAAATCCGGAACAGGTTCATGCTGACCGTGCTGCTCGGTCCGCCGGTCTGCGCAACCACCTGCGCGTCGAGAGAGAAAGCCATGCCATGGGGCACAATGATCGTGTTCCCCAGGCTCCGGAACTCGGCAGCGATCGCATGCCAGCTCAGCTCCTTTGCATCGAGGCTTTGAATGAACGAACGGATCTCCGAAAGGCTCTCACGGGACAGATCGGAGATCGTGGCCAGGGAATTCCTGACCGACTGAAGATCATCATTCTTACGTGCCAGTTCGGCCAGCAGATTGATGTTCGACGTCAACCCGCCGATGCCGTCGTGAAGGTCCTTCAGGATCTTCTCCTTCTCCGCAACCATTCGCTCGCGCTCACGCTCGGACCGTTTGCGTTCCGAAATGTCCCGGAGGAACGAGAAGAAAACATTCTCCTTGCTGTAATAGTTGATGCTGATCTCCACATCGATCTCCGTGCCGTCCCTGCGCCGGTGCCGTGTCTCGACCAGGCCGTGCCCATGATCGCGAACATCCTGGAGATGCCGCTGGACATCGTCCGGTGACTGTTGAACTTCCAGGTCGGCAATGGTCAGGGACAGCATTTCGTCGCGTGTGTACCCCATCATCAGGCACCAGGCATCATTGACATGCTGGAACCGGGTGTCGTTCCCCATGATGCAGAAGCCGTCGTTCGTCGCGCGCAGCACCGCGGCAAGGCGCTCCTGCTCGGCGATCCTTTCCTGGTAGAACCTGAGATTCTCCTCATCCAGCCTGGCCTTCTCCAATTCTGCCTGCTTGCGGTCGGTGATGTCGCGAAGGAACGAGAAGAACGTACGCTCATCCCGGTACCGGTTCACGCTGATCTCAAGGTCGATCAAGGTGCCGTCCCTGCGACGGTGCCGCGTCTCGAACCGGTCATATCCCTTATCCCGTATCCGGTCAATATGCTCCCTGACGACGTCCGGGCTTTCCTCAGCCTCCAGGTCGGCGATCGACCTCTTCAGGAGTTCATCGCGGCCGTATCCGGACATCCGGCAATAGGCGTCGTTGACGAATACGATCCTGTTCTGTTCATTCACGATCAGGAACCCGTCACTCGTCGCGCTCAGGACGGCGCTGAACCGCTCCTGCTCCGCGATCCGATCGCGATAGTATTTTTCGTTCTCCCGGTACAGCTTGGCCCGATCCTCCTCTGCCTTCTTGTGGTCCGTAACGTCCACGAGGGTCGTGATGAGAGCGGGATCCCCCTGCAGATCGATGGCAGCCGAGGTCGACAACGCCCACCGCTCCATCCCCTCTTTGGTAATGAACTTGAACTCGTTCTGGGGCGAGATCGGCTGACCGTGCAGGATCGCGCTTCCGCGCTCGCGCGTAGCGCTTCGGTGCTCCGGATGGATGATGACCCACGGGCTCATGGTCAGCAGTTCATCGATGCTGTATCCGCTCAAACGAACGCTGGCATTGTTGGCATAAAGGATCCGGTCCGACCGGAGGATGAAGATGCCGGCGGTCGTCGTTTCCGCCAGGGTGCGAAAGATATTCTCGCTCTCCCGGAGGTTCGCCCGGGCCTTGCCGGCGTCCTCGAACAGATGGGCATTCTCGATCGCAACCGCCGCGTGGCCGGCGACCGTCTGCAGCACATCGATATCGCTCTGGAGATAGGGGTCTCCGTTCTGCCGCTTCCCCAGGGTCAGCACGCCCAGCATCTGCCCCTTGGAGGTCAGCGGGAGGATCAGCTCCGCCTGCATCCTCCCGATCGTCTCCACCAGACCGCCCGCGGCGGGTGCGCTGAGTGCTATCTCCTCGCTGATGATCGGCTGCCCGGTGTTCCTGAGACACTCCACAATATTATGCGGCAGGACGCACCCGTCAACCGTATCCACATTGACCTCTGCGCAGTTGCGCGTTGAATAGACATCGTTCGGCCCTGCCAGGTACAGAAGGGCCTCCTTGACGCCCAGTCCGCTCCGGACGCTTTCGACGATATACCGGAGGAGCTCGTCGCGATGCAGGATGGTGATCATGGCGTTGGCCGATTCCTTCAGCATCTTCTGGTACTGGTACCGGCCGCCGAGAACCAGGTCGTTGATCCATCGCTGCACGTTCCTGCTGAGCGGCGTGGCAAAGAAGATGACCCCGATGATCGGGACCGAGATGAAGATGGACGCAACGGCGCCGGCAATGGGCTCCAGCAGTTTAAAGAGCTCGAACTGCAGCGCTGATATAAAGAACGACAGGAGCAGGATGGATACGGTGCGGGAAAAGATGAGACGGATGTCGAAAAGACGGTGCCGGGAGATGGCGTAAAAGATCATCAGGACCCAGGGGAAGCTGGTGTAGGCGCTGAGCGACGGCTCAAGACCGTGCCCGGTGAATAATTGCAAAAAACCGCCGACGACGGCGCCGCCGGTCCCGAAGATGACCGTGCCATAGAGGTAATAGCTGAGCTGGAAGCGCCGGTATCCCGTGACCTGCCGCCTGAGCCGGACGATCTCAAAGATGAGCCAGAACACCATCAGTCCGCCGACAAGGCGGAAATACATCTCCAGAGGGCCGGGGCTGTTGCTGTACGGGATCGGCACATAGCCGTCCGTGACGATCAGGTCGGTGAACAGGCAGAGACAGAGCACCGCGAACCAGAACGGATACAGGACATACCCCGTCATGCGTGCCTTGCGGCTTTGTTCATCCCTCAGGAACAGGACGGTCTGGAGCGCCGTGGGGACCGTGAACCACCCTATCCAGCTCGCCCGGGCGAAGAAGATGAAGTCCATTCCGAGGGAAACGCGGATATACATGAAGGCGGCGCTAAGGGACCAGAGAGCGGCCGCGAAGGCACAGGCTGCGGTGGCCTTATTGACGGGGCTGTTGCGGGGATTCTGCCTCAGCAGCAGAATGCCGAGGAAAAGCTCGAGCGCCGAGAGCAGCAGCAGGGGATAACCGAGGATCTGGGCACTGTTCATTGCGGACCACCCCTTCGGAACAGGGTGATGCGAGTATCCCCAAGCAGCGCGTTCCCCGTCGATCACGACAGGACCGCCGAGGGCGGCACGGGGAAGCCTGATGGTCGTTACCGCACCAGCAGGTACAGCATGACGGCGAAGCCGACGAAAACGGCGGCGGCGGTCTCGTGCTCGGAATTCTCCTTCACGACCTCCCAGCTCCAGCGGCTCGTTCCCCTGCCGGGGTACGGGGTGATGCGCGGGAGGTAATCCGGCACGGCCTTGTCGAACTCGGTCCAGGCGGCGCCGAAGCTGCCGATGAGCTTCTCGTTCTCCTGCTTCTTCTTATACGGCGCGTAGTAGATGAAGAACCAGATGAAGCCCGCGACCATGATCCATATGTTCATGGCCATGGCGCTGTAGCCGATAGTGATGAGCAGCGTACCGATGTAGAGAGGGTTCTTCACATACGAGTAAGGCCCCGTCGTGGTCAGCTGCTTGTTCTTTCGAAGGTGGCCGGCGGCCCACAGCCTGAGCCATTCACCGGCGAGCGTGACGGCGGCGCCCGTAATGAACCAGACAGGTGCAAGGTCCTTGTCCTTCGCCAGGAAGAACATGACGATGCCCACGATGCCGGCGAGGACCGTCTTCGTCGTCACCTTGGTCAATTTGTAGTGTACGGTGTCCTTCACTGCCATGCGCGTCTCCTTTGTCCGGTTCCCGGCCTACAAAGAACCTTTGACCCTGATTTACCCTGATAAAGATCTGATCCCGGCGGGATACTGCGAAACCAAAGAATTGCGAGAAGCATCAGGACCTGATTGATTCTTCCGCCTTTATCGTAGTACCAAGCCGCCTCTTCTGCGTCAATGACAGTGTCCGCGTCGGCCTTACAGTTCCCACGTCGTGGGCATGAAGCGGTTCCGTATCCTGATCAGTCTCCGGTCATCGTGCGTCAGCAGTTCAGGCGCGAAGATGGTCTTCATCTTGATGAGCGACAACCGGTCGGCAAACCCCAGGAGGCGGACCAGCAGCCGGCCCACCAGGGGGACCCCTCCGGGATGGAACGCAGAGGCCAGGTCCACGACGAACACCCGGTCGTTCACCAGGAGGATGTTGGACCGGCGCTGCAGGTCCAGATGGACCCACCCCCGCTCATGAAGATCGTTGATGATCCGCTCGAACTGCCGAATGACACCCGGCCCGATCTCGTGGCGCTCCACGCCCCCGAGGTCCCTGCCTTCGAGATATTCTATGGCCAGTGCATAGGGCGATAACCGCTTGAACCGGGCCGGAAGGCCCTCAATGCCGGCAAGGACCACGTAGGCCCGCGACTCCCGGCCAATGACGATACGGCCGATGAGGTTCCGCTCCCAGAACCCCCGCTTCCCGAAGTCCTTGACGATGAAGCGCTGCCCCCGATACGCGGAGAGAAAGATGTCCGCTTTCGCGAACCGGCCCTTGGTGATGTGTTTTTCGACGCCCGAAACGGCATCGGCATAGGTCATTTCCCGGTACATAATCCGCCCGTGCCGCTCAAAGTGCAGTCATTGTAGAAGCACAGCGGGAAAGAGTCAAGGATTTTGTACGCGCCCTTCAGGCAAAAAAAGGCCGGCCCCGTCCGGGGCCGGCCTCTCTCCATGCTATGTCCACCTTGCTGTACGCGCGCGTCCCGCGGGATCCTACTTCTGCGCGGGACCGCCCCGGCGCCAGCCCGCCCAGAGCGGCACGCCGCTCTCGTCGCGCAGTTTCAGGACATCGCCGCCCTTCCTCACCTCGCCGGCGAGGAAGAACTCCTGCCCGCCTCTCGACGCCTTGACGCCCTTCACCTCGACGGTGTCGCCCGCCTTGATCGGGATCTCGCCCTGCCGCTCGATGTACCACTGCGGTCCCAGGTTGATGGCCAGCTCACCCGATGCCGTCTTGAGCTTCAGGCCGATGCCCGGTCCCATCCTCCGGTTGCCGCCGATCTTCTCGACCGCCGTGACCTCACCCTGCACGGTCTCGGCCTTGGCCGGGTCATACATCCTTCCCGGCCCGCCACCCGCCTTTCCGGCCTGCCCGCCGCCGTTCTCCCGGCACCAGCCGCCGCAGTCCTTCCAGCCCTGCCAGGGCTGGCTGAACACAACCGATGCAAACGCCATCACCACTACTGCTGCCATAACAATACCCGCCAACTTTTTCATGCCGCATCCTCCTTTTCCCCGGCCATGCTCCCCTCCCTTGGAGAGCGTGGGGATCATATTATACTGATGATGTGACACAAGACTGGAGTGATGGTTGAAGCGTAGCAGAAAATATAACGGTGTTTGCGCAAAAGAATAACAAATAGCATAGTATTGTCAGATCCAAACGAC
Source organism: Nitrospirota bacterium (assembly GCA_020052615.1). Taxonomy (GTDB): domain Bacteria; phylum Nitrospirota; class UBA9217; order UBA9217; family UBA9217; genus JAAXXJ01. The sequence continues at coordinate 50,796 of JAGVOT010000013.1, read as the reverse complement.
CTTCTCGAAATCCTGAAGGCCTTCGACGATGTGATTGGTCGTTCCGCGTCGTCCGACCTTGAGGAACGACTCAAGGTCATAATGCTTCAGGCAGGTGCCGCAGAAATAGATCTCGACGCCCATCGCCTCGATCTCCTTCAGGATAGGCACGATCTCCCGGTGCACCGTGGTCAATTTCACACCTGCGTTCAGGAAGAACATCGTATGGGGAAGCTGTTTATGCACTTTCATCGTTTCAAAAAAAAAAAAAAGCCCTTGATGAGGACCTTGCCGATGGTCTCGTCCTTTCCGAGCGCATCGCTACCGATGATGAGCATAAGCCGCTTTCCCGTGTCCACCGCACCAGGAACCGCCCCTCCCCCCAGAGCGCCGGCGCCGCAGCCGGCCCCTTGCGATACGTTTTGCATAGTCAACCTCCCGTTCCTGGACTTTGTACAAAATGGGGCCGGTCGGCTTACACTCGACCGGCCCTTGCCGCACGCGGTCCATGATCTGCATGGCACTGCCGAACTTGGAGAATATGGGAGAGACGATCTTCTCGGGAACGTTCTTCTTGCACAGGTCGGCGCCCTCGATGGTCATCCAGACATGGACACCGTCCATCCCCTTCATCTGGATCGTCTCCGCCATCAAAAGTGCCCAGATCGCCCGGTTGGGATCGCTGCCTCCATGGGTGATGACGATGACGTACTTACCCTTCTTCCCCGTAACCTATTGTTCAGTATTAATACAAACCGGTTGAACCATTTATGCGCCGACGAGATGGCTCTCGATGCCGGTGTGGTGGAAACCAGCAACTCCAGGATGTGGCTTGCCTTTCTTCCTTTCGAAAGGAACCGGTCTTTGCAGGCCATGCAGTAGGTGACAATGGCGGCGTTGCCCGCGGCAGCCAGGACCTCGTCAGTCGATGCATCGGCCAGTTCCGGTGCAAGCGCATGCACGTTCCCGCCGAATCCGCAGCAGCGGGGACGCGTCTGTTCGACAACGCCGGCCCCAAGCTCAGCGAGAAGGCTCCTTGCCCCCGCCTGTACTGCGTCAAAACGATAGGTCGGACAAGGATGATGGAGATAGCATTCTTGTCCGTCCAGTGGCCGCACCGACGTACGGGGAAGGAATTCCAGAACGTGATTCACGCTAACACCAGGCAAATGTTTGCTGAATACCTTCATACAGTTCGTACAGGCCGCGATGATGGATGTTATCCCGTGCTGCTCAAGCGCCTTCTTGACACGCCGCGATCCGCGGCGAACCGTAACTATGTCGCCTATCTGATACGCAGGATCGGAGCAGCAGTCCAGCGCGATCCCAACCTTCTTTCCGAGCTTGTCGGTCAGGAGCTGTTGCGTCTTGTGCACCACCTCCGGCGACATGCCGGCCAGCGAGCACCCGGGCCAGAATACCGTATCCGTCCGGGAATAGTGCGCAAAAGGAAAGGAATGCCCCCACCGGACATAGCGCCGCGCCGCACGAACGGCTCTCAACACGCGGTGAGGGAGCTGTCCTGCCTCGATCAGGCGGTGCTTTGCCTGCAGCAGCGCATCACCCGGCAGCAGCCCCTCCGGGCAGAAGTCAGCGCAGGCGCCGCATCCCGTGCAGAGGAACACGTCAGGATCGTTTTGGGCAATAAGCCGATCGGGAGTACCGCGCTGCCCGAGAAACGAGCACGCACTGGTACAGGCGCCGCAGGACGTGCATCGGTCGAGAAAGTCCCCTACCTCCGAATCTATCGATTGCAGGGTAATAGCTTGTCGGCCGGAATGCGTACTCTTCATGCTTATTTCATCGAAGAGCCCTGCAGCAAGCAGCAGGGATCTTCGATCCTCAGGGTAGTACCATTTATTCTAATCGCTCGCTAATCCCGCAGCAAGCTACGGGAAATGCGCTCGCTTCTGGATTAATGATAACGTCCGGCCGCTCTCCATTCTCCGCGGGTTATCGGACCTGCCGTCCACACTGCAGACTTATCTCCTTTCATCGGGACCTCCTTACGCAAACTAGTTGAATTGTCTTGCATTCCTCTACCTCTACATCCACTGTTTCCAAGGCGTACAGGGCCGCGCCCAGGGCGCCTGCGATGTCCGGCGCGGAAGGCACCAGAACGGTTATTTCAAGCTACGCCCGGAGCAGTTGCACCATGGCGTGGTTCCTGGCCACGCCTCCGGTAAAAACGACCGTGCCGCCATATCCGATGCGGTGCAGCATGGCGGCAAGCCACTTCCACCACCGAGAGATGAACGGCCCGGGCAATGTCCCGCGGCGATGCGCCCTGGTTCTTTAAAGAGATCACCTCGGACTCTGCGAAGACCGTGCACATGCTGTTCACCCTGATCTCGGAGGTCCCCAGAAGCGCCTCCCCGCCTAACTCGCCAAGCGGGATGCCGAGGGACATCGCCATGATCTCCAACTCTCCACTGTTTCGCCCCTGCCTTCTTCGGTTTTCTCTTTCGTGTCTCGGGGGTTGGCTCCGACTTCAGTTCGGAAGAATCAGGCGGCTGAGAAAGCTGCTGCATAAACTCCGTCGGTGATTGTCGTTTACCATCCTGGGATTTTCGCATCAGATCAGGGATATTCATTCTACTTCGCTCATTATTGAATCGCCTGGCGTATTCTAAACTCGTACCGGCTATTATGACGCCACGTTCTTGTTCCCGATGCACCGCCGGCATCCGAATGACCTGACTTCCCGCGCAATGCATTTCACGAAGTGGAGACTGACTTCGGAATCGAACCGATGACATGCCATGCACGGCAGTCCTGCAGGATTGAAGCCTGCAGCCGGCGCCAGCCGACACAGCCAGTCAATGCATGCATGTCAACTTACTTCATCACCGACTTGATCACGGCGAGCACCATTGTCTTCTTTCCTGAAATTCCGTTATGCGGTAAATCGCTAGCGACGCTCGATCAATCCGGAAAAAACCTTTCGCAGCGCCGCATCGTCGAGTTGACCCATCACGGACGCCTCGTACTCTTCGGCGAAACGGTCCTCCTCGCATATCAGCCCGCATGATGTCCTCTCGACAGGATGGGCTCCCCCAATTTCGATCCAGGCGCTCTCCGACACGCTGTCCAGGTCATACTCCGCAGTACGGTGGCGTTCGATCCATCGAAAACAATCGTCATGCGTACCCAGATACAGCAGGACGAGCCGCTGGTCCTTCTGGATGCAGACAATGCGGTAGCCGCACCCCAGGTCCACTTTCCGGCAGTTCTTGATGCGATACTCCCCCTTTCGGGTGAACCGGAACCTGGCGCGTCCCTCAGCAGGATTTTTTCCGGTCAGGATGCCGATGAACTCCTCTGCCTTGTCAGCCGCGACGGCTGCATAGCCGCCATGAGAACGGAGCTCCGCGAGGGTACGGTCGAACAACGGATCCCGGTAGAGCGCGCGCAACCCATATGCCTGTTCATGAGTATCAAGCATGATCCATTCTCCCGCCATGATCCGGACAGCTCACCTGAAACGCAGAAATGCAGCCACCTCATCCCGGACAGCCGAAGCATCCTTCTCGTCATCGGTCGTCAGAAGCGGCAAAGGCCCTTTCCCGCCGACAAGCACGATCGAGTACAGCGAGGCGAAATAGCCTGCATCGATCGGGGTCCTTCGCTCCCATACCGCGACCCGGTCGAACTCATCAAGTGCACGGACCTGCCTCCGGCGCCACAAATGCCAGCCAGATGCAACGCTTGCAATGCCCTTCTGGCGGTCGATCACCACGGTCTTTCGAACCAGCCAGCGAAGTGCGATGACTAGCACACCAGCCGACAGGATGACGACAACCGGAAGCACGCCACGCCACATTCCCGTCAGACCGATGGTCACGGCGCCTGCGGTCAGCAGTGCCAGGAGCACTGCTGCGGGAAACCAACCTTTCCGTTCCGGCTGTTCTTCGAATATCCACAGGTCATGTGTAGACGAATGAGAGCCCGCGTGCACCTTCATATCACTTTTCCACCGGCATGCCCGCTTCCTTCCATTCGGCGAAGGTCGTCTGGAAGATGCTCGGGTAGGCCAACTTCATGAGCTTCCGGTACGCGTTATAGCTCCTGCCGCCGGTGTTGCAGTATACGACGATCTTCTTTTCCTTGGGCAGCACCTCGGACCGGAGAGCGAAGGTCTCCACCGGGATGTTGATGGCAGTCGGGATGCGGCCTTCTTTGAACTCCGATTCGTCGCGCACGTCGACGATGACGATGTCGCTGCTCTTTGCGTCCAGCAGCTGCCTGATCTCGGCTGGCTTGAGCTTCGCCGTCTCGATCTTCGTCGCATGCTCCGGACCGGCGACGATGGCAAGTCCCTTCTCCTCCCAGACAGGAAATCCCTCGGCATAGATGCTCAGATTTTTGTATCCGGCAGCTTCAGCCTTCTTCGCGGCCTTCTTGCTCTTTCCGCACTTGACGCCGTTGCAGTACAGCACGACCGGTGCTTTCTTGTCCGGCGGGAGCAGGAATATTTTCTCCTCGAACACCTTCTCGGGGATGCTGATGGCGCCCCTGATATGAGCCTCCTGGAACTCCTCGGGCGTCCGGCTGTCCACGAGGACAAGGTCCTTCTTCTCGTCCATCAGGGCCTTGAGATCTGCCGTCGCAATGACGCGGAACCCGGCCTCCGCCGCAAATGCAACGGCGGGAATGACAATGACGGCGAACAGGTGCAAGAAGAACTGTTTCTTTTCGGGATGCATGCATGGCCTCCTATTGTGTCGTAGAGGCATCTTAGGGGAGGAGAACCGGCGAGTCAAATCGCTAATACTGATGGAATGAGGGCGTTTGCATTGAAAAGAATAATACTGGAGCGGCAGGGGAAAGGTGCGGAAAGATGCATTCTCCGGATGAATGCACAACGGATAGTTCGAAGACTATCGGGTTTTTTTGAGGATAAAGTCGAGAAACGATTTGCAGAGAGGGGAGCGGCTCCTTCCTTTGAGAAGAATGGCGTAGAAGTGCCGCTCCATTTTGATGCCTGCAACGCGGACGGCGGAGAGACGGCCCGCCTCCAGGTCGTCCTTGAGCGCCCGGCTGGACAGGATGGAGATGCCGAGCCCGGCCTTGACGGCCTGGCGAACTGCATCGCTGCTCCCCATGATGGCCTCGATGTTCAGGTCGGCGATCGAAAGACCCGCCTTCTCGAACCGGTCCTCCATGATCTTCCGGGTTCCCGAGCCCTGCTCGCGCAGGATGAACGGCTGTCCGGCAAGTTCCCCGGAAGCAACGGTCCGCTTTCGTGCCCAGGGATGGCGGGAAGGCACCGCGACGACCAGTTCGTCGGTCTGGAAGGGATGGACCTCGAGCTGCGGTTCGGCGACGCGGGCTCCCACAACGCCGATGCACAAGCTGCCCGCGAGCACGGCATCGGTGATCTTCGCCGTGTCGTCGATGCTCAGTTGGACCGAAACGCCGGGATTCTTCTTTTTGAACGAACCGATGAGCGGCGGGAGGAGGTAGGCTCCCGGGATGGTGCTGCCGCCGATGATCAGTTTGCCGCTGATCCGCCCCGACAGCTTCTCGATCTCCTGTTTCGCCCGGTCGCGCTCCTCCAGCAGACGGGTGCCGTGGCGGAAGAGGATGTCGCCGGCTTCGGTGGGAAGCGCGCGCTTGCCCAGGCGGTCGAGGAGCTTCACGCCCAGTTCGGCCTCGAGGTTCTTCATGTGGCCGCTCACCGTCGGCTGGGTGAGAAAAAGCGTCTCGGCCGCACGGGAGAAACTGCGGTACTCGACGATGGCGCAGAATATTTCGATCTGATGGAGGTCCAAGTGGTGCTCGCGGGGAAGAACGTTAGAGGGAATGAAGGTATGCAAACGGCACGGCCAAAGGATTTTCCTGTTTCTAACTTTCCTACCCTCCTACCTTCTTAACGTCTTACCTTCTTTCCTTTTCGTAGTCCAGCAGGAACTGCGTCAGGAGCCGGCATCCGATGCCGGTGGCGCCCTTGGGCGTGTAGGGCCGGTCCTTGTCGGTCCAGGCCGTGGCGGCGATGTCGAGGTGGACCCAGGGATACGCTTCCACGAACTTGGAGAGAAGGCAGGCCGCCGTGATGACGCCGCCGTCCCTGCCGCCGGCGTTCTTCATGTCGGCGATGTCGCTCTTGATGAGGTCCTGGTAGCCGTCCCAGAGCGGAAGCTCCCAGACGCGCTCACCGGTCTTTTCCCCCGCAAGGCGCATCTTCTGTTTGAACGTATCGCTCGTCCCAAGCATGCCCGATGCCTCCTGGCCCAGGGCGATCCTGCACGCGCCGGTGAGCGTCGCGATGTCCACGATCACGGCAGGTTTGTACCGGCAGGCATAGGCCAGGGCGTCGGACAGGATGAGCCGGCCCTCGGCGTCGGTGTTGAGGATCTCGATGGTCTGGCCCGACATTGTCCGGAGCACGTCGCCCGGCTTGTAGGCGCTGCCGCTCGGCATGTTCTCCGTTGACGGTACGAGAGCCACGATGTTGAGCGGGAGCCTGAGCGCGGCCGCGTTCGCGATGGCGCCCAGCACTGCCGCCCCGCCGCTCATGTCGTCCTTCATCTTGTCCATGTTCTCCGACGGCTTGATGGAGATGCCGCCGGAATCGAACGTGATGGCCTTGCCGACAAGGGCGACGAAGGGCTTCTTCCCGCCGCCGCGGTATTCCGCGATGATGAACTTGGGCGGCTGGACGCTGCCCGACGCCACGCCCAGGAGCGCGCCCATGCCGAGCTTCCGCATCCGGTCGCGCTCCAGCACCTGGACCTTCAAGCGGTGTTTTCTTGCCAGTCCTTTCGCGATCCCGGCGATGGCCGTCGGGGTCATATCGGCGGACGGAGAATTGACCATGTCGCGCACCATTGCGGCCTGGGCCGCGATGACCTCGCCGGTCCGGACGCCCTTCTGGATCGCGCTGAGGGTGGATGCCTTTTCCGTCAGGACCGTGATCGAAGCGATCTCTTTTTTCCCGTTGTTCTCGTCCCTGGACTTGTATTTCAGGAACCGGTACAGGCCGAGCGTGCTGCCCTCGGCCAGCGACTGTCCGGCCTCGGCGGCATCAAAGGTATATCCTTCCGGTGCAATAACGATGTTCTTCGCACCGGCGCTGCGGCCCGAGGCAGCCGCTTTGCCGGCGGCAAGACGAAGCCGGTCAGGAGTAAGGTCGGCACGCTTGCCGAGCCCGACCACGATCAGCCGCTCGGCCGCGATCTTCCCTTCGGGGTAGAGAAGGCAGACACTGCCGGGCTTGGCGGCGAACTCGCCGCGCTTGATCAGCCGCTGGACCATCCCGCCCAGCGCCTGATCCACCCGGCTGGCAACGGGACCGGGCTTCTCGCCTTCGACGATCATGATCACTGCTGCGTCGGTACGCATCGTTTCCAGTTTTCCGGTCTTGACGGTTATCTTCATTGCACCACTCTCAGTATTATTTACTATCAAACGACTAATAACCTTCGGCACTGATCAATGCGGATAAGATGCCTATGATAACGGCTGATACGGCAAACTGGACTTTACACTTGAATGGCTTTATCCTTCGCCTTATCCGCCTTGATCATAAAAGATCCGACGTTATCAGTGTCAAAGACCTTGTCCCGTCTTCGTCAGTCTTTTCTCACCACCACCGGCTCCAGCCCGTCCAGGGTCAGCTTGGCCGCTATGCGTTCGGCCTTTTCCTCGCTGGGATATGCCCCGACCCGGACGCGGTAGAACTTCCCGACGTTCGACTCGTAAGGAACAATATACACCGTCTCATATTTACGCTGAAGCCGCGCCTTGAGGGTCCTGGCATTCTCTTCTTCCGCAAAGGCCGCTGCCTGGACCGAAAACACCGCAAGGTCCCTGATGCCGTCAAGGCTCTCGATCTTCACCCGAGCCGTGCCCTGCGAGGCAAAACCGAGTTCCTTCGCTGCGCCAAAAGAAAGTTCGAGCGCCCGGCTCTTCACAAAAGGTCCCCGGTCGTTGATCCTGACCTTGATGCTCTTGAAATTGTCGAGGTTGGTGACGCTCAGGACCGTCCCCAGGGGCAGGGTCCGGTGGGCAGCCGAAATGCCGTTCATGTCGAAGATCTCGCCGCTCGCCGTGGTCCTGCCCTGAAAGTCCCTGCCATACCAGGAGGCCACACCGGTTTCCCGATAGACCGTGTCAGGGATCTTCGGCGGGACAGGTGAAGGAATGTCGGGGGTGGCCGGGACCTCAGGGGTCGCCTTCCCGGCACAGGACGCTATGATGAGCACAATCCCGACGGCAAGTATCCAGCCTGCGAGCCGCTTCATCGAGAGGATTCCCGGAGCGGAATTATGCCGACGCCGGAGCAGCGGCCTTCTTCGCCTTTTTGCCGCCGGTCTTGTATTTCTTCGCAACGTTGAGTTTCCGCTGGGCGCGCTTCACTTTCTTGATGGCCGTGCGCGCCTCGGGATCTCCCCGTTTGCCCGCGCTCTTCGCTGTCTTCTCTTTTGCTTTCGCCTTCAGCTTTGCTATCTTCGCTGCAAGTTCTTCCTGGTTGACCTTTACCACAGTACACCCTCCTGTTTCGTCCATCATGAATTCACGATATGATATATCGCTTGGCAAGCCGCACAATAATAGACCAACCACCACGATAAATCAAGGAATTTCCTTCTCCTTTTACTTGCCCGAGGCCGGAATCGGGGCTATAATACCGCTCCATGAAAGGCTACCTCTTTAACAGTTCCCTCGTCCTTGCCGGGAGCATGCTTGGATTGCTCGCCGGAAAGAAGGTTCCCGACGGGGTAAAGGATGCCGTGTTCAATGTGCTGGGGCTCGTAACGCTGTACGTAGGCCTTAAGATGGGACTGAACGGAACGGACGTCATCCCCATCGTCTTCAGCCTGGCGCTGGGGACGATCGCCGGAAGCGCCCTGCGGCTGGAAGACCGGACCAGCGAAGCCTTGAAGCGGCTGAACGGGGCGTATCTCGCCGGGAAATACGATACCGAGGGATTCCTGGTGGCGAGCACGCTGTTCTGCGTGGGGTCCATGACCATCATCGGCTCGCTGAAGGACGGCCTTTCGGGCGACGGAACGCTCATCCGGACCAAATCCGTCATGGACGGGTTCGCCGCGTTCCTGCTCACGTCGCATTACGGCGTTTCCGTTGCGTTCTCGGCGGTGACCGTGTTCGTCATCCAGGGCGGCCTCACGCTGTTCGCGAAGCACCTGACCTTCCTCACGGCGCCCCGGATGATGAGCAACATCGACGGGGTGGGCGGTATCATCGTCCTGGCCATCGGCCTCAATCTCCTGAACGTGAAGCAGACGAAGACCATCGACATGCTGCCGGCGCTGGTATTGATCGTGCTGTACGGGTTGTGGGCGGGATAGGACAGATCGGAAGAAAAAGAACCTTTGACACGGAAGAATCGGATTTAAAATATGATAAGAGCTGATAAAGAAAAGTATCAATAGTCATTATGGTCATCGACCGGAACCCGACAAACCAAAACGGAAAAGGTATCTCTCGCAAAGCCGCAACCAAAAGTAGGCGCTTCTAAGCGAGACCGCAAAGGAAATCTCAAATTACTGTTTTTACAACCCAAGGAGATAGCCCTTCTTTTCGAGCTTGGCGACCTCTTTAAAATCCGATTTTATCCGACGTTAACATCCGCCGTGATCAGTGTCAAAGAACTTTTCGGTCTTGCGTAAATATAAATAGCCGCCAACTTATGGAATCATCTCGATTACATCGCATTCATAATAAACTGGCCCCGATTCTTACCGACCCCGAAGGGCTTTATCTCGTCGTGTCCATCGAAGAACAGGCACTCTTCGTCTGCGCGAAGGGCGCCATCGTGGAACGCTACGACGCATCGACCTCCCGCTTCGGCCATGGCAACCGGGAGAACTCCCTCAAGACGCCGCTCGGTCTTCACCGGATCAGGGAGAAGTTCGGGGCCGACGCGCCTCCCGGCCGTGTCTTCAGGGACCGCGAGGACACGGGCGAAGACTGGGACCACAGCCTGACCGGGGACAACCTGATCCTGACGCGCATCCTGCGGCTCGAAGGCCTTGAGGAGGGGATCAACAAGAGCGGCAGCGTGGATTCCTATGAGCGTTACATCTATATCCACGGCACGGGCCGGGAGGACCTCATCGGCTCTCCCTTGTCCCACGGCTGCATCTGCATGCGCAATCTCGACGTCATCCGTTTATTTGACACGGTGAAGGAAGGCACGCTCGTCTACATCGACCCTCCCCCCGTCGTCGTCGGCGAACGCCCCTGCCGCAGCGTCCATTTCACCGGCATCTTCGGTAGCGGCATGAGCGCGCTTGCGCAATACCTGCGCTTTCAGGGCATCACGGTATCGGGTTCCGACCGCTTTCACGGGAGCGACGATACCGCCGCCATCGGGCGATCGCTCGAAGGGCTGGGGTGCGCCGTCGTTCCGCAGGACGGTTCGGGCATCGGTGAGGACACTGACGTCGTCTGCGTCTCGACGGCGATAGAGGACTCAAATCCCGACATCGCCGCTGCCCGTGACCGGGGAATTCCCGTCATCCATCGCTCCGACCTGCTTGCAGCTGTCATCGGGACGAAAAGGACCATCGCCGTCGCCGGCACGAGCGGAAAGTCGACGGTGACCGCGATGATATTCGAGTTCCTGACCGCATGCGGACAATCGCCCTCGCTCCTGAGCGGCGCGGGCCTGCGCAGGCTTGAAAAGCAGGGGCTCATCGGCAATGCCTACGGAGGAGGTTCCGATCTGCTGGTCGTCGAGGCCGATGAAAGCGACGGAACGCTGGTCAAATATCGTCCCGAGGCCGCGGTCTTCCTGAATGTTTCAAGGGACCACAAAAGCATCGACGAGATAAAAGCGCTCTTCGAAACGCTTGCGTCAAACACTCCCTGGACGGCTTCCAATGCCGACGATCCGGTCCTCGCTTCCCTTCCCGCGACCGTGCGCTTCGGCCGGAATGGTTCGGGCTCGTGGCGGCCGGACCGGGCAGAGCTTCTTCCGACCTCGGTCAAACTGGTGAAGGACGGCGTTGAATATCATCTGCCGCTCCCGGGCGAACACAACCTTGAGAACCTGTCCGCGGCGCTCTGCGTGTGCGAGCATTTCGGATGCGAGCCCACAGCGCTTGCCGATGCGGTAACGTTGTATGAGGGCGTGGCGCGGCGCTTTCAGGTGACCTCGACGAAGCGGAATGTCCATGTGGTTGACGATTTTGCGCACAATCCGGCAAAGATAGCGGCCGCTGTCCGCGCCAGCCGGGGCCTGTCGGGGCGCATTCTGGCCGTCTACCAGCCCCACGGATTCGCCCCGACGCGGTTCTTGAAGGATGAATATATCGCGACCTTCAAAGCCACGTTCCAGCCGGATGACTCGCTCTATCTCCTGCCGATCTATTATGCCGGAGGCACTGCGCAAAAGAACATTTCATCAGACGATATCATCGACGACTTGGGCGCAGTGACATTTAAGGCTGAAGCAGTGAGGGATCGCGATGACCTGCTGGCAAGACTGCAGGCCGATGCGAGGCCGGAAGACTGCATTCTTGTCATGGGAGCACGGGACCCGTCGCTGCCTGCGTTGGTAAAGAAGATCGTGGAGTTGTTTGGCGGGAAAATGAGCAAGGGATAGAACGTCGCTCAGGACCCGCCCCATCGCGAACGCGTCGGAGATGGTGCGGGAGAAGTGTGCGAGGCGGGAAGAGCACCTGGTCAAACAAATCAAGTCTGATGGTTATTCGCCCTGGAGAAGCCAGGCCCGGATCCGGGAATCTCAGCGGCGGGTAGTCGCATCCCAAGCCCCGATCCAGCATCCCGTTTAAATCGGCACCCCGATACACCGGGGCTGTCCCTACCTTGCCATGCCTGACCCCGCGATGGTACGCTTGATCCTTTTCGACAGCATGATATCTCAGCAGCTCTCATTCCCCTTTTTCGCCCCGGGCTCCTCATGATCGCCGACCAGCCGCTGCTTCGCGCATCCGACCGCGGAGATGCCCAGCACGACCCCGAGGTGCGACGCGAGCCCTATCCCGCGGGGATGGGCAATGCCCTGTCCGTCCACAAGGATGACATCGGGCCGCTGCGTGAGCCTGCCGAGTGCTTCGATGACGGCCGGCCCCTCGCGGAACGAGAGCAGACCAGGGACATAGGGGAAGCGCAGGTCCTGGACAGCCGTCACCTGCTCCGCGCAGGCCAGGTCGGGAATGATAGAGGCATGCCGCGGCAAACACCTGAGAAGAAGAGAAGGCCGCGTCCACGCCGTCGACAAAGTGCGGCCGGCTGCGGAACAGAGCGATCCTGGCCTTCTTGCGCAGAAGCACCTGCGCCGCCTTCGCTTCAGCTATGTCTCCCGGCCATTTCACGCGCTTCAACCTTCCCACGATAATAAAGATACTAAAATGGAAATTACTGCGTTTATTCCGCCGTTTTCCCCTTTCAGGCGCTCGCTGCCTGCCCTGCCCGGGATAAAAGCATCTATAATGGGAATATGAACGGCCCCTCCGCTCCCGATTGGGTACACATCGACGGCTCCTTTGGCGAAGGAGGGGGCCAGATCCTGCGCACGTCGCTCGCCCTGTCCTGCGTGCTCGGAACACCGATGGAGATCACGAATATCCGCAAGGATAGAAAGAAGCCCGGTCTCCAGCCGCAGCATGTCACTGCGGTCCTTGCTGCGGCGTCCGTTGCCGGCGCAGAGGTCCAGGGAGCTGAGCTCTCGTCAACATCGCTCCGGTTCCGGCCGAACAGGACCAGCCACGGGACCTATCACCTCGATGTGGCGGAAAAAAAAGGCAGCGCCGGAAGCACGAGCCTTGTGCTCCAGACCATCCTGCTGCCCCTCTCCTTTACGGAACAGGCATCCCTCGTCACCGTTACCGGCGGTACCCATGTGCCTTGGAGCCCGTCGTTCCACTATCTGCAAGCCATCGTCGCCCCCCTGCTCTCCCGCCTCGGCGTACATGCTGAATTCTCCATCGCTTCCTGGGGCTGGTACCCCATGGGGGGAGGTCAAGTCTCCGCGCGGATCACGCCGACGCCGGCGCTGCTCCCGCTCAAACTGACCGAACGGGGCAGGCTTCTGCGCGTCTTCGGCCTCTCGGCGGTCTCGAACCTTCCCGGCCACATTGCTCTGCGCCAGCGGGACCGGGCGATCGCGGTCCTCGGCAGGCAGGGCATCGATGCCTCCATCGAGATCCTGTCGGCGCCGTCAGCTGGCAAGGGCTCCTGCCTCTTCCTCGCCGCGGAGTTCGAGCGCGTCACGGCAGGGTTCGGCGGACTCGGCGCCATCGGCAAGCGGGCCGAGGAGGTGGCTGATGAAGCGTGCGGCGGGCTGCTTTCCCATCTGCGGGCGCGGGGCGCGCTGGACCCGCATCTGGCGGACCAGGTCGCTCCCTGGCTCGCCTTCTGCCAGGGCCCGTCCGAGTTCACCACCAGCCGCGTCACCCGGCATCTGCTCACGAACCTCTGGGTCATAGGGCAATTCATGGATATCGATGTCCGGGTCGAGGGCGGCGAGGGAGAGGAAGGCCGGGTCCAGGTCCTCCCCGGGGAAGCAGGATCACGTGAACAGAAGGGAGAAAGCCCGTGAAGATCGATTCCTATTCCTTCGGCAGGATCGTCATCGACGGAAAGACCTATACCTCCGATGTCATCATTTATCCCGGCAGGGTAGATGCCTCGTGGCGGCGGAAGGAAGGACATCTGCTCCTGCCCGGGGACGTTGCGGAAGCGCTCCGGGCGAAGCCGGACGTGCTCGTCATCGGCACGGGCTATTCCGGCGTCATGCGCGTTCCCCGCGAGACCGTCGAGAGGATCGCCTCCCGGGGGATCGAGGTAAAGGTGGAACGTACGGCAAAGGCGGTCGCGGCATACAATGACCTGGAGGGAGCGAAGACCGTAATAGCGGCGCTTCATATCACGTGCTGAGCGTAAGACCAGGCCTCCCCACACAGTGTCTCCAGCCGAAGACCGCTGAGGTCTCACCGCTACTCGCATGTGCAGACACAGCGTTCTCCCGGCTTGGGATCGGATGATCGTTCCCCGGTCAGGTCCTCTTCCGGCCAGGACAGGAAACGCGCTATGCCCCAGGCCAGCATGACACCCTGGCAATTGTCGTAGATCATGACCTCAGCGACAGCAGGTGAGAGACCCTTATTCCTTCAGTCAACAGGCTTAACGACGTCGGACAGCGCGAACCCCGACGACTGGCCGCTTGCCCACGGCCGGCCTGAACCGGCCCCCCTTGGTCCGGTCAAAGAGCCCATGATATCAATAAAGGGTAAAGATGCATACATTCGGAACGATCAGAACGCCGACCTGTCCTTTGCGTTCCGCATGATCTTGTCCATATCCCCCTGCTTCCCGTCCTTCCGCGTGAGACCGGACGTTGTCCCGCTCCCGCTGCGCATTGGCGCCGGGGCACCCTTCAGGGCCGAGCAGGTCTTCCTGTAGTCATCATACTGCGCCTCATACTCGGCCGAATCGCGCCTTAGCTGCCGCAGACCGTCGAGCCTCCGCTGGCACTCGAGGGACCGTCGGGTCCGCTCGTTCTCCTTCTGCGTTGCATGCCAGTCCCGCTCTGCCTTGCGCTGGCTGCGCTTGTCGGCCGGTTTTCCCGATATCACCTCGGTGTTCTCCGGGTAGGCCCCCCGCTTGATCGAGGCAACGTCCTTCATGGGAACGCAGATCCGGCCCGCGTTCAGCCAGGTGCAGTAGCTGTCAACGGACTCCTCGTAGTTCGTCCAGATGAATGCACTGCCGTCCTTCATCAGGAAACGAAAGCCAGAGTACCAGTCGTCGGTGCCCAGCTCCTGCACGGCCCGCGAGTAGTCCGCCTGCCGGTCCACCTGGCCCTGGATGTCCGGCCGGGCGAGCCCCATGTCCTTCCTGAGCCGCTCGACCTCCCGGAACGCCTGGTCGGTGCGTTTCTTCGCTTCCTTGAGCTCCTGTGTCCGCTCGCGGTCGCGGCTCATGGTCTTGACATGCTCCGCCACCTCCTGCGGGTCAACCACGAGCTTGGCTTTCAGGTAGAACTCCTTCCCGTCCCATCGTTCCTCAAGTACCTCGGCGCTCACGATCCCGGCAGTGAGCAGGCTGACATGGTCTTTCGTCATCTGGTAGTTCCTGACCTCGGTCTCGCTCACCAAGTACGTGCCCAGCTGCTCCAGGAGCGCCCGCTTCACCTCCATGAGCGCGATGGCCCGGCTCGACACCTTACTGTCCATGTCGCCTGCCCGGTAAACGTGCTCCTTCACGAACTCGACCTTTGCGGCATGCGCCCGGCCGGCAATCAGCAGGACGCATGTCGCGAGGAAGAGGAGCTTCGCAGTTATGAACATTCTCGTCATGGCAGTACCCCGCCCCAACCATCGCTCATGGGATCGCCGCGTTCATGCCAGGATGTCGCCGCCATCGATCATCATGGCCAGGTCATAGGGCACAAAAGGCTTCAAGAGAAAATCGTTCGCCCCCGCCTCAAGAAAAACCCTGCCCACGCTCATGCCGCTCATCCCAATGATCACGGTAAGGGGCGGCTGCTGGGCCCTGAGCCGCCTTACGAGCTCGATGCCATCCATTCCCGGCATCTTGTAATCGGTTATTATGAAATCAAATGATCCCCCCATTGCGGCCAACAGCGCCTCGGTGGCGTTCTCACACAGCGTTACCTGCATATTGTAGGAGCTTAGTGCGTACTGCAGGCTGTCTCTCATCTCTTGGTCGTCATCCACGACCAGCACAGTAGGTCCATCATCCACTATTGCCTCCCTTGGCAGTAATTCCGTATCTAATTGTTTTTTAAACATTTCTACCTCATTCCTTACCATTTAAACATTTTTTAATGCCTTAACTGTTTTTTATTGTTATAAAGATAACAGGGAATCCGTCATTTGGCAATAAAATAAGTGGGGTATTTTCGGGGTATGGGGGGATAGATTCAGCCGGAACAGGAAACGAGAAACTACAGGATCACTTCTTCACAGCCTTCATGAGTCGTTCGTACTTCTCGGCGCCGACGCAGTCCTTGGCGAAGGCGCACCATTCGACGCAGGACGTGCCCATGGGCCTCGCGTTGATATGGCCGCATTTCTTGCACGCCGAATCAGGCTCGTCGGTCCAGATCTCCATCTTTTCGCCGCACTTCTGGCACCGGATATCCTCCGGCTTCGGGGTGCGTATCTCTGAGCTGCCGGGGCAGCCTTCACTGAATATACCCATGATCTGATTATACCTCTGGGCGCGATAAAAGCTATGATATAGGTCATAAGTCGGCAGCCGCTTGACAGCCTCTTGACTGCTTTACGACTGCCTCGCGGCTGTTCCACGACTTCTTCCTACAGCCTCACCTCGAACTCCAACTCCGCCTCTCCTAAAAGAAACCGCTTTCGGGCGACCCTTATTTTCATTATATCACCCTTGTTCTTGAAAAAAAGAGCCGTCTTGATGTCCGGTATCCCTTTCACCGCGATCCCGTCCAGGGAGACCAGCAGGTCGTCGGCCCTGATCCCGGCCGCCCTGGCCGGGCTGTCCTTGATAAAATCATTGAAGAGCACCCTCCCCTTCTCCTCTTTGAAGGTGGCCATAAGCTTCGGCGACGTCATGCCGTCGAGGGGTTGCGGAAAGATGATAAAGTCGGCGATGTCCGGTTCGATATCCCCGTCGTTCAGGATGATGGTATAGGAAAGGCCGTTCCTCCGGAAGGACCGCTTCGGTATGCCCATGCCATAGGCCAGGTGCCCCCCTCCGGCGATCACCGCCATCTGGTGGTCAGGGTTCTTTTTGAAGTACTCATCGATCGACTCGGCCATGGTCTCGTCCCAGAGGACCTGCGCCTGCAGGAAATAATCGAAGTTCTTCGATTCCGAGCCCTTGTGCTGGTCGAAGATCTGCCGGATGCGATGACGGTAGTCCTCGTCGGAAAAATCGGTCTCCTGCGGAAGCTCCTTCCGTTCCTCATCGGTGAGCGCGTCCATGCCTTCCCTGGACACTTTTTCGGTGATCTCTTTTCTCACGTTCAGGGCAACGACCGGGACCCTTTCTTTCCGGGCAAAATCAAGGATCGGTTTGTACAGGTTGTAGTCGAAGCCCCAGCGCTTAAAATATTCCGACCGGTTCAGGAACTCCCGCTCATCGATGGCGCCGCTGATATAGTCATCAAGGGTCTTTTGGAAAGGCCGCTGGAACATTTCCATGCCGATTGCGAACCGGGTGTTCCTGCCCTGCAGCGCCCGGATCATCTGGATCTGGACTGCGTGGTTGCTGAAGCGGTCGTGATACTCGCCGATGTACACGATCTTCTTTGCGGCAGCGCTTTCGATGACATCGGAAAGCCTCCTGAGCAGGGAAAGGTCGACGACGGGCGGTTCCTCCCGGAGTTCCATGATGATCCCCCTCTCTGAAGGGGCGATCTTCTTGTCCACATTTTTCCCCCTCACGAACGCGAGACTGCTGTATTTCCCATAATGGGATATCTTCGGGAACGCCGCGTCGGCCTCCCCGGCAGATGCCGAATGGAATATTCCCACGACCTTTTCGGGATTCCAGGGGTTCTTCCGCATCTCGACGCTGAACCCCGCGGCGGGAGCAGCCGTCGCTCCGAACAGCCGGCTAAGCACGGGGTTGTCGGCACCGAGGACGACGAGGTTTGACGCCTTGAGAACGGCGTCCGTCAGGCCCTTGCCCTTCTCCCCCTTCCTCTCCGTCCGCCCCTCCTCCTGCCTGGCAAAACCAATAACGACAGCCTGGTAACTGGTGATTCCCGCCTCCGTCGCGACGATCACCGGCGCCTCGTCCCCCAGCAGCCGGGCGATCACCGGCGGCATCTCGTCGGCCGTCAGTTTCCGGGCCAGATCATACCCTCCATCGATGACCGCTGTTACCGGCTCCTCGTCCATCACGAGCGAAATGCTCTTCTTGTCGGCGTCGAGGACCGCTACGGCCGTCTTTTCGCCCCCCCGCAAGTACGAGACAGCAACCGGCAAATCGAGGGGAATGGCGCTGTTCTTTCGCACTACTTCGATGGTTATCTCGAATTTCCCGCTTTTCCTCTGGACCGACGCATGCTCCACGCGAATATCCGGCAGACCTTTTCCGTCGAGCCACTGTTTGAAGAACGCCGACAGGTCCTTTCCGGACCGCTTCTCGAAGGCGTCCTCGATATCGTCCCACGAGGCCGGCCGGAACTTCTTCTCCGCGATAAGCTGCTTCAGCGACGCGAAGAACTGCTCGTCGCCGGTAAGGGTCCGGAGCATATGGAAGACCATGGCGGACTTGCCGTAGCCGATGGAACGCGAGGCCAGGTCCGTCCGGCTTCGGAACTCACGGAGCGTCGTTTCGTTCTTCTCGTTCACGTAGGCCGCGTAATTGACCAGGAGCTGCTTGCGGTATTCCGCCCCCTTGCCCTTCTGCTCCTCGTAGCGATGGTCCGACAGGTAGGTGGTCAGGCCCTCGCACCAGTTGCCGCGGTCGTAATCAACATAGACCGAATTTCCGAACCACTGGTGGAGGATCTCGTGGCCCAGCGAGGTTTCGACGATGAACGGGAGACGCACCACTTCCTGCCCCAGCAGGGTGAAGGTCGGCATGGAGTAGCCGGTGGGCAGGAAGTTCTCGACGATGGAGAACCGTTTATAGGGATAGGGAGCGAGCAGTTTCTCGTACTGCTCGAAATAGTTCTTTGCATATTGCAGGTAGGTCCGGGCAAGCTCACGGTCCTCTTTGAAGAAGTACGCGAAGAGCTCGATCGTGCCGTGGCGCTCCCGGGTGACCTCATAGCGGTCCGTGGCGACCAGGGAAAGCCCGTCGACGGGATGGGGAAAGTCGAAGGTGAACAGCACTCCCTCTCCCTTCTTTTCCCTGGCGATGGTCTCGGCCTCCGATATCGCCTCGTATCCCGCCGGCAGCTGCGCCGTGACCTTCCACCGCGCCGGCCCGTCGGGCTGGGGATACCAGGCCCCGGTGAGCGAAATGCCCCGTTCATCGATGGTGCTCGACACGACGCCGTAGTTCCGGTCGCCCTCCATGACGCCACCCTTGAAAGTTCCCTCGTACCGGACTTCCGCGATCCCGTCCTCGAGAGGCTTGATCGTCAGCCTGCCGTCCTTGACCGCGGACTTCATGTCCCGGCCGTTCAGGGATACGGAGCCCACGGCAAGGTGCCCGATGCTGAACGCCGATTCCTGGCCCGCACGCACCGGTACTTTGAGGTTCCCTGTGATCCTGGAACGGGGAACCTCAAAGGAAACGTCAAGCCGGTACTCCCGGAGGTCCGTCCTGGATGGCTCGCCTGCCAGGACGATCAAGGGCAGGAGCAGGAATAGTAAAATAATGATAGAACAGTACTTCATAGGGATTCGGTTCCTTTCACCGGGCGGTCAGTTTTCCGCAGGTTAGCGGGCGATTGGCATGAACGATCCTACTTTGACGATCGAAGATTCCCTGCGGATTTTCCGCATCAAGCTTCAATACTACCAAATTTACGCATACTTAGCCATTACTTTCAGAACAGTCCTGATCATTGCTGCCGGTGAAGGATCGTCATTATTTCTTTCCCATGGAGATAAATTGTCTTGAATTTGCTATGATAGATTACTATAATATGCGGCATTCAAAAAAGACGGACTCTCGACGAAGCCCCGATGTCCATGACATCACACGAGAGCCGTCATCGCGTCAGGAGGAATGAAGGACCATGGCAGTAAAAAAGAAAGCCCGGAAAAAGGCTGCAAAATCAGCGGCAAAGAGAACGGCCAAAAAAACTGTCCGTACCGCCGCAAAGAAAACCGTGAAGAAAAAGCCGGTCAAGAAGACCGTTAAGAAAACCGCAAAGAAGGCCGCAAAGAAGATCGCGAAGAAAGCAGTGAAAAGGGCCGCAGCCGCCTCTCCGGCCCCTCAGCGGATGCCGGCTGCCGTGTCAAAGCGGAAGGACGTGCTCAAGGGCCTTCTGCTCAAAAAGCGCAATGATGTAGTACGCGGTCTTGAGGCCCAGATGGGCCGCAAGCTCGTCAAAGAGACCGGACAGAAGATCGACTCCGCCATGGACAGCGCCGACCAGTCGGCCCAGGACGTTGATCAGGGCATCGACTATTCCCTGCTCGAAATGAAGTATGAGCAGTACAAGGACATCGCCGATGCCTTCCGGAAGCTGGAGAACAACACCTACGGCATCTGTGAAGAATGCGGCGGCGAGATCAGCATCAAGCGCCTTGAGGTGAACCCCCTTGCCCGGTACTGCATCGAGTGCAAGACACGCCGGGAAGAACTGGAAAAGATACAGAAAGAAGAGACCCGGTTCAAAGAGTAAGCCCATTGCGTACTTGACGAACAGGACCGACGGGATGGTGGCATCAGTTTGATCAGTATCTGGTCGTCCTGTCGAGAGGATCTTGAGGTTTTTCTTGACAAGAAAGCCGTGATTTAGTATTTTAGCCATCTGCAATTCCACTCGTGGCGGTGTAGCTCAGCTGGTAGAGCAGGGGAATCATAATCCCTGTGTCCGGGGTTCGAGTCCCTGCACCGCCACCATTCTTTTTCCCCGCTTTTCTCATCGAAATATTCCTGTATAATAGTAAGCACGCTGACGGCTTCATTTTAGGGGGCACGCCGCGCACCGATCATGCTAATCGCGAAGGCCAGAGAAACGATCAAGAAATACGGCATGCTGGGCCGTGGTGACCGGGTCGTTGTGGCGGTATCGGGCGGACCGGATTCGGTCTGCCTTCTGAGCGTTCTCCATGACCTGGCAAAGGACCTCGACCTGATACTCCACGTCGCCCACCTGGACCACCGGTTCCGGGGGGAGGAATCCGCCGAAGAAGCGCGGTTCGTCGAAGGGCTGGCAAAGGGGCTCGGGATCGCCGCGACCGTCGAAAGCCGCGACGTCCCCGCCTACTGCGCCGAGAGGGGACTGTCGGCGCAGGCGGGTGCGCGGGAGGTGCGGTACGCGTTCCTCCAGCAATGCGCAAAGGCAACGAGCGCCCGCTGTATCGCCCTTGGCCACACGGCGAACGATCAGGCCGAGACGCTTCTCATGAGGCTCGTCCGGGGGGCGGGCATTTCGGGGCTTTCCTCCATCCCGCCGGTGCGGGGGAACATCATCAGGCCGCTCATCGCCATAACCCGCGACGAGGTCCTGGCATTTCTGCAGCATGAAAGGCTCGATTTTCGGACCGATCCTTCCAACCGAAGACCGGTATATACCCGGAACCGCGTCCGTCAGGAGGTGCTGCCGGTCCTCGAGCGGTTCAACCCGCGCATCGTAGAAGCCCTCGCTGCCGAAGCGGACATGCTCCGGGACGAGAACGAGGCCATTGAAGCGACGCTCCCGGCGGTCATGCAACAGGTCATGCGACGGGAAGGAGAAGCCGTCCATATCCGGCGTGATCGGTTCAACGCCCTCCTGCCCGCGCTCCGGCGACGGGTTCTGAGAAAAGCCCTTGAACTGGCCGCCGGTGACGACGCTGTCGATCATTCCTGGATCAGGACCGAAGAGGCCCTTGGCTTCATGACGGCCGCCCAGAGCGGCAGGAGCATGGAGGTTCCGGGAGGTCTGCTCCTGGAGCGGGAATATGACGACCTGGTCATTCGTACACGGGAGCAGGAGATGGTCTTCTGCGTCCCCCTTGCCGTCCCCGGCGGGACCATGGCACCCGCCGCCCGCCTGGCCATAGAGACCGTCATCCTGGCCCCCCCCCCCTTTCCCGGTGCCGACAGGGGAAATTATCTCTGGCAGGCGGTATTTGATTATGATAAGATGTCGCTGCCTTTATACCTGCGGAGCAGACGGCCGGGCGACCGGTTCTGTCCTGCCGGGATGGGTGGCAGGAGCAAGAAGCTCCAGGACTTCTTCGTGGACGAGAAGGTCCCTCGGGTGCGACGAAACACCGCTCCCCTTCTGGCAACCGAACTGGACGTTGTCTGGATCATGGGCATGCGGACCGATGGCCGTTTCCTGCCGGGGCCGGGAACAACGAAGTTGCTGGTGGTGACGGTAAGGCCGTTAGAGGTAAGAGGTAAGACGTGAGACGTGAGAAGAGAAAAGTGGCTGATTTCAGAGGCAATACGCCTCACTTCTAACGTCGAACGCCTCACGCCTCACGTATCACGTATCACGTATCACGTATCACGAGATTTTATGGAGGTTCAGGCATGGTAGGAATAGATTTTGGGAAGCCGCTCTTCACCCGCGAGGAGATCCAGCGGAAAATCCAGGAACTGGGGTCCCGCATCTCGACGGAATACGCCGAGAAGGACCTGCTCGTCGTCGGCGTGCTCAAAGGCGCGCTCTTCTTCATGTCCGATCTGCTCCGTTCGCTCCGGATCTCGGTACGCATGGACTTCATCCATTGCACCAGTTCCGCTTCCAAAGGCAGCAGCCCCGTCACGATGCTCGCCGACATGAAGGAGGACATCCGGGGCAAGGACGTCCTGCTCGTGGAGGACATCATGGACTCCGGCGTTACCATCGATTATCTCAAGAAGATGCTGCAGGACCGGGGGCCGTCCTCCCTGAAGGTCTGCGTGCTCCTGGACAAGCCGGACCGCAGGAAGGTGAAGATCGAGGCGGACTACGCGGGCTTCCGCATCCCGAACAAGTACGTCGTGGGATACGGTCTTGACTACCAGGACCGTTACCGGAACCTGCCGTACATCGCCGTGCTGCCCCATGACGAGCGGGAAGGCATACGGGGATAAAGCTGTTGTCAGGCGGCGCGGCATATGTTACTATTCAAAAATTGTATTATATCTTGTAGGAGGTTTTACTAAGTGAGCGCAATGTATAAGAATATAGCACTGATCCTGCTGTTCGTCGTGATCTCGGTGCTGGTCTTCAACCTGTTCAATCCCATCGCCCCGACGGCGATGCTGCTCCCCTTCAGCGAGTTCATGGACAAGGTGGAGAAGGGCGAAGTGAACGATGTAACCATCAAGGGACCTGAACTCGCCGGCAATTATAAGACCGGAAAGTCCTTCAAGACGGTCCTTCCCGATTACCCGGACCTCGTCAAGGAGCTCCGGACACGGGGGGTCAAGGTCAACGCCGAACAGGTGAAGGAATCGGCCTGGTATAATTTTCTGGTGGTCTGGGCGCCCCTTATCCTCATGGTCTTCTGGTTCATGTTCATCGTCCGGAACATGCAGATGGGCGGCAATAAGGCCATGTCCTTCGGCAAGAGCAAGGCCAAGCTCCTGAACGAGAGCTCCAAGAAGGTGACCTTCAGCGAAGTGGCCGGCATGGATGAGGCAAAAGTGGAGGTCCAGGAGATCATCGAGATCCTGAAGGACCCGCAAAAGTTCCAGAAGCTCGGCGGCAAGATCCCCAAGGGCGTGCTGCTCGTCGGCCCTCCGGGAACCGGCAAGACGCTCCTGGCTCGCGCCATCGCGGGCGAAGCGGGCGTGCCGTTCCTCTCTATCAGCGGCTCTGACTTCGTCGAGATGTTCGTCGGCGTCGGCGCGTCGCGGGTCCGGGACCTGTTCGAGCAGGGAAAGAAGAACGCGCCCTGCATCATCTTCATCGATGAGATCGACGCCGTGGGCAGGCACCGCGGCGCGGGCCTCGGCGGCGGCCATGACGAGCGTGAGCAGACCCTGAACCAGCTCCTTGTCGAAATGGACGGCTTTGAGTCCAACGACGGCGTCATTCTGGTGGCGGCGACGAACCGCCCCGACGTGCTCGACCCGGCGCTCCTCAGGCCGGGCAGGTTCGACCGCATGGTGGTGCTCCCGCGGCCCGACCTCAACGGACGGATCGGCGTGCTGAAAGTGCATACGAAGAAGATCAAGCTTGCCCCGCACGTGGACATCGAATCCATCGCGCGAGGCACGCCGGGCCTGTCCGGCGCCGAACTGGCGAACCTGGTGAACGAAGCGGCGCTCCTTGCCGGCAGGCTGGGCAAAACGCAGGTCGAGAACGACGACTTCGACCGGGCCAAGGACAAGATCCTCATGGGCCTCGAGCGCAAATCCATGCTGATCAGCGATGAGGAAAAGAAAAACACCGCTTATCATGAAGCGGGCCATACACTGGTCGCGAGGCTCATTCCCGGTACCGATCCGGTGCACAAGGTGTCGATCATCCCGCGCGGCATGGCGCTGGGAGTCACGCTCCAGCTCCCCACGGCCGACCGCTATTCCTACGACCGCGAACATCTATTGAACAATATCGCGATCCTTCTGGGAGGCCGGGCCGCTGAAGAGATCGCGCTCCAGCATATGACCACCGGCGCGGGCAACGACCTCGAGCGGGCAACGACCCTCGCGCGAAAGATGGTATGCGAATGGGGCATGAGCGACGCCATGGGACCGCTGTCCTACGGAAAGAAGGAAGAAGCCATATTCCTCGGCCGCGAGATCGCCCAGCACCGCGACTACAGCGAGCATACGGCCGTTGAGATCGACAAGGAAGTAAAGCGCATCGTCATGGATAACTTCCACCGGGCCAAGACCCTGATCCAGGACCGCGCCGATGCGCTCCACGGCCTGGCAAAGGCTCTGCTCGAAAAAGAGACCCTCGACGCAGCTGATATCGACGCCATCGTGATCGGCCAGCCTGCGACGACGTAGGAGGAAGGTATGGGGCCTGCTCTCCGGATTTCCGGCCACGGGGCCCTCGCCATAACCCTGAAAGGGCTCGCTGCGGGCGAGACGGCCGTCCTGGCAACATATATCCGAACACCACAGATAGGAGCGGGCTTGCAGCCTGCTCCTATTTCTTTATCATGCCGCGAACGCTCCGGGGATCCGGTCAACGAGACCATACTGACCGGCACGCCTGACCAGCTGAAGCGTCTCTCCCCTCTTCTCGCCCGCGAACCGCGGATCCCCGCCGGTCTTGCGCAAACGATCGAGTCTCTGCTTGACAACTATCTGCGCTCGGATTATAAGATTGACTGCAGAGGGAAACTCCTCGACCTCGGCAGCCGCACGCACATCATGGGGATCCTGAACGTGACCCCCGACTCCTTTTCCGACGGCGGCCTGTATGCCGACCCTGCGCGGGCATTGGAATACGCCCGGGAGATGGTCTCCCAGGGGGCGGACATCATTGACATCGGCGGTGAATCCACGCGGCCCGGCGCAGCACCTCTCACCGAAGCGGAGGAACTCCGCAGGGTCGTCCCGATCATAGAACGGCTTTCGACCGAGATCGCGGCACCCATCTCGGTCGACACCTATAAGTCGTCAGTGGCAAAAAAGGCCCTTGATGCCGGCGCATCGATCGTTAACGATATCAGCGGCCTCCGCTTCTCGCCTGATATGGCGCAAGTGGTTGCAGACAGCGCTGCCGCAGTTGTGATCATGCACATCAAGGGGACTCCGAGGGACATGCAGGTAAACCCTGTCTACGGCGATGTCATCGGCGAGATCATGGAATACCTCGATGAAAGCGCCGCCATTGCCCTGAAAGCGGGCGTCGGCCGGAACAGGATCATGATCGACCCCGGGATCGGTTTCGGGAAGACCCTGGAACACAACCTTGCCATCCTGGACCGTCTGGATGAGTTCCGCGCCCTGGGTTTCCCCATCGTCCTCGGAACTTCGCGAAAGCGCTTCATCGGGACGGTCCTCGACATCGCTGAGCCAAGGGACCGCGTCGAAGGTTCCGCGGCCACCGTTGCCCTCGGCATCCAGCGCGGCGCCCGTATCGTCCGGGTGCATGACGTGGGACATATGACGAAGGTGGCGCGCATGACCGATGCGGTTGTGAAGCAAAAACAGTAATTAAGTAATCTTAAACGCAAAAACGCGACTTTCGCGACTGTAACCCTCTGATTTTAATGAGAGCAAATATTTGGTAAATTTGGAATCGAAACCAAACAGGACATCGCTTTCACGCACGCTGGCATAGGCTTTTACGGTAAAATTAAAAATTACAGCCGGACACTACTGATGTAATCAAGTGATTAGTGATTGAGTTATGAGAGAACATCTGCCTCCCTCAATAACTTAATAACTAATTACTCAATCACTTTCATGAATCCATGTTCAATAACTTCATCGAAATACGAGAGGCGCTGACGCATTACCGGTGGTTCCAGGATACCGTTGATATAGCCCTGGTCTACTATATCTGCTATCGCCTTCTCCTGATCATCAAGGGCACCCGCGCGTTCCAGATGCTTCTGGGAATCGGGCTCATCGTCCTTGTGTTCATTGCTTCGCAGGCCCTGGAATTCTACACGCTCGACTGGCTGATCCACAGCTTCTGGTCGCAGATCGTCATCGCCGCGGTCATCCTGTTCCAGCCCGAGATCCGCCGCGCCCTGGCCCAGATGGGCGAGCGCCGCTTTTTCAGGACACTGTCGCCGGTGGAAAGCTCGAAATTCATCGAGGAGATCGTCAAGGCGTCGGTATCCATGGCGAACAAACGGATCGGCGCCCTCCTCGTGCTCGAACGGGAGACCGACCTGACGACCATCGTGGAAATGGGAACGAACCTGGACGCCAGGGTATCGAAGGAGATCCTGACGAGCATTTTCCTTCCCTATTCGCCCATCCACGACGGAGCAACCATCATCCGCAGCGGCCGCATCACCTCGGCGGGATGCTTCCTGCCGCTGACGCTCTCTCCGAACATCGCCAAGACCCTCGGGACCCGGCACCGCGCGGCTGTGGGCCTCACCGAAGAAACGGACGCCGTGGTCGTGGTGGTGTCGGAGGAGACCGGCGAGATCTCGGTGGTCATTAACGGAGTGATCGATCCCGATCTGGACGCTCCAAGGCTCCGGAAGACGATCTCGGACATCTTCGCGAGGCAGAAACAGGAGCGGAGGGCATAATATGGACCTGCGCAGGATATTCCTCGAAAACTGGCCCATCAAGCTCGCGTCCCTGCTCCTGGCCGTGAGCCTCTGGTTCTATGTCACTTCGAAAGGCAAGACCGAGATGTCCCTTACCGTGCCGCTCGAGCTCCGCAACATTCCTCAGGGAATGGCCGTGGTGGGAGACGTGCCGGGCGCCGTTGAAGCCCGTTTCCAGGGCCAGGAACGTGCCCTCCGCGATATCGCCGCCGGAAAGAAAGTGGTGGGCGCCATCGACCTTTCCCTCGTTAAGGAAGGCGAGAACATCATCCGCATTTCGCCCGATGACATCCGGAAGCCCTCAGGGGTCACGGTGACCCATATTGCGCCCTACGAGATCACCGTAAAGCTTGACCGGATCGTCCGCAGGACCATCCGGCTGAGACCGGTCCTGAGCGGGAAACCGGCGGCGGGATACCGGCTCGTGAGCGTTTCCGTCTCTCCCCCGAGGCTCACCCTCGAGGGCCCGTTGAGCTCCCTCGGGACCCTGACCGCGCTCCGGACCATGCCCATCGATATTAAGGGGATGAAGGAGCCTGTAACGGTCGCTCCCCGGATCGACTACCGCGGCAGTCCGGTCAAGGTCGTCGAGCCGGACGTATATATCACTATCGGCATTCAAAAGGAGCGCCCATGAGAAAGCTCTTCGGCACCGATGGTGTCCGGGGGGTCGCCAACCAGGACCCCATGACCTCGGAGATGGCGATGCGCATCGGGAGGGCGGCGGCACATATCTTCCGTGATTCCTCGAGGCGCCACCGCGTCGTGATCGGGAAGGACACGCGCCTCTCCGGCTACATGATCGAAAGCGCCCTCACCAGCGGGCTCTGTTCCATGGGCATCGACGTGCTGCTCGTGGGCCCCGTCCCGACGCCGGGCATCGCGTTCCTGACCCGGAGCCTGCGGGCCGACGCAGGTGTGGTCATCTCCGCCTCCCACAATCCCTACGAGGACAACGGCATCAAGTTCTTCGGCCGTGACGGGTTCAAGCTTCCCGACGCGCTCGAGGCCAAGATGGAGGAGCTCATCTTCTCGGGCGCCATCGACGCCATCCGCCCCACGGCCTCCGAGATCGGCAAGGCCGTCAGGATCGACGACGCCATCGGTCGATACAATGAATTTGTCAAATCCTCCATCCCTCGCGGCATGGACCTCACGGGGCTCCGGGTGGTGGTGGACTCGGCGAACGGCGCCGCCTACAAGATCGGCCCGCGCGTCCTGCTGGAGCTCGGCGCCGACGTCATTTCGCTCTATGATCAGCCGAACGGGATGAACATCAACCAGGGATGCGGATCGCTCCATCCCGAGGTGATCTCCCGCGCCGTGATCGCCAACCGGGCGCACATCGGTATCGCCTACGACGGAGACGCCGACCGCGTCATCCTGTGCGACGAGAACGGAAAGATCGTTGACGGCGACGCAGTCATGGCCATCTGCGCCCTCCACATGATCCGGCAGAACAGGCTCAAGCACAATACCCTTGTGGCAACGGTCATGAGCAACCTCGGCCTCGAACTCGCTCTCCGGGAGGCCGGCGGCACCCTGGTCCGCGCTGCCGTGGGAGACCGGTATGTCATGGAGCGGATGCTCGACGGCGGGTACAACCTGGGGGGAGAACAGTCCGGGCACCTCATCTTCCTGGACCATAACACCACCGGCGACGGTCTTATCACCGCCCTGCAGATCGTCTCGATCATGAAACAGGACGGGAAGCCCCTCTCCGCGCTTGCAGCCTGCATGCGCACCTATCCCCAGGTCCTCGTGAACGTGAAGGTGAAGGAGAAGCGCGACCTGGCGTCCCTGCCGGAGATCGCGCAGCGTATTGCCGGCATCGAAAAGACGCTTGAAGGCACCGGACGTCTGCTTATCCG
Source organism: Nitrospirota bacterium (assembly GCA_020052615.1). Classification (GTDB taxonomy): domain Bacteria; phylum Nitrospirota; class UBA9217; order UBA9217; family UBA9217; genus JAAXXJ01. The sequence goes on along the minus strand of JAGVOT010000013.1, from coordinate 22,205 downwards.
GTATTCAGGCACCGAGCTCAAGCTCCGGATCATGATCGAGGGCGATGACGAGACCGAGATCACGCGGTACGCCGACGAACTGGCGGTGCTGGTCCGGAAATATATCGGCTGAACGGTTGATTTTTCCCCTTCCTGTGCTACACTGACCGCAGTGGCCGGAATTTCCCGGAAGGGCAAGGAGACAGGATGATGTCGGAAGAGAACCAGAAGGTCATACTTCGATTTGTCAATGGAAAGATGCTGAAAGGCTTCATCAGGGACCTCAAGATCGCCGAGGAATATCTGTACCTTGAGGACGAATCCAACCATCAGCTCAAGGTCCGGCTCAAGGAGCTCAAGGCGATCTTCTATGTGAAGAAGTTCGAGGGTGAGCGGGGCCATCAGGAGAAGAAGGCCTTTTCCGGCACCCGGCCGGGACCGAAGCGGGTGTTCGTCAAGTTCAGAGACGGCGAGACGATCATGGGCAACATGGAGGGCGAGGTCCCTTGGCAAAAAGGCTTCTTTCTCGATTCGATGAAGGAAAAAGCGTTCACTATCATTCCGGTGGACGAGGACAGCAATAATACCAAGATCCTGGTCGTAACCACGGCCGTCAAGGATGTCGCGATGATCGGCACCTAACTACGAGGGCTCACTCCTTCCGGATGGGTCCCTCCCCCGGACATTCCTGATCGCCCATGAACAAACCGGTCAATCTCCTTGCCCTGGCACTTGCTGCCGGCATTCTGCTGGGACAGGCCTTCCTCTATTTCCCCTGTTCGTCGATCCTGCTCAGCGCTCTTGCCGGAGCCATCGGCGTCACTGCGTACCGGCACCGCCTCTCGATGCACCAGTTCATCATGACCGGCTCAGCGACCTTCGCCGGCGCGGTCCTGCTGGTTTCGGCGGCCACCTCGCTTCCCTCGGGCCACTACACCCTGCTTTCCCTCGGGGAGGGCAGCCTCCATACCGTTACCGGGAGGATATCCTCTCCTCTGGACCGGGACCCGGGAAGGACCGCGTTCATGCTGGCCGTCGATCACATCGACAGCAGGGCAGCTGCCGGGAAGCTCAGGGTCACCGTGCGGGACGATGCGTTCCCTGCGGCATATGATGACCGCGTTTCTCTCACGGGCAGACTCCATCCTCCCCGGGGTTTCCGAAATCCGGGAGGCTTCGACTATCCGGCGCACCTCTCACGGCAGGGAGTGTACGCCGTCCTGAGCATCAAGAACGGTTCCGACGTCCGCATCCTTGAACAGGGCGCGGGCATCCTGCGCACCGTCCAGGCCCTGCGAGAACGCATCCGACAGGCATACCTCGCCGCCGTCAAGGGCGAGGGAGCGGCGATCCTTCTTGCCATGACCATCGGCGAAGAGGGCGGCCTCACCGATGACCTCAGGGAGCGCTTCATGGCTGCCGGGGTCACCCATATCATCTCCATTTCCGGGTCTCACCTGGGGATGGTGGCCGTACTCTGCTTCTGGATGACGAGGCATGCCCTGTTCCTCCTTCCTGAGCGGACCTACCACTGGATCACGATCCATGCCGATCCCCGGAAGATCGCTGCGCTGGCGACCGTTGTCCCGGTCACCTTCTACGCCTTTCTTGCCGGGGGCCAGACCGCCACGATCCGTTCGCTCATCATGATACTTGCCGCTCTCGCGGCCGTGGTCCTGGACCGGGAGCGTGACCTGCTCCCGGCGCTTTCCCTTGCAGCGCTGGTCACGCTGCTGATAGATCCGCAGGCACTCTTCGACATCTCATTCCAGCTCTCCTACCTTTCCGTTCTGTCCGTCGTGTTCGTCGCATCGACCTGGAATGCGCTGGCCGCCCCGGCGGCCACGCTCGCCCGAAGGACGGCGAACCAGGCCCTGCTGCTGTTCGTCATTTCCTGCGCCGCAACGCTCGTGACCGGTCCGCTCGTGGCGTTCTATTTCAACCAGCTCTCGTTCGTCGGCGTCGTCGCGAACATGGTCGTCGTGCCGTTCGCGGGGGCCGTCGTGGTTCCCCTGGGGTTCCTCTGCGGTCTCCTTTCGCTCCTGACGGGATCCCTCCCGCTGGCGGCGGTCAATCAGTTCATCGCCGGTCTGTTCGTTTCCCTGGTCTCGTTCTTCGCCCGGATCCCCTCCTCCAGCATTCACCTGCCCTCGCCGGGCGCTCTCTTCGCTGCAGGCTACTTCATCCTGATCACCTCTTCGGCCCTGTTGCTCCGCGCCCGCCTCCTGGCGGCGTACCGCCCGCTGGAATTTTCGTTTCGCGCCCCCCGGAGGGCAGCGGCGGCCCTGGCTGCATCGGCTGTCCTTATCGTCGCGGCCGTGGCGTTCCCCTTCTTCCGTGATCGGGAAACAAGGATCACGTTCCTCGATGTGGGACAGGGAGACTGCGCCGTCGTGGAAACGGACTCGGGCAGAAACATCCTGATCGACGGCGGCGGTACCCGTGACAACCGGTTCGACATCGGCCGCAGCGTGCTTGCTCCCTACCTGTGGGACCGGGGGATCAGGACCATCGACGTCGCGATCCTTTCCCATCCTCATCCCGACCATATGAACGGCCTTCTTGCGGTCATGCAGGGCTTTACGGTGCGCGAGGTCTGGAGTTCGGGTCTGGATACGTCTCTGCCGGGATACGAGGGATTTCAGCGCCTCATCAATGATCGGGCCATTCCCTTCAAGACCGTGTCGGCGGGCCATGGCGCGCGGATCGGGAATGCGCAGCTCGATGTTCTGCATCCCCGGCCGGCCTTTCCGCAAAAGGCAAACAGGCCCTATGCCGCGGAGAACGACCGTTCCCTGGTGATACGGTTGAAGGCGCAGGGTTCGTCCCTCCTGTTCGCCGGCGACATCCACGGTTCAGGCGAAACAGCCCTGCTCCGGAACACCCCCGACCTCGCCGTCGATCTCGTGAAGGTCCCGCACCACGGAAGCAGGACCTCGAGCACCAGGGAGTTCATCGCAGCGGTCAGGCCGGAGGTGGCGGTGATCACCGTTGGCGGCGGGAATGTCTACCGGCATCCTTCCGAGGAGGTCGTTGAACGATACCTTCGTGCGGGAAGCAGCGTCTTTCGGACGGACAGGCAGGGGGCCGTTATGGTGAAGATCTCTTCGACGGGACGGGAAGTGCTGACCTGGTCGGAGCTCATGCTCAGGAGAATTTCGCCTTCAGAACGCGATGACTGGTGGTCGATCGAGCGGAACAACTGGGACAGGATGGTTCTCAGGACAACGGGGATTTGATCGGATAGACCCTCAGGAAGTTAAGGAATTCCTTGGCCGTGTGAGTGCTGTAATTCCGCTTTGGCGAGATGATGCTGAAGTTCCGGTGGAACTTGAGGTCCTTGAACGTAGTCGTCTTGATAAGGCCCTGCTTCAGGTTCTTCCTTGCCGCCCAGCCGGACACGATGGACACGCCAAGCCCTTCTTCCACGGCCCCTTTGATGGCCTCGGTGCTGCCCATGACCAGGGCGATCTTGAGCTGGTCAAGCTTGATGCCGTGCTCCTCCAGGTGCTTGAGGATGATCTGGCGCGTGCCGGAACCCTCTTCGCGCATGATGATCGGTTCCTTCGTCAGATCGATCGCCGGCACGTTCCGCCGGTCGGACCAGGGATGGGCAGGCGACATGATCACCACGAGTTCGTCGGAAATGAGCGTTTCCACGGAGAAGCGCTGTTTGCTGACGTCCCCTTCCACCAGGGCAATGTCGATCTCTCCCGCGTTCAGCCGTTCGGTGATGGTCTTGGTATTGCTCACGACGAGGGAGATGTTCACCTGGGGGACCTTCTTCTTGAAAGCGGCAATGATATGCGGCAGGAGATAATTGCCGATCGTGGAGCTTGCACCGATGGAAAGCGACCCCTTGATGGCGCCGGTGATCTCGCTGATGTTCTGCTGCGCCTCGGCGTAGAGCGCGAGGATCTCCTTGGCGCGCTTGTACAGGATCTCGCCTGCCGGCGTAAGGTTGATGGAGTTGCCGGACCGGTCGAACAGACGCGTCTCGTACAGCTCCTCCATGGCCTGGATCTGCAGGCTCACGGCGGGCTGGGTCAGATGAATGAGCTCCGATGCCTTCGAGAAGCTCTTCGTTTCTGCAACAGCGCAGAAGACTCTTAATTTGTGATCTTCCATAAATGGTTAGCGAGGGTATAGGAACTTCCAGCGGGTGCATCGGTGATGAGTACTTATAAATCAAGTAGTTATTTTTGTCAAGCTGTTTGAGGCCGGAATAAGGGGTCCGTCCAGGGAAAAGCTCGACCATGAAACGTCGGCAGGTCCGTTCAACGATTCTCGCGGGAAAAGAACCTTTCCCGGGCAGCGATGCATGCCCTATCGCGGCACGACAATGACGCGGTTCTTCACGAGGGAGACCTCACGGACCTCCCCCTGTACGCGTTTTTCCTCACCGAAGAGGTTCCGAAGGACGACCTCCCCCCCTTCAGAGCGCACATGGTTCACCGACTCCAGGAGGAGCTCCTCTTTATCGTTGTTCAATACATATGCCTTGAGATCGCACACGCTTAACCTCCCTTCCGGGCTTTCAAACCGGGCCGGGTGTATACCTGTACTTGTATACCACAGCGGCCGCACAATGGCAAGACAACTTCTCTTCTGTAAGCGAAATACGGCAGGGGAAACACCGAAATATGAGGCTTGAATAGATCCGTGCGGAACTGCGGGTCGGATATGCGGGATTATCGGCGGGAGGCAGAATGTACCTCTACTAGCCTGCTCCTCGGGGCATCATTCTGTGCGACGTTGCGAAGTTGTGAATGTATTGACTGTATAAAAAGCCCCCCGGAAGTTCCCGGGGGGCCTTGATCGCTGTATCCCGTCCGATCCGCCGTTACAAGCTGCTTAAGTCGTGGCAACCGCCGCAGTTGTTGGTATACGGAACGGGCATGGTGTTGGTCGACGAGATGCTGGTCTTCAGGGGCACGTCGAACAGGTGGGAGCTGATGTCCCCCTGGTAATATTTTGCCGCCGACGTACCGCCAGTCTCCGGCGTCGTCGCGTTGCTGCCTGCTCCGCTGCTCGACGTCTCGGGCATATGGCACTGGATGCACTGCGTGCCTGCACCCATGCTAACCCCGGTCTTCGCCGTCATATGCGCAACGACTTCCACTGTGTGACACGAGGTGCAGAGGCTGTTGTCGCTTGTGGCTCCCTTGAGCTGGTGCCTGACACCAACGCCCGGCCCATGCGGATTGTGGCATGACGCGCAGGTCTTGAGCGATGTGCCGTTCCGGTACTTGCCCGTCTTGATGAAGTCGGTATACTGCTGGTGGTGAGACTTCGAGTGCAGTTTGTCTCCCCAGAAGTCGCCCGCAGTGGCCGATGCGTCATGGCGGCTTGTCTGGTTTGCCAGGAAGTCGGCCCTGCTCGCGCCGGCGATCATCATTTTGTTCGACGAGTTGAGCGGGGAATCATTCTTGAAAGTACCATTGCCCTGGGGCCGGCTGTGGCACTGGCCGCAGATCATGTTGGCCCGCTCAGGAGTGATGTTCTGCGGGGTGACTATCTTGGCGCCGTTGCCGCTCGCGGCAACATGCTCGGAACCGGGACCGTGACAGGTCTCGCACCCGATGTTGAGCTCTTGTGCCACTCCCGTTACCGGGTGTATCTCGCCGTTAGCGTCCGCTACGCCCTCGGCTGTGTAATAGCCCGTGTACGTTGCGCTAGCGGTGAGCTTGTAGCCATTGAAGTGACAGGGCGCGCACTGGACATCCACGCTCGCACTCGCGGCAGGCTTTGCTTTGAACGTCATCGTGGTCGGGGTCGCCGAACTGACCCACCAATCCATGTGATAATCGCGCCAGATCTTCCTGGTCCGGTCCGTAGAGGCGTCGCTGCCTTGCTGGTTGAACTGGAGCGGAATCATGAAGAGGCTGTCGTCGACTTTCGTAATATTGCGCTGCTTGTAGACCCCGCCGCCGTAGGTGAGCACTGCTTCGTGGATCATGCCGCTGTTGGGGTCAGACGGGTTGATGACGTTCGTAAACTGTGCTTTGTACTTATTGTCCGCTGTATCCCTGTAGAGGCGTACCGTTGCATACACGGTGCCGGTCGGCGCGCTTTCCAGGGTCTTGAACTTGTCGAACTTGCGGGTCGAATCGTAATCGTAGAAGTAGACCGTGGTTCCGCCGGAGGCGGCATCGCCGGCCGAGTACTTGGCTAGTCCCGCAGACATGTTGTAAATGCCGTTATCTGCGTCAAATTCACTGCGGTCCTGCAGCCCGCTGGGCGCGTCCGGCGCCATGAATCCGAGTTTATGCATGGTCTGCTTCACCGTTGCATACCCAGAATGGCAGCCCAGACAGGCGCTGGTGCCTACGAATGTTGCGGATGCCGACGGCGTAGTGGAAACTTCGATCGCAGTGGTCGCATTGTTCAGGGATGAGCCGGTCACGGCATCCCGGCATTTGCTGCCGCCGGGCAGGTGGTCCGCGGTGCTCGGCTTGACGGCAATGAAGAACGTGTCCGATGCAGCAAGGTTGTCGGCAAAAACCGCTTTGCCCGTGGAATCCGTTACTGCAGACAGGTACGTGCCGGAATTGGCCGAAATCAAATCTTCCAGGGGCTCATCTGCCGCTTGGGCTGAAGCGGAGTAATTGCCCGATGTCGCTGTTACCGTGGAGTCGAGCGATGTTGCCGTCAGCGCAGCCACGTCGGTCGATGGAACAGCGTAAACCGTCGCGCCGACAACCACCGACCCGGATGTGTCCGTAACAAGAAACGTCGGTTTGATAGGCGTTATACCAACACCGCCGCCGCTATCGCCTCCACCCCCACAGCCCGTGAGGGCTATTACCGTCATCAAAACCGTGACGGCAACAACAGAAATCCATTTCCCTTTTCTCATGTACGCGATCTCCTTTTTAAATAGAATAAACGTTCTCTCCCTCCCGTCCGTATCCGCTCCCTTCCATCACCTCCCGGCGTTCCAAATGACCCTCTAGAAGCCCTCCCTCCGATGACATGGATTCTCCCTGATCGCATCAAGGACTGCCGTTTCGATGATTTCCCAGGGCGAACCCGCACAATCGTTCCATTTTGGATCCGTATAGTAATGCGGAGTCATGCAATTCAGCGCCGTTGCAACGACCGCATTGACGCACTGCGGGCAGGCGCAGATTTCGTAACCCTGTTTCCGAAGGATGCTGTCCAGAGCAATCACTACGCGTTCGTAGTTTGCGTCTTTTACCGTAACCTCCAAGACGTCCTTTCCTCGATCATGGCATAGTGCCAATGCGATGCGATGGCTCACAGTCGCACGTTAGCTGGATCTAATTATCGTGCGAAGTGATTGAATATACTAGTTAATTTAATTTCACAAAAATCGGCAGGTGGTGAAGGAAATTTCACATCGGGGAATGATAGGCCTGCAGGGAAACAACGGAAATGAATCAGGGAAAAGGAAAAGAATTATTGCAGCGATAATATGTATCGTGGCGATTACTGATTCGGCGTCAGGTGGTTCTCAAGGATCTTCAGGCAGTTCATGGTCCTTTCTCCGTCCTTCGTCAGCGAGTACGATCGCCCTTTGTCCTGCTCTACCATGCCAGCCTCCCGCAGGATCTTCAGGTGAAAGATCACCTTCGTATGGTCCTCTACCTGGAGTTCACGGGCGAGTTCCATGAGTCTGATGGTCTTCCTCGTCGATAGGATCTGGATAATCCGCCTCCTGATGCTGTTCGAGAGGGAGCCCAGGATACCGTCGAGGTCCCCCTTCACGGAGCAGGAGTCGAATCCCGCCTCTTCAATAACCCGCCGTATTCGCACCAGCAGATCGTCGATCTTGAACGGCTTCATCAGGTAATCGCTCGCGCCGCGTTTGATCACATCGACGGCGTTCTCGACGGTCGCGAACGCGGTAAGCATGATGATCCGCGCGCGGGGAGCCACTTTCCGCAGTTCCTGCAGCACGTCGACGCCGCTCATCTTCGGCATCATGAGGTCAAGGAGCACAAGATCGAAATCGGTATCGATGGCCCTCTCGATCGCCTCCGGTCCCGATGCCGCCGCGTCGACCTCGTAGCCCGCCCCGCCCAGGATGTCGGCCAGATGCGCCCGCAATTCCTTGTCGTCATCCACGATCAGTATCTTTTTCATGATCCCTCCCTGACGGGAAGCCCGATCGTCACGGTCGTTCCCTTGCCGACGCCGCTTGTCAGCTCGATCGTCCCGTTGTGTTGTTTCACGATGCCGTAGCAGATCGAAAGACCGAGGCCGGTGCCGGCGCCCACTTCCTTCGTCGTAAAGAACGGATCGAACACCCGCGACAGGTGATCATCAGAGATCCCGCTCCCGGTATCGTCGACGCGGACATGGACGCTCCTGCCGTCGAATCCGGTCGTTATGGTTAGCCTCCCGCCCTTCGGCATCGCTTCCACGGAATTGGCCAGGACGTTGATGAAGACCTGTTCGAGCCTGCCGGGGTCGCCCATTATGTTCGGGACGTCGCCAAGCTCCGCGTGAACCGAGACGGCCTTCAGCTTGTACTCGAGGAGGGTCAACGCTCCGCGAATTATAGCGTTGATATTGAGCGGCACATACTCTCCTTCCTTCTGGCGCGAAAAAAGCAGCAGTTCCCTCGCGATGGCCGACGCCTTGTCGATGTTCCTTTCGACGGCATCCAGCCTTTCCGCAACATCGCCGCCCGCGCCGCTGTCGATCCGGTTTCTCAAGGTCTGTATCCCCAGTGACGCGTTGGTCAGCGGATTGTTGATCTCATGCGCGATGCCGGCCGCAAGTTGCCCCAGCGAAGTCAGCTTTTCCGCTTGTACTATGCGCCGCGACTGTTGCTCGATCTTTTTCCGCATCTCGATATCGAATATATTGAGCGCCTTGACGATGAAATAGGTGATCAGGATTGCGGACAGGCCGCGGAGTATTTCCACAGGCACGGGAAGGCGGAAGAGCGTGAAACTCGACGAAAAGACGCCGGCAAAAACTGAATAGAAGACGAACGTGACCCCTGCGTAGCGCAGCCTCCTCGCCACGAACCGGCTGAGATGACCGATCTCTCGGGAATACGCGATCAGTCCGTAGGCGGTCAGGGCGCCTCCCATGAGACCGAAGGTGTACCGAACTCCGATCGATGCCTGACGAAGGAACTGCAGGTCTATGGTGAAACCGTGGTGCGCGACATAGGCGAACCAGAGAAGAAAGAGGACCGCAGGGAGCGCCGCAAGCCATGGCATCCTCCGGGCGTGAACAGCACGGATCAGCGCCGATCCGAACTGCAGGAGGAAGAGGAACGATATGACGAAGAGACCGAGAGCTACCGCCTTCGCATAATAGATCCCTCGCACGCTGATGTGTTCGCCCTCGATCAGGGGATAGATCTGGAGCCACTCGTGCACGCCGTGCGTAAAACCGAACATCGCGAGCAGCCAGAGGCTTCTGGCGAGCTTCAGATCGCTTGCCCGCATATCCTTCATGGCGATGGCAGCGCTTAAGAAGAGGAATGCCGCGCCGTAGAAGAAATACAGAAGATATACCGACGGGATGCTTAGAAAGGAAGACATGCGCTCATGGTACACCAATCCCGCTCCGCGCACAATTCGAATGTGTACGTGATGCGGCCGTTTCGAGCGGACGCCGTCAGAACGTTATCGTGCCGGTCACGTTCAAAATGAAATCAGGGGCGCCCGCTGTGTCCGGGTCTTCTGTCAGAGAGAATTCGAGGCTGGACGAGCCAAATGAATACCTTCCTCCCACCACCAGCAGGATGCCCGGCCAGTCGACCTGGCGGATGCCAGTATCCGGATACGGCGAAGTTGCCACCAGGGTCTGGACAATGACGCTGAAGCGCTCCCACCACGCAGCCTCGACCCCGAATCCGCCGTAATAGCAGGTACGCATCGGAACGGTCTCGTATCCTTTGAGCGCCCCCGGAAACACCGCCCCGGCATTGCCGTATCCGCGATAGGACTTCCCGAATTCGATATCGACCAGCACCGCGAGAGATGCGTCATAACTGCCATTTCCGTATCCCCCCTTTGCGTCACCCGTGGGAAGTTCGAGCGAGCCCATGATACTGACCAGAGGCAGACCATCCGATACCTCCCGTTTGAGCGTCAGACGCACATCGCCGACGCCCGCCTTGCCGGCCTCCGGCAGGATCACCGGCCTGCCCTGGCGCAGCACTTCATAGAGAAAGGTGTTGTAAGGCCGCTCATGCCTTCCGTAATCTCCCGTATTCAGCGTATCATGAAAGCTCTCCAGGGGCCGGTCAAGAAACCCCTCCGTGGGCCTCAGGAACGGGACATCGAGCCCGATCTCGGAACGGCCGCCGATCTTCTTCTTGAGCCTGACCGCCAGTTCCGTGAGTTCTAGGTCCATGTTGACCGTCCAGAACTGAGAAGACTCCGTAACGTATACGCTGGAATGGCTCACGCTGACCGACACTGAATCCCGGACCGGGGAGCTTTCCAGAAAGGGGGGATCAAGGGAAAGGAACAGGGGAAACTGGTTTTTCACCTGAAGGGGGCCGTCGAAGGAAAACACCGTGCCCGGCAGCATGAGCAGGGATCCGCAGAGGAGGATGGTGGAAATCGTTCGTTTCATGATATTTCCAGATTGTATCACGAGTGATGAAAAAAGCAACCTCGACGGGACACATTGCCGTCATGGGGGGGCCGGTTAATAATGAATGCCAGGGGAAATATCTTATGCTATACTTTTATCACTGTCAGACAGGCCCATTGATCATCTCTCGTACTCAAGGAGGAATTGCCATGCCGTATTTTATCATCCTGAGCAATTTGACGGACGAAGGACGCAAGACCATCAAGCAGAAACCGGAACGGATCGTCGAAGTGAACAAGGAGATCGAGGCGATGGGCGTCAAGGTCCTTAAGCAGTATGCCCTGCTGGGGATGTACGATTTCGTGAACATCGTGGAAGCTCCGGACAATGAGTCGGTCATGAAAATGTCCGTCGAACTCGGATCCCGGGGCTCCGTCACCATGACGACCCTCCCGGCTATTCCCGTGGAAGAGTTCATCAAGAAGATAAAATAGCGCGATATCCCCGATCGCGCAGACGGCGGGCCTCAGGAACGGGCCCGCCGTTCTATTTCCGCCGCCTGAGTGAGCACCGGTTTACACATCAGCATATTTCTGTTACACTCGCCTCACCAATGACGCTTGGCGCTAAAATACTCACTGCTGCGGCGATCCTTTGCCTCCTCCTGTGGGCGGCATTCCTCGCCCTCGGCGCACAGCCTCTTGAAGAGACCCATTCGCTCACGATCATTTACGGTGAGGATGAGGATTTTTATGCAGATGCCAGGGTCTACCATAAACTCCGGAACGAAACCCTTTTCCTGATCAATCTTCCCCGCGCCCGCTCCGCCTACCGCTGGTGGTCCGTCGATCTCACGAACATGACGATCAGCCTGATCGGATCTCCCCGCTCGGTGGGATCGCGGAAATACCTCCTGCGGGAGGATCCGAAAGGAACTGATGTCGGAACTAAAGACAAAATGGGAGACTGGTTTTGGCATTTTACCGAGCAGGGAGCGTCATTTTCCGGGAACGGGTTCATGTGCAGCGTGAGATGGCCCGTAAAATGATGCCGTTTGTGACAGTAATTCGATCACGAATTATACGAATGACGCCATAAATGACGTGAGTACACCGCTCAGCCTTCAATATATTCGTGCCATTCGTGTTCATACGATTCCTGGTCCAGCTGCCAGGAAGGAGGTTTGATATGAAGATCGGATTCATCGGGCTTGGCATCATGGGCAGCCGCATGGCCGCCAATCTTCTCAAGAAAGGCCATGAGCTCATCGTCCATAACCGGACCAGGGAGAAGGCGCAGCCGCTCCTCGATCAGGGCGCTGCATGGGCAGGGTCGCCTGCTGACATGGCGAAGCAGGTCAACATCATTTTCACGATGCTCTCCAAACCCGACGCGGTCGCCGAAGTGGCGCTTATGGGAAAGCACTCTTTCCTGCACAAACTGCCCCCAAATTCGCTTTGGATCGACTGCAGCTCTGTTAACCCTTCCTTCTCCAGGCTCATGTTCGTCGAGGCAAAGCAGCGCAAGGTGCGGCTCCTCGATGCACCGGTGGCGGGATCCAAGGGGCCGGCCGAGCAGGCACAGCTCCTGTTCTTCGTCGGGGGCGACAGCGGTGATGTCAAAGAAGCGAGGCCTCTGCTTGAATGCATGGGAAAGGCCGTGCACCACATCGGCGGACACGGCATGGGGTCGGCCATGAAGATGGTGAACAATCTCCTGCTCGGCCAGGCCATGGTCGCCTTCTCCGAAGCCCTGGTGTTCGGGGAATCCCTGGGAATAACGAAGCAGACGATGTTCGACACCTTGGCCAGTTCGCCGGTCATGGCGCCGTTCCTGAACTTCAAGCGGAAGAAAATGGAGCAGAACGATTTCTCCGTGGAATTCCCCCTCCAGTGGATGCACAAGGACCTGCATCTGGCTGCGGAAACGGCCTATGAGACCGGCGCGGCCCTGCCTGCGGCAAATTGCGCGAAGGAGCTCTTTACGCTTGCGATGCGGGCGGGATTGGGAGAACAGGATTTTACGGCAGTGTACAAGGTGCTGAAAGAGAAGAAGTAGCGGTGTCGCCTTCATCCCCCTTGCCAAGGAGGGGTCAGGGGAGGTCGGATGTTCTTAGCATCACGATATCGTGACTACCGCCCCACCCACCAGCCCATTGACCCCACCCAACCTTCCCTTTGTCAAAGTGAGGAGAAAAGCAGTCCCAGGTCTCTATTTCTAATACGGATAGAACACAAAGAACAGCAGCGACAGCGCGCCCAGCACCCATAATCCCGCCGGAACTTCCCGCACCCTTCCCGACAAGGTCTTGATCACCGGATAGACCACGAACCCCGCGGTCATGCCGATGCCGACGTTGTACGTGAAGCTCATCAGCACGATGATGGTAAAGACCGGCATCACCTCGGTGAGATCATGATAGTCCAGATGCCGCATCGGAGACAGCATCAGCATTCCTACGATGATAAGCGCCGGTCCGTATGCGTAGGGCGGCACCACGGTGAAAAGCGGCGCGAAGAACAACGCCAAAAGAAACAGCAGCGCCGTGACAACTGACGCGAGACCGGTCCTGCCCCCCGCCTCGATCCCCGCAGCGGACTCGATGTAGGCGCCTGACGTCGTGGTCCCGAATACTGCTCCTGCCATGGTCGAAAGAGAGTCGCAGAGCATGGGCTTTTCGATTTCGGGCAGATTGCCCCTCGTATCAAGCAATCCCGCCTTCATGGACAACCCGATGAGCGTTCCCATCGTATCCACGAAGATCATGACGAACATGGTCAGAATAACCGGAAAGGCCTTGACCGTCAGCAGGGCCGAGAACTCCAGCTTTCCCAGGAGCGGCATGACCGAGGGCGGGGTGCTGATAATACTGTCAGGTATTTTCACGGTCCCCAGTCCCATACCGAGGATCGTTACGGCCGCGATGCCGAGGAACAAGGCTGCGTTCACCCGCCGGATCATGAGCAGGCCGGTTATGATGAATCCAGCTATGGCCAGCAGGACCGTGGGCTCCGTGAAGTTCCCCACATGCAACGGCGCGCCGGGAACGCCGATCCGCACGATGCCCGTCTCGTTCAGGCCGATGAACGTGAGGAACAGCCCGATGCCCACGCTGAAACCGATCTTGAGCTTCTCGGGAATGGAGTTCACCAGCCAGGTCCGGATGTTCAAGAGCGTCAGGACCGCGAAGATGGCACCGGAGACGAAGATGGCGCCAAGCGCCTGCTGCCACGAAAAGCCCATCACCTTCACGACCGTGAACGCCACGAAGGCATTCTCACCCATGTACGGCGCGATGGCGAAGGGCCGCTTTGCGTAGACGCCCATGAGAAGCGTGCCGATGAACGCCGTCAGGATGGTCGCCACCATGGAGGCCCCGAAGGGCATCCCCGCAGCTTCGAGGATCTTCGGGTTCACGATGATGATATAGGCCATGGTGACGAAGGTCGTGGCACCTGCGATGATCTCCTGCCGGACCGTGGTGCCATGCTCTTTCAATTTAAATATCTTCTCCATAGCATCTCACCTCGTTAGATGCGGCTTTTCACATTTCCCTGATCAGCACTTCCTCCACACTTTTTCTACTCGCGGTCCCGCCTTTCCCCGCCGGATGGCCGAGCGCTACTACAGCCATCAATTCCATATCGTTCGACAGGCCGCACAGTTCCCGCACTTCCTTCGCGCTTTTCAGGATCTCGCCAAGCCAAACCGCGCCGAGGCCCATGCCGTGGCTGGCAAGCAGCAGGTTCTGAATGCAGGCGCCCATGGACTGGTGGTCCTTCACTTCGTGGTACATGGCGGTCTTGTCCACAAAAACGGCTATGCAGGCCGCTGCCTTTCCGATGACCTGACTGTACTTGGTGAATTGTGCGAGCTTCTGGAGGGTTTCCTTGCTCTGGATCGTTACGAACCGCCAGGGCTGGTTGTTCATGCCTGACGGCGCCATGGTACCGGCGTGGATAATCTCATGGAGCTGTTCCCGGGTGACCGGTCGTTCGGTGTAGGTGCGAATGCTCCTGCGGGTCTGCAAACCTTCCAATAATTCCATAATGATATCTCCTGAGACAAGTTCCTGACTCGGATCATGCATCAAACCACCTTTTGACACTGAAGATGCAGATTAACTTCCTGAAGAGTCATGATCATGCTCTTTCACGGCTGTTCTCTGATGTCTTCAGTGTCTAAGACTAGTAAGGCTCTTTTTTCTCGCAAAGCCGCAAAGGTCGCAAAGACTGCTTTAAATACTGAGGACGCTGACGCTTCATGATCATGCTCTTTCGCAGCAGTTCTCCGAGTCTTCAGTGTCAAAGACTTTGACGTTCATTCCGCACTCCGCACTGCCTCACTGAATCACTCTCCTTCTCATCAGCCTGAACGGAACCGGCGCAAGGGCCGCCGCGACGACGACGATCCATACGATGCTCCCGAACATGTGGTCTGTGTTTCCTGCAGCGAAGGCCCGGCAGATATTCACCAGGTGATAGAGCGGAGTGAACCAGGCGATGCCGGCGACCGCCCGCGGAAGGGTCTCGACAGGAAAGAAGACACCCGAAAAGAGGAAGAGCGGGGTCATGAAGAGCGTGTAGAAATAGCTGAAGGAGTCGATGCCCGGGACCAGCGCCGTGGTGATCATCGATACCTCGGCGAAGATCAGGCCGCACAGGAAGATGACCGGGATGGCAAGCAGCAGGAGCGGAGAGTCCACCAGGCCGAAGAGCGCCACCACAAGCATGATGGTAAGGCCGTAGATGACGCTCTTGATAGCGGCCCAGGTGAGCTCCGCGGCGATCAGATCGTCGAGATTCACCGGCGTGGCCAGGATGGCGTCGAAGGTCTTCTGAAAGGTCATCCGGATGTATGTGCCGTAGGTGCATTCATAGACCGCGGCAAACATTGACGACGAGGCAATGATCCCCGGGCCGATGAACTTGATGTAGGGCTGGCCGTTGATGTCCTGGACGAACACGCCGAGCCCCATCCCCATGGCCACGAGGTACAGGACGGGCTCGATGAAGTTGAGGGCGAAGCTCGATTTATAGAGTTTGGTGTACACGGTCCAGTGGCGCTGCAGCAC
Organism: Nitrospirota bacterium; assembly: GCA_020052615.1. Lineage (GTDB taxonomy): Bacteria > Nitrospirota > UBA9217 > UBA9217 > UBA9217 > JAAXXJ01. The sequence goes on along the minus strand of JAGVOT010000013.1, from coordinate 6,622 downwards.
CCGCCAGGCGCGCTTAATCTGCAAGGTTCCTCCCGGTGAGCTTCAGATACACGTCCTCGAGATTGCCGCCGCCGTGCAGTTCCATCAGGTTCTGCGGCGTGTCGATCGTAATGATACGCCCCGAATCCATGATGGCAACGCGGTCGCAGAGCCGTTCTGCCTCTTCCATGTAGTGGGTCGTCAGGAGCAACGTGGTGTTCCTGAACTTGAGATTGTTCAATTTCTCCCAGACCGCGCGCCTGCTGTGGGGGTCCAGGCCGGTCGTCGGTTCGTCGAGGATAAGGATCTCCGGGTTGTTCACCAGGGACCGAGCGAGCAGGAGCCTGCGCTTCATCCCGCCTGAAAGCTCCTTGATGTTCATCCGTCCCCGGTCCTGGAGCTCCACGAACTCCAATAGCTCATGGGCGATGGGGACCGCCTTTTTTTTCGGGATATCGAAGTATCGGGCGTAGACAATAAGGTTCTCGAAGACCGAGAGGTCGGGATCGAGATTGTCGTCCTGGGGCATGACGCCCAGCCGCGATTTGATGACCGACGGATCGCTGTTCACCTCCAACCCGAATACCGTGACGGTGCCTGATGTGGGCGGGAGAAAACACGAGATGATTCGCATTACCGTGGTTTTGCCCGCTCCGTTGGGCCCCAGGAAGCCGAAGCATTCCCCCGGCGTGATGACGAAATCAATGCCGTCCACGGCCTTGATGATGCCATATTCCTTGGTCAGAAGCTGAGCTGATACGATAGACATCCCGTTGCTCCGATCTCCGGCAATATCGTGCCGAACCAGGAAAAAATATAGCATGAACCATCTGAACAGTCAGCAACTATTACTTGATCGGGAAGGAGGCGGGGTCGCCCCCCGCCGTCCTCCCACACCATCGTCGTACGGTTCCGCATACGGCGGTTCCTGTCCTTCCGCTCTTTCAGTGACCTCGTCGCCTCCTGTCCTTTAAGCACCCGGCTTTACCTCGCGGATTCCGTCCGCTACGTCCAGCTCAGGCCCTCTTGCGAAGCTTGTACTCAGAACAGGCAGAGATCCGGTCTCGGACAGTCCGACAGTTCGGCACTTCATCCCGTTGGTTAAGGGGCCGCTACGGCTTCTGCTGACTTCTGCCGATCCATCTCGACACCTTGCGGCATCGATAGCACAAGGCAAACTTGCACCTCCGAGTCGCCAGTCAGGCACCACACCCGACCGATCTGTACAAAGTACAGCGTGTCATGCCGGCATACCAATAGCAAAGGCCTGGAGAGTATCCTCCAAGCCTGTAAGCTTGTCACCCGGGGAGGCCGACACAATGACCTGAACGCTATGCCACTACCTTGCTCCTACTGTTTATTTCCAGGTCAAGGTGTTTTATTCCACCAGTTTTGATGCATGCTCATTCTTTTCGCGATCGATTTCGGAATCTTTTCATAATTCCGCCCCATCGTGTAAGCGAGATATTTGGTCGCGCCACGTGCAATAAATTCCGGGATCTGCCAGAAGCGGCGCTGCTTGATCAAGTAGGACATCCCTGATCGCACATAGCGGATGCCCTCCTTTTCCGGCATGCCGAACTCCTTCAACAAGCCCTGCTCTTCCTTATGGAACACACCGATATCGAAATATCGTCGAGCTTCTTCTTTAACGGAATAATTATGAGAATGGTAGACCGCGGCATCCGACACGTACGCGATCTTGTATCCCGAGGAGAGCAGGCGCATGCCGGCATAGGTGTCCTCGCTGAGGATAAGGCCGGTCTTGAACCATCCTATTTCCTGGAGCGCCCTCTTACGGTAGGCGGCAAAGCCGTTGGAAATGAAGGCGGCCTTGATGCCGAGCCGCTCACGATCAGCAAAGCTGCTCACGTAGGATTCCGCAGGATAGTTGAACGATCTGAGATGAGATGCGATTACGTTGGCATTGGCCGCAGGCAGCTGCCGGCCGAACGCAGCGGCCACATGGGGCTCATGGTGGAACGGCTCAATAAGCCGTTCGAGCGCATTCCGGTCCGCCAGCATGGCATCCTGCGTCATATACACGAGTATGTCGCGAGATGCCTGTCGCGCAGCAATCGTACGTGTGCCGCCATGATCAAAATCGGAGTATTTGATGGGTATGAAGGCGGCGTTGTGCGAACGTGCGAGGTCAGCAAACCCATTGCGCGACTGGGTATCGATCACGATGATCTCACTGGGGACGGTCTGCTCTTTCAGGGAGAGAAAGAGGCTGACGATTTCCTTGGGTGGGTTCTGTGTTGGAATGATGACGCTGATCATGGCGGACCGAGATAACCTCGTTCTCCTCCCGGTGACGGTCGTCCGGCGACAGGAGGACCTAAGTTGTGGAAGAATAGTATAACACAGGTGTTGGGAATTACAACTATACTGATGGGGTATAAATGGGGTATATGGAAAGATCCATGATGACCAATACCCATTGATTATTCTGGCTTTTCCCCTGGACTGCGTTGAAGACGCCGATATGCTGAAGCCTTTACGCAATCGATCCCGAGGGTCACATCGCTGTTGGGACCTGCCAATATGAACTAGCGCAGGCGCACGGCCCGCAAGAACGCAAAGCACGACTGCAGGGCGAACAGGCTGTAGCGATGGACCAGGATGAGGATCAGCCAGGGCAATGATGGCTTCTGTTCCGCGCCATCCGGTCCCAGTGACCTTGTCGCCCGATCTGCAATTACATCCCAGGTGAGCTCCTGCGAACGGAGCTGGATGTTCTGCTTCATTGAAGCGAGCATTGCCCTGTCCCGGTGCATTCTCAGAATCGCGTCTGCCACCGCCTGTACATCCCCGGGAGGGACGACGATGCCGATGCGGTCCTTCCTGATGATGTCCGCCCAGACGTCTCCGTCTGAGTGGATCATCGGCAAACGGCAATACAGATAATCAAGGTTGCGAGTCCGAAAGGAGTACCGTGTTTCAAGGGACGGCTGATGCAGGCTCACACCTGCGTCAGCCTCCAGCAGATAGTTGATCCGATCGCTGTAAGGCACCCACGATGAATTGATAAAGACGTTCACGTTCAACACTCCCAGGTCGCGCGCCTTCTGCACCAGTTGCTCCCCCCTGGCGGGAATGCCTCCCGACGGCGCCTGGATGCCGAGGAACAGTAGTTTGATGCGCGGCTCCTGTTTCCGTACGATCGCCATCGCCTCGACGAGCGTGATCGGGTCGAGCCAATCCCATACACCGCCGCCCCAGATAAGCAGGAAGTCACCGCGCAAGATGCCCGCCATGACCTCCCGAACCGCGTTCCGCGTCCGTTCCGGAGGCGCGGAAGGATAGCCAAAAGGAACGACCGTGATCGTTCGAGATTCGGGGGAAGCATCGATCCCGTAGAACATCCCCTGCAGGAAGTGCATTTGCCTCTCGTTCGCGACCCAGAAATGCCTGCAGAACTCGCCGTAAAGCTGCATCTTGAAGACGTGGAAGCGCTTCCGTATGTCCGTCACCAGCCGTTCGCGGAAACTACGGGGAATGATGTGCGGCACTTCGAACTGGGTGAAGGCGTAGATGTCCGAAACCAGGACCGCGCGGCGGGCGAAGAGCATCAGGAGCAGCGTGGTCAGCGGTCCGCCCCCGCGGAACACCACGCAGTCGTTCCTGCGAACGTGCTTGATGAGGTTCAACGCGGACAGGGTAACGTAGGCGAAAGGTTGGGGTGTTGCGAACGAGGGGCAGCGGCCCATCACCGTTACCCGGTGCCCCCTGCGCGCAAACGCCGCTCCCAGCTCACGATACCGGATGCCGGGTCCGGCGGTCGAATCCCCGATGACATCGTTGGTGATGAAGAGAATGCTTTTCATGGTTTCCTGTTTAAGCCACTCGGGAAACAGGTCCGTTCAACGACATTGAGGGACTCAAACTCGCCGGGATGAGCCGTGCTAAGGGCGCACGACTTTCCATAGTGGCCTCAGGAGGGCCGCTAAAATTGGGTATCTTTTGACAAGCAATTTAACCTTGTTCAACCAGATCTGCAAATGCGTTGTCAGAACGGATCTTATCTCTCTGGAAAATGAGCGCTGTCGAGGAGGGGCCGGCATGAACGCCTTCTGCATGGCCGGGCACTGTTCCGGATGCAGCTTGGTATGCAGCGTGGCTTCCAGAAATTGGTGCCCATACTTTCGATCAGGTTCAAGATGGCATGCTTCCGCCCACTCGTTCCACGCGTTGATAAATACCATTCGTTCTTGATTCGGGAATTCAGCTTTTGTTTTATTGATAGCAGAAGCAAGCCAATATTGATAGTTGTTCGGGCTGGAATTGATCAGGATAAAAGCTCGATCGCCGGTACGAGCGGTATTGTCCCAGGACGGCGCCACAGATCGGAACACATTGCTCGAAGAATATTTCCTTTTGACGTAAGAATGCACAAGGTCACAATAGTCGATGACATAACCGTTGTGGGTTTCATAAAAATCAATTTTAGTGTTAATGACCCCGAGTTTCGGATTGTGCGGTGGAAATTCAACTCCGCTGTCAAATCCATAGGGCGCATAATCTTCATTTCCATGCGTCAGCGCGGCACACAGGTGAATTTTTTCTATACCAACGCTTGAACAATAATCGCGCCAGATCCGGACCGTTTCGCGAGAATTCGGCAGATGCTGCGGTCGATAGACGATCAGGAACGGAGCGCCTTCGACCTTGATATACCGCGGGTCCCGGAAATACTTCACCATATCTTTAATAAAATTAAGGTCGTCGTCGGGCTGATATTTCTGCGCAATCAACACTTCATGCTCTGCCGCATCCCATTTGCGCGTCCAGTTCTCATTTGCCCAGCAAAAGCAATAGGGCATATCGGATTCCGGATCGGCATACATATCGTCAATCGGTCTGTGCAGGATACGCTCCCCGGAAAACCAGTAATAATGGTAGCAGAAGCCGTCTATCCCGTACTGCCTGGCAAGCCTGATCTGCTCATGGCGGGTTTCTCTCAACCGCAGGTCATAAAAACCAAGATCAGCGGGAAGGTGCGGCTGATAATGCCCTTCAAAGAGCGGCCTGGCTTTCGTGACGTTCGTCCACTCGGTAAATCCCTTTCCCCACCAGAGATCGTTCTGGGGTGTGGGATGAAATTGCGGAAGATAGAACGCTATGAGCTTTGGATTACGCGATGATGTTTTGTTGGCCTGCATATGACTGAAACCTTCCATTCAGTGATCTAGTCTATCCTTCACTATCTTAATCTTATTTTGAACAGCCGCTTAACCTGTTTCCTCAACCATGGCCGTACATTCGACGGCACCAGCTCATTTACGGACGCTTTGAGGGACGCTGAATAAGCAGGTACCGGCATCTCTTTTAAGCGAATGCCCGCCCCCGGAAATTCCGCCGGCACGACTTTCATGACTACCTGATAGACCGCACCAAACGTACTCGCTTCCAGCACATCCTTTTGCCTCGCTGTGAGCCTTTGCCAGTGCGGTGCGAGTTCGGTATGCTCCGGTGGAGTTACGACGAACTCGGCTTCCAGTATTTTATAGCCAGCCTGTTCGACGAGATCCTGCATATTGCGCAACCCGAAAAAACGGATATGCGTCCTGTCCAACAGGCCCCAATCACGATATTCAAAATCACCATCGATGATACTGGCAATGACGGCGTTATTCCCTACATGCGGAAGAGATATGACAAGGTAGCCATGCTCCTTAAAAAAGGGCCTGAGGGCGGACAGGCAGTTTCGCGGCATATAAAGATGTTCGAAGACATCCGCGGCAACAAGCGCATCAAACGTGCCGCAACCGGCAAGGTGGCGCGTCCAGTCGGATGAGTTGAGATCGCATTGAAACACCTTTTCACAGAACGCGGACAGCTTTTCAATTGCAGAAGCGTCAACTTCCACTCCTGTGACCCGGCAACCGTTCTCTTGAAGCCGACTGGTGATGGAACCAGGTCCTGCCCCGATCTCGAGCACCCTTTTATCGCTGCCGACCATGCGCACTACCTTGGCGGGAGCGGTTTGCGCCTCGATATCGATCACATATTCATAATTATGACGTTGCTTTTTACTCATATTCCTTTCACTCTGTTTCAATCGACGATTGAGTTGATCCCGAGACTTCAATTAGATGATTCGCTATTTATCAATTGTCTTAAGTTTCCCGCCAACGACATCTCTGAGTATCTCGACCCTTCGAAGTCTGGTTTCATAAGTGTTAGTTCCGTCGATCGTTTCCCATTTCAACCAGTCACTCCCCGGCTTGATTCCATATTCTTCAGGAATGTCGTGAACCCGGGAGTTCTTAACGATCATCATTGGCTGGATCGAAATATCAAAATAATCCTTATATTCGGCCACAAATTCTTTTGTCGTATTAAACATCTCCTCAGTTTCACCTGGAAAACCTGCTATCAGGGAGATCGATTGACGTATTCCCACTTCATGCAGCATTTTGATTACTTTCTTGGCCACTGTCATGTCAAAGAAGCGTTTATGCATGAGATCCAGGACCTCCTGACACCCCGATTCCATTCCCCATGCCAGGTTAAAACAACCAGCTTTCTTCATCTTGGTCAGTAATTCATACGTCATTTCTTTCCTGATCAGGGCCATCCCTCCCCAAAGGAATGTCCGACCGCCTTTAATAACCAGATCGCAGAAGCGCTCAAGTTC
>JAGVOT010000131.1 GCA_020052615.1 Nitrospirota bacterium | reverse complement strand
TTGTGCGGGCCCCCGTCAATTCCTTTGAGTTTCAACCTTGCGGCCGTACTCCCCAGGCGGGGCACTTAATGCGTTAGCTGCGGCACGGAAGGGGTCGATACCTCCCACACCTAGTGCCCATCGTTTAGGGCGTGGACTACCAGGGTATCTAATCCTGTTTGCTACCCACGCTTTCGAACATGAGTGTCAGTTACATGCCAGGAAGCCGCCTTCGCCACCGGTGTTCCTCCGAATATCTACGAATTTCACCTCTACACTCGGAATTCCGCTTCCCCCTCATGCACTCTAGAAAGGCAGTATCAAAGGCAGTGCCACAGTTAAGCTGTGGGCTTTCACCCCTGACTTACCAAACCACCTGCGTTCGCTTTACGCCCAATAAATCCGAACAACGCTCGCCACCTCTGTCTTACCGCGGCTGCTGGCACAGAGTTAGCCGTGGCTTCTTCTCCCGGTACCGTCGATCCTCCTGATTATTTACCAGGAGGGGATTCGTTCCGGTCGAAAGGGGTTTACAATCCGAGAACCTTCATCCCCCACGCGGCGTTGCTGCGTCAGGCTTTCGCCCATTGCGCAATATTCCCCACTGCTGCCTCCCGTAGGAGTCTGGACCGTGTCTCAGTTCCAGTGTGGCTGATCGTCCTCTCAGACCAGCTACCCATCATCGCCTTGGTAGGCCGTTACCCTGCCAACTAGCTAATGGGCCGCGGGCTCATCCTCAAGTGGTAGCTTATAAATAGAGGCCACCTTTTACCTCAGGGACTTTGGTCCCCGTGGTCTTATTCGGTATTAGCCCCGCTTTCGCGGAGTTATCCCAAACTCAAGGGCAGATTACCCACGTGTTACTCACCCGTGCGCCACTTTACAATACGTATTGCTACGTACTTCTCGTTCGACTTGCATGTGTTAGGCACGCCGCCAGCGTTCGTTCTGAGCCAGGATCAAACTCTCCAAGAAAATCTGATCCATTTATTCAAAGTTACTCAAGGTAACTTGACTGGTTGTACTTCTTAAAACCCGCCGTTCCAAACCGCTTAAAAAAGCCGTTTGGAATTTAATGCACCTATTTAGTTTTCAAAGACCATGCTTGGTTCGCAGAATAGCAATATTAGCGAATCCTGCTGTATTTGTCAAGAACTTTATTCAGTTATGAAAGAATTATTTGCTACTTGCTACTGCTCGTGTTGGTATTTCAGAACTTCGAGGTTTTGCCCGAGGTTTATTGCCAACGAGGGCGCAATGTAACAGAAACCCTATCACCTGTCAACACTTTTTTCGCAGAGCATGCATTTTTTTATTTCTTCGGCACGATCTTCACAAACCGCTTCTTGCCGACGCGAAGAATATATTCTCCATCACTTGAAAATTCGGCGTGAATATCCTTAATTGGCTGTTCGTTCACTTCAACCGCGCCTTGCTGAATCATCCTTCTCGCTTCTGAACTGCTCGTTACGGTCCCCGAGGTCGACATAAGTTTTACGAGCTTGATTTTATCACCTTCCCATGGAATCTCGACGACCGGGATATCATCAGGCATGTCCTTCCTGCTGAATACCTTCTCGAACTCGGCCCGGGCCTTGCGTCCTTCTCCTGCGCCACAGAACCGGTCCGCCATCTCCGCGGCCAGCTGCTTCTTAGCCTCCATGGGATGAAGAGCGCCGGACGCAATGTCCGCCTTGATCTTCTGGAGTTCATCGAGCGACACCGCGCTTGCCAGTTCATAATAGCGATACATGAGGTCATCGCTCACGGACATCACCTTGCCGAAGATCTCCTTCGCCGGTTCGTTGATGCCAATGTAGTTCCCCAGGCTCTTGCTCATCTTGTTCACGCCGTCGAGCCCCTCGAGAAGCGGCATCATGACAATGCACTGCGGCTCCTGGCCGTACTCCTTCTGGAGTTCCCGTCCCACAAGGAGGTTGAACTTCTGGTCCGTGCCGCCCAGTTCAACGTCCGATCTCATGATGACCGAATCATATCCCTGGATGAGCGGGTACAGGAACTCATGGATACTGATGGGAAGCTCGGACTGGTAACGCTTTTTAAAATCTTCCCGCTCAAGCATCCGGGCCACGGTCTGCCTGGCCGCCAGTTGAATCATCCCCTCGGCCGTCATCTTCGACATCCACTCGCTGTTGAAGGCTATCTTCGTCTTGCCGGGATCGAGGACCTTGTAGATCTGAGCCTGGTAGGTCTTGGCGTTCTCGGCGACCTCTTCCTTGGTGAGATGCTTCCGCGTCTCGGACTTTCCCGTGGGATCGCCGATCATGCCGGTGAAATCGCCGATCAGGAAAGTCACCTCGTGGCCCAACTCCTGGAACTGGTGCATCTTGTTCAGGAGCACGGTGTGTCCCACATGGATGTCCGGCGCTGTGGGGTCGAAGCCTGCCTTGACGCGCAGGGGCTTCCCTGTCGAAACCGACCGCTCCAGTTTCTTGAGCAGGTCCGCTTCAACGATGACCTCGGCTGCGCCGCGTTTGATGATCTCGAGTTGTTCTTTTGCTGATAACATAGCCATAAGATGCGAATGCGTACTCTGTTATTGCTTGATAAGTTCTTCTACGACCTTAGCCATCATGGCATGGGCGCCGATGTAGTCTGTTACGACGATCTCGATCTTTGGATGTTCTTTCCGGACCTTTTCTACCAGTTCCGGGATGTCCCTGGTCACATGAGCGCCCGCTTGAAGAAAGAACGGAACGATCACGATGCGGTCCATGTTCAGACCGGCACAGCGCTCTATGACCTCTTGGGTAGTGGGCGGAACATATTGCAGGAAGGCATGTTCGACGACGGCGAATGAACCTGCCTGCTTCACTCCGTCGACGACCTTCCGGATCGCCTCGTCAGCGCCGGCGTTCCTGCTTCCGTGCCCCAGGATTACGACGGCAGTCCTCACAAAGGCTCCCTCCCCTACAAGAGTGACGTTTTTTAGCATGGCAGGCCGAAAAAGTCAAATTAATATTGACAGATAGGGGCTCCGCCGGTACAGTGCTTCGAAGGCATTGTGTTTCAAAAAAAAGAGGGATTTTCCTAACGCACGGGGGCGCGGATCATGAACGAGAAAGACGAATTTACCGTACGGGACCGGCGGTCAGGTGCGTCGGACATCGGCGAGACAGAGCAGGCACAAAACACGTCCCCGCAGGGGCTGATACAGGGGGAGGCTGACAACCGGCAGGCCCCTGAATCGGCACAGGACCTGGATTTCTCCACCTTCGTTATCTCGCTCGCAAGCAGCGCGCAGGTAAACTTGGGCGCTATGGCGCACCCGGAAACGAACAAGACCTCTCAGAACTTCCCTGCGGCAAAACAGATGATCGATATCCTGAACATGCTGCAGACCAAGACGAAGGGAAACCTGACCGAGACCGAGACGGCGCTCCTCGAACAGGTCCTGTTCAGTCTTCGCACGCATTACGTGAGAGCTGTGGAAGGACAAAATAAATCCGGCGGGTGATCAAAGGACCCGCCGGACCGCTTTTCTCTGTTATTTTTTCTTCGTCGCCTTCTTCTTTGTCGCTTTCTTCTTTACCGCCTTCTTCATGGTGCCGCAGCACCGCGTCCCGCAAGCCATCTCCCCTCACCCCCTTTCGAGCCTTGCCGCACTATCGCAACAGGCAGGAATGAATACGTGTCATGATTTATTTTGTCACGGCCAGGATCTCCTTGGCTCGGTCAACGTCCTTGTGCATCTGGCCGACAAGGGCGTCCACATCGGAAAACTTCTGTTCGCCCCGGAGCCGCTTGATAAAAGCCACCTCCAGGTGTTTCCCATAGAGGTTTCCGTCATAGTCGAACAGAAAGACCTCGAGGGAGACCGGACCCGCGCCGAACGTGGGCCGGACACCTATAGATGCAACGCCGTCGAGGTGATGTCCTCCCACGAGAGCGCGCACGGCGTAAACGCCATAGGCCGGCAAAAGCTCGTTGGCGGACTGGATGTTGGCCGTCGGGAAACCCAGGCTGTGTCCCCTGCTTTCGCCGTGGATGACGTTCCCTTCGATGGAGTAGAATCTCCCCAGGTACGGGTAGGTCTCATCCACGCGGCCGCCCGAGATCAGATCGCGCACCAGCGAACTGCTCACGACCGTACCGTTGACCTGCACCGCGTCCACGACACCCACGGTGAAGCCGAGTGCCAGACCCATCTCCCTGAGCGAATCAATGCTTCCCTCCCGGCCCTTGCCGAAGGCGTAATCATAGCCCACATATACTTCCTTGACGCCGACCTTCTCCGCCAGGACACGGCGGGCAAAATCTCCGGGATTCTGCTGGGCGAACTCCCTCGTGAAATCTGCGCAAATGACCACCTGGATACCCACGGTTTCGAGGAGCTTCATCTTGCCATGAAAGGTGTTCAGCAGGAGGGGGGAGCGTTCCGGCGCAAGGACCTTGAGGGGATGGGGCTCAAAGGTAAATGCCATGGCGGTGCCGCCGATCTCTTTTGCACGGTCGACGACCTTGTTAAAGATGGCCTGGTGGCCAAGATGCACGCCGTCGAAGTTTCCGAGGGTGAGCACGGGTTTGGGAAACTTCTCTGAGTAGTTCTTGATGCCCCTGATGATCCTCATTGCGCAGGGATAATCGCACACTGAGGCCCTTTTGTCAACGGTGCCGTCCCGAAAAGTTATTGACAATAAAAGAGGGCCTGTGCTATAACTTGAAGTCTTTCAAGGCTCTTTTTCCCAAGGATTTCAACTCATGGCAACAATCATCCCCTTCCGGGGGGTCCAATACGATCTCGCAAAGGCCGGCGCAATCGCCGACCTGGTCTGCCCGCCCTATGACATCATCTCGCACGAGCAGCAGCAGGCCCTGTACCGCAGGAGTCCCTATAACGTGATCCGGCTCGAGTATGGGCTGGCAAGCCCGGGCGACACCGAGACGGACAACCGCTACACCCGGGCAGCCGCGCTTCTGGACGAATGGTTTAAAACCGGCATCCTCAAACAGGGCAGCGAGCCGGCGATCTATGTCTATGAGATGGAGTTCGGAAGCGGCAGGAAACAACGGAAGCTGCGCGGCTTCATCTGTATGGTCCGGATCGAGGATTATGATTCGGGCATAATAAAACCCCATGAAACAACGCTCTCGGGACCCAAGACCGACCGGCTGAACCTCCTCCGGTCCTGCAAAGCAGGCTTCAGCCAGATCTACTCGCTCGTCACCGATGCAACGGGAAAGATCGGTGCTATACTGGAAAGCATCACCCGGCAGCCCGAACGGGAAGTGCAAAGCAGCGACGGCGTCGTGCACCGCGTCTGGACGCTTTCAGCTGCGAGTGAGATCGACACGATCGTGCGTGATATTGCGGACAAACCGATCTTCATTGCCGACGGCCATCACCGCTACGACACCGCGCTGAACTACCGGAATGAACGCAGGAAAGCTGCCGGATCCTTCACCGGCGCGGAGGGCTTCAACTTCGTGCCCATGTTCCTCGCCCGGATCGAGGACCCGGGGCTCGTGATCCTGCCGGCGCACCGCGCATTGTTCAACCTCACGGATTTCCAGCCGCAGCGCTTCGAAGAGGACCTGAACAAGTTCTTCAATATAGAACGCATCGATTTCACGAAAAGGTCCGAGCCCGCGGACCGCAAGACCGTTCTGGACACCATGGCGCATCGGGCCGATCACGGCCATACCTTCGGCATGCGGATCCGCGGAGAACACAGTTACTACCTCCTGACCCTGCGGAACGAAGCAGACATGGACGCCATCATCCCGGGCAGATCACCGGCGTACCGCCGGCTGGATGTTTCTATCCTCCACCACCTGATCATCGACCGGCTCCTGGGGATCAAGATGGAGACCCACAAGCTGGGATTGAACATCGAGTATATCAAGGAAGCCGATGACACGGTTAACCGGGTCGCCGACGGCACCGCGGAGGTCATTTTCCTGATGAACCCCACCAAGGTGACCGAAGTGAGGGACGTGGCGACAGCGGGCGAGCGAATGCCGCAGAAAGCAACGTATTTCTATCCCAAGCTCCTCTCGGGGCTGGTGATGAGCAAGTTAGAATAGCTGACGTCGGATTGCAGATTACATATATTTATTGTGCAATTTCCAATTTGAAATTTCTCGCTACTAAGGAGGCTACCATGGCAGTCAGAGTTGCTATCAACGGATTCGGACGTATCGGAAGGAACGTGTTCCGCGCTTCGCAGAGCAATAAGGACATCGAGATCGTCGCGATAAACGACCTTACGGACACGAAGACGCTCGCGCATCTTTTGAAATGGGACTCCACCTTCGGAGAATTCCACCATGACGTCAAGGCCGGCGACGGCAAGATCATCGTTGACGGGAAGGAGATCGCCGTCATTGCCAAGAAGGACCCGGCAGAACTTCCCTGGAAGGACCTCAAGATCGACATCGCCCTGGAGTGCACCGGCCTCTTCCTGGACAAGTCGAGCGCCGGCAAGCACATCACCGCGGGCGCCAAGAAGGTCCTGATCTCCGCCCCGGCAAAGGACCCCGACGCGACCTTTGTGATCGGAGTGAACGAGCAGACCTACGATCCCAAGATGCACCACATCATCTCGAACGCGTCATGCACGACCAATTGTCTGGCACCCATGACCAAGGTGGTCCATGAGAACTTCGGCATCGTCCACGGCCTCATGAACACGATCCATTCCTACACCAACGACCAGAAGCTCCTCGACCTGCCGCACAAGGACCTCCGGAGGGCCCGTGCAGCGGCAATGTCCATCATCCCGACCTCGACGGGCGCTGCCAAAGCAGTGTCGCTCGTGCTGCCGGAACTGAAGGGCAAGCTCGACGGCATGTCGCTCCGCGTACCCACGCCGAACGTGTCGGTTGTGGACGTTGTGTTCGAAGTATCGAAGAAGACCACAAAAGAAGAAGTGAATGCGGCACTCAAGTCGGCCGCCGAAGGCAAGCTCAAGGGCATCCTGCAGTACGAAGAGCAGCCGCTTGTCTCGATCGACTTTAAGGGCAATCCGCACTCCTCCATTGTTGACGCGGCGCTCACCAGCGTCATGGAAGGGACCATGGTAAAGGTGATCTCGTGGTATGACAACGAGTGGGGCTATTCGAACCGTCTCCGCGACCTGGCGATCCTCGTGGCGAAGAAAGGCTTGTAACGTCTTTTCGCCGCAGAGCACCCAGAGGACGCAGAGAGAATAAGTATCGGTCGGTGATCTCGGTGGACCTCTGTGGCAAGGATTTCTTTAAGAAGGTGGGGCGTATTCATGGATAAAAAGACCATCGAAAAAGTCGATCTGAAGGGCAAGCGGGTGTTCATCCGTGCGGACTTCAACGTACCGCTCGACGAGAACGGCAACATCACCGACGACACGCGCATCCGCTCCACCCTGCCGACGATCAACTACGCGCTCGACGCCGGCGCGAAGGTGATTCTGGCCTCGCACCTCGGCCGCCCGAAGGGCAAGCCGGCGCCCAAGTACAGTCTCGCGCCGGTCGTCACGCGGCTCTCGCGCCTCTTGAGCAAGGACGTTCAGTTCGCCAAGGACTGCGTCGGCCCGGACGTTGAGCATGCGGTGCAAGGCATGCGGCCCGGCGACGTGCTGCTGCTCGAGAACCTCCGCTTCCATGCCGAGGAGGAGAAGAACGACGAGGCCTTCTCGAAGGCGCTCGCCGCCCTCGCCGACGTGTACGTGAACGACGCCTTCGGCACGGCCCACCGCGCCCATGCCTCGACATTCGGAATCACCCGGCATGTGAAGGTCTCGGTCGCCGGATTCCTCATGAAGAAGGAGATCACCTATCTCCAAAAGGCCGTTGCCAATCCCGTGCGGCCTTTTGTTGCGATCCTCGGCGGAGCAAAGGTTTCCGGGAAGATCGGCGTGATCGAGAACCTGAAGGATAAAGTAGACAAGGTGATCGTCGGCGGCGCCATGGCCTTTACATTCAACAAGGCCTGGGGAGACGAGGTCGGAAGCTCGCTGGTCGAGCCGGATATGCTCGAGACGGCCATGCGCATCAGAAATAACGCCCGCGACAAAGGCGTCAAATTCTATCTTCCCGTTGATTTTGTCGTGGCAGAGAACATGAACGACGGCGCCGAGACCAAGATCGTCACTTCCCAGGAGATCCCGAAGGGATGGGTGGGCCTCGATATCGGCCCGGCAACGGTCCGTCTGTTCGCGGAGGCCATCCAGGACGCCAAGACGATCATCTGGAACGGCCCCATGGGCATGTTCGAGAAGGACGCCTACTCCCGCGGCACCTTCGCCATCGCCCGTGCCGTTGCCGATGCCTACGCGACGACCATCGTCGGCGGCGGCGACACGGACGTGGCCGTGCACAGGGCCGGCGTGTCCGACAGCATCACCTTCATCTCCACCGGCGGCGGCGCGTCGCTTGAACTGCTCGAGGGCAAGGAACTGCCCGGCCTTGCGGCATTGACCGATGACCGGGAATGACGGTCCGGCTCGGGGGAAGGCATCTGACCGGCGATGATCGTTCGCGCTGAGGAGGTCTCTGTGAAAAAACTCGTTCTGCTGACGGTCACCCAGGTCCTCCTGCTCTCGTTCGCGGCACACGCCAACGACTGGACCAAAGAGGACGTGAAGGACGTCCTGAAGAAGGTCAAGGCCGGCGAAATGGTCGACATGAGCAAGAACTATCCGGCTGAATTGACGCAGGCCGTCTGGATCTCGACGCCGACATTCCAGTATCTGATCGACATCCGCGCGAAATCGTGCTATATACGCGCTTCCGGAACCGGGCTGACCAGCACTTCCTGCAAGGCCCTGAAGACCGGTTATCCATTGTTCGCCCCGATCATCGATTGGGAAAAGTAACTTCGAGGTGAATGCATGAATCCGAAACGAAGACCCATCCTCGCCGGAAACTGGAAGATGAACATGACCGCGGCCCAGGCGCGCGACCTGGCGGGAAAGCTTGTCCCGCTCGTATCGGGCGTAACGGGCCGGGACATCGTGCTCGGCCCGCCCTTTACCGCGCTCGCTGCCGTAGCGGAAACGATCAAGGGCACGAACGTCTCCCTTTCGGCCCAGGACCTCCATTGGGAGGACAAGGGCGCCTTCACCGGTGAGATTTCCGCAGAAATGCTGTTGGATTTAGGCTGCCGGTATGTTATTATTGGCCACAGCGAACGACGGCAGTATTTCGGCGAGACCGACGAGACCGTCAACAAGAAGGTCAGACAGGCCCTCAAAAAGGGCCTCCTGCCCATCCTGTGCGTGGGTGAGACCCTTGCCGAACGCGAAGCGGGCAAGTTGAACGAGATCATCAGCCGCCAGGTTACCGGCGGGCTGAAGGACATCCCCACGAGCGACATGCAGAAGATCGTCATCGCCTACGAACCGGTATGGGCAATCGGCACCGGAAAGACAGCGACACCCGAACAGGCCAATGAGGTGCACGCACTGATCCGGCGGAAGATCAAAGCGCTTTACAGCGCCGACATCGCCGAGGGTCTCCGCATCCAGTACGGCGGCAGCGTGACGCCGGAGAACGTATCGACGCTCATGGCGATGCCGGACATCGATGGCGCACTGGTGGGCGGCGCGAGCCTGAAGCCGGAGTCGTTCGCGGCGCTTGTCAATTTCAAGTAATTATTTCACCACAGAAACACAGCAAAGATCAAGATCGCACCACGAATGACACGAAGCAGACGAATTACACGAAGACAGACCAGGTAGATCAGTTCGAGCGGCTTCATTCGCTGCATTCGTCCCGTTCGTGAGATCCGTATTCAGATTTTCAGTTTGTCGATAGTGGTAAAATTCCAAGGAGGTAGTTGCAATGCGGTTCCTGCTCACGTCACTTCACGTAATCGTTTCGACCATTCTGATCGGGATGGTCCTTCTGCAGAAAGGCAAAGGCGCAGACATCGGCGCGGCCTTCGGCGGCGCTTCGAACACGGTGTTCGGACCCCGGGGCGCCCAGAGCTTCATGGCGAAGCTTACCACCGGAGCAGCCGTCATCTTCATGATCACGTCGTTCTTCCTGGCCATCACCTCGGCCAAGAAGAGCTCGATCATGGAGAGCGTGACCCCGCCGGCGCAGAGCCAGCAGGCCCCGATACAGCTTCCCCCGCCGGCAGCGGCGCCCTCGGCACCCGCCCAGAAGTAATTTCGGCGGGAAAGCAGTCAGGGCATGAACATGCGTCAGCTCGCAGGGTAGGCATTGCCTACCCTTTCTTTTTCTCTATGCGCCGAATCTTACCGTTCATCATGATCGTGGGGCCCCTGCTCGCCGCCTGCGGCCAGAAGGCCGAGCGGGACCCCAACAGCTTTGTCGTAAGCTCCATTGGCGATGCGCGGCGGCTGAACCCCATCATCGCCAACGACAGCGCGTCCGGGACGATCAACGACCAGGTCTTCAGCGGGCTCGTCAAGTACGACAAGGACATCAAGCTCATCGGCGACCTCGCTGAGAAGTGGACCGTCTCGCCCGACGGCAAAACGATCACATTCCATCTGCGGAAGGGCGTGGTCTGGCACGATGGCGCCCCCTTCACCGCCGAAGACTGCCTCTTCACGTACCAGAAGCTCATGGACCCCAAGGTCGCCACTCCCTACAGCAGCCAGTATATGGACGTAGCACGGGCGGACGCGCCGGACACATACACGTTCCGCGTTATCTATAAGGAGCCCTTCTCGCCGGCCCTCGAAAGCTGGGCCATGGGCGTCATCCCCAAACATATCCTCGCGGGCAGGGACCTGAACACCGACGAGTTCAACCGCAAGCCCGTCGGCACCGGGCCCTATAAGTTCAAGGAATGGATCGCCGGCCAGAAGATCGTGCTCGAGGCGAATGAGCGATACTTCGAAGGCAGGCCGAACATAGATCAGTACCTCTACCGCATCATCCCCGATTCCTCCACCATGTTCCAGGAGCTGCTCTCCGGCGGCGTGGACTTCATGGGGCTGAATCCCATCCAGTACCTCCGGAAAAGCGAGACCCGCAGGATCAAGGAGAACTACAACAAGCACCGGTACCCGGCGAACGCCTTCACCTACATGGGCTACAACCTGAGGAGCCCGCTCTTCGCCGATAAAAAGGTCCGCCGGGCCCTTGCCTATGCCATCGACCGCCAGAGCATCATTGACGGCGTCCTCATGGGCGTCGGCCGGCCCTGCACCGGCCCGTTCTCCTATGTCTCGTGGGCCTACAACCCGACGGTGCAACCCTATCCCTATGACCCCGACCGGGCAAAACGCATGCTCGATGAGGCCGGCTGGAAGGACAGGAACGGCGACGGCGTGTTGGAGAAGGACGGAAGGCCCTTCCACTTCACGATACTGACGAACCAAGGGAACAACGAACGCATCAAGGCCTCGGAAATCATCCAGCAAAACTTCAGGAAGGCCGGGATCGACGCCAATATCCGGGTGATGGAGTGGCAGGCGTTCCTGGAGCAGATCGACAAGCGCTCCTTCGACGCCATCATCCTGGGTTGGAGCATGAGCCGGGACCCCGACCTCTATGACATCTGGCATTCCAGCAAGACGAAGAAGGGCGAGTACAATTTCATCGGCTACAGCAATCCCGAGGTGGACCGCCTGCTCGTTCAGGGCAGGCGCGTCTTCGGCATCGAGGAGCGAAAAAAGATCTACTACCGGATCCATGAGATCCTTGCCGATGAACAGCCCTACGCCTTCCTCTACGTACCGGACGCTACCCCCATCGTGCACAAGCGGTTCAAGGGCATTGAGGTGGCGCCGCTGGGCATCATGTACAACTTCAACAAGTGGTACGTGCCGAAGAACCGGATGGAATGGTAAATATCAAGAAGGAAAGAAGGTAGGAAGAACTGAAGGTAAGCGAACTGCGAATTCATCTTTCCTTCTTACGTTCCTTCCCTCTTACCCTCAGCCATTATGAATATAATCGCTGTCAACAATCTTACCAAACAGTTCAAAAACCTCACCGCGGTGAACGACATCTCCTTCGCCGTCAACGAGGGCGAGGTGTTCGGGTTTCTCGGCCCCAACGGCGCGGGCAAGACCACGACCATCAATATCCTGTGCACCCTGCTCTCGCCCACGGGAGGTTCGGCTGCCATCGCCGGCCATGACTGTGTGGTCCAGCCGGACCTGGTTCGCGCCTCGATCGGTCTCATCTTTCAGGACACGACGCTCGATTCCGGCCTCACGGCCTATGAGAACCTGAAATTCCACGCCTATCTCTACAATCTGGATCATACGCTCACCGGCAAGCGGATCGACGAGATGCTCGAGGTGGTGGAGCTGACGGGCAGGAAGAACGACCTCATCAAGAACTTCTCGGGCGGCATGAAACGGCGGCTCGAGATAGCCCGCGGGCTCCTGCACTACCCCCGGGTCCTGTTCCTCGACGAACCCACGCTCGGACTCGACCCCCAGACCCGGAACACGATCTGGGAGTTCATCAACACCCTCCGGAAGCGCGAGAAGATCACCGTCTTCATGACCACCCACTATATGGAAGAGGCGGAGAACTGCGACCGCATCGCCATCATTGACCATGGAAAGATCATCGCCGAGGGAACGCCGGTGAAGCTGAAAGAGATGGTCCACGGAGATATCGTCCGGCTCGTGACCGAGGACGACGCAAAGGCCATCGTCGAGATCCAAAAGACCTTCGGGATCCAGGCTAAAGAGGAGAACGGCGGTCTCTTCCTTGAGGTCGAACGGGGAGAGGAATTCATTCCCCGGCTCATCCACGGGCTGTCGGTCCGGACCAGGTCGGTAAATCTTCAAACACCGACGCTGAACGATGTGTTCCTGAAGCTCACCGGCAGGACCATCCGGGACGACGTCCTGATGGGCGACAAGGAAACGACCCGGGAGTTCGTCCGCAGCCACCGGAGGGCTCAGCGATGATCGAGTTCCGGCCGATCTACGTCATCTGCCTCCGCGAGTTCATCAAGTTCTTCCGCGAGAAGAGCCGCCTCCTCGGAACGCTCGCGCGCCCCGTGCTCTGGCTGTTCGTGGTCGGCAACGGCATGAGCTCGCTCATCAAGCCCCAGGCCGGTTTTTCCTATCTCCAGTTCATCTTTCCCGGCATGATCGGCATGACCATCCTCTTCTCGTCCATTTTCTCTTCCATCTCCATCGTCTGGGACCGTGAGTTCGGATTCATGAAGGAGATGCTTGTCGCGCCGATCTCGCGGACATCCATCGTCATCGGCAAGGCGATCTCGGGCACCTTCATTTCCGTTGCCCAGGCGGTCATCATCCTCGTCCTCATCCCCTTCCTCGGCATCCAGATAACCTTCCTGCAGTTCGTCGAGGTCGTCGGCGTGTCCATCCTTGTCTCGTTCTGCATCACGTCCATGGGCATCCTGATCGCCGCGCGGCTCACCTCCTTCGACGGTTTCAACATCATCATGAACTTCCTGGTCATGCCCATGCTGTTCCTCTCTGGCGCCATGTACCCCGTCACGTCCATGCCGCCGGCGCTCCGGCATCTGACCCAGATCAATCCCCTCACCTACGGCATCGACGCCTTCAAGCACGTCCTGCTCCGGAACGGCACGCCGCCCCTGGGCCCGGAGTTCCCGCTGATGCTCGACCTCGCCGTCGTCACCGCGATCTCCCTGATCATGATCACCCTCGCGGCATTGTCCTTCCGGCGGAAGGATTAATTCCCGCTAAAAATCAGCAAAATTCCCTTGAGTTTTCCCCGGCAAAATACTATTATGGGGTTTCTTATCGAGGGAAACTTTTTTATTTCATGTAATCAGGGAGATAGAGGATGTCGAGAGCGGACAGATTTGTCAAGGCATGCAGGCGCGAGCCCGTGGACTGTACCCCCGTGTGGATGATGCGCCAGGCGGGAAGGTATCTGCCCGAGTACCGTGAGATCCGGGCGAAGCACACCTTCCTTGAGATGTGCAAGACGCCGGAGGTCGCCGCCGAGGTAACGGTCCAGCCGGTGCGGCGCTACGAGATCGACGCGGCCATCATCTTCGCCGACATCCTGCTGCCCCTCGAACCCATGGGCATCGGCCTCGAGTTCGCCAAGGGAGAAGGCCCGGTGATCCACAATCCCGTCCGTTCCCTGGCTGACGTGCAGAAGCTCAGGCCCATCGACGCGGCAACGCAGATCGACTATCTCATGAAGGCGATCAGGCTCGTTCTGAAAGAGCTCGACGGCAAGGTGCCGCTCATCGGCTTCTCCGGCGCTCCGTTCACCTTGGCAAGCTATATCATCGAGGGCGGAGGATCGAGGAACTACGAGCACGCCAAGACCATGATGTTTGCCGAGCCCAAGGCATGGCACAAGCTCATGGAGCACCTCACCGCCGTCATCATCAACTATATGAACGCACAGATCGACACGGGCGTGCAGGTGGTCCAACTCTTCGATTCCTGGGTCGGCGCGCTCGGGCCGGCGGATTACAAGGAGTTCGTACTGCCGCACCAGAAGAACGTGATCGCGGGCATCAAGAAGAGCGTCCCGCTTATCCACTTCGCCCACGGCGCCACCCACCTCCTCGAGATGGTGGCCGAGGCCGGTGGTGATGTCATCGGCCTCGACTGGCGCTGCAATCTCGACGAAGCGTGGAAACGCATCGGGTACGGCAAGGCGGTCCAGGGAAACATCGACCCGATCTCCCTCTTTGGCTCAAAAGAGTTCATCCGGAAGCGGACGAAGGAGATCCTCGACCGTGCGGAAGGAAGGAACGGCCACATCATGAACCTGGGCCACGGCATCCTGCAGCAGACGCCCCTCGAGAACGCCGCCGAGTTCATCAACGCAACCCATGAGATGAGCAAAAGATAGTCAGAAGTCAGTCGAAAAGCAGTCATGCTGCGTTCGATAGTCAGATTCCGGTAATCCGACCGCCCTTTGACTGATTCATGACCGCATCTTGACTGCTGTTAGACTGTTTCACGACCAAACTTCCTATGTCCCACACTGCTGTCATACTCATAGCCCTCGGCGGGCCCCGCAGCCTCGACGAGGTGGGCCCCTTCATGGAGGCCTTCATGGGCAGGCCCGCGCCTGCGCCTGTCGTAGCGGCGGTCAAAGAGCGGTACCAGCTCATCGGCGGCAAGTCACCGCTGCCGGCCCTGGTGAAGGACCAGGCAGAGGCCCTGGAGCGAGAGCTCGGTGACGGCTACCGGACCTATGAGGGTTTCCGGTATTCAGGGCCCACCGTGGCGGAAGCCTTCGACCGGGCCATCAAGGACGGCGCGCAGCGCGTGATCGCGCTCTCCATGTCGCCTTTTTCGACCGAGGTCACGACCGGCGCGTATAAAAGCGCCTGTGACGGGCTGGGCAGCGGCGAGACCTGCCCGCTCTTCATCCCGAGCTGGCACGACAACCCTTTGTTCATTGAAGCCTGGCAGGAGCGGATATTCCATGGTCTGAAACGCCACCGGGAGTCCGTGCGGCGCCATGCCGCCGTGATCTTTACCAGCCACAGCATCCCGCTCCGCTATATCCAGGCAGGCGATCCCTACCGGAAGCAGATCGAGGAGACGGCCCAGAGCATTGCGAAGCGCATGGCGCTGACCCGCTGGTATGTCGCCTGGCAGAGCAAGGGCGCCCGTTCAACGGAGCCATGGCTCGAACCTGATGTGGAAACGATCCTCGACATGATCGCGGCTGAAAAGAAGGGCGAGTTCGTGCTCGAGGTCCCCCTTGGCTTCACCTGCGATCATCTGGAAACGCTCTACGACATCGATATTGTACACCGCCGGCACGCGGAAAAGCTGGGCCTCACCTTTGAACGGTCGGAATCGCTGAACGTATCGCCGATCTTCATCAAAGCGCTGGCGGATGTTGTACGGAAGGCGCGGTAATTGAAGCTCCCTGTGGCCTGCTACAGGGAGCTTCGAACCTTACGGCAGTACTAATCGTTCCTGGATTCACTCAGCTTACAGGCTGGCATGCTTGCAGGCTTTCGGAGATAGACCATGAGAAACAATATCGTATCATTAGGTGCCGATGAACTGAAGTACGAGATCCGGGAGATCGTGGCCGTCGCCAAGGACTTCCAGCAGATGGGCGTCGATATCACCTGGGAGAACATCGGAGACCCCGTGCAAAAGGGCGAAAAGCTTCCCGGCTGGATCAAGGACCTCATCATCAACTCGATGAAGGAGGACTTGACGTACGCCTATTCCCCCACCAAGGGCCTCGATGCCACGCGGGAGTTCCTCGCCCAGCGGGCGAACCGGAGCGGGGGCGTCAAGATCACGAAAGAGGATATCATCTTCTTTAACGGGCTCGGCGACGCGATCAGCAAGATCTACGGCCAGCTGCGGAAGGAATACCGCGTCATCGGGCCGAGTCCGGCGTACAGCACCCATTCCTCGGCAGAGGCATCGCATGCCGGTTCGGAGTACATCTCCTACAATCTTGATCCGTCGAACCTCTGGTACCCCGATGTGAACGACCTCCGGATGAAGGTGAAATACAATCCCTCCATTTCCGGCATCCTGCTCATCAATCCGGACAATCCCACGGGCGCCGTCTATCCGAAGGAGATCCTGGAGGAGATCGTCGTCATTGCGAAGGAATACGACCTGTTCATTGTCTGCGACGAGATCTACATCAACCTCACGTACAACGGCAAGAAGGCGGTTCCCCTCGCCGACGTGATCAACGGCGTCTGCGGCATCTCCATGAAGGGCATCTCCAAGGAACTCCCCTGGCCCGGCGCGCGGTGCGGCTGGATCGAGGTCTACAACGCCGACAAGGACCCCGTCTTCGCCAAATACATCAAGAGCATTCTGGACGACAAGATGCTCGAAGTATGCTCCACCACGCTGCCTCAGCGGGTCATCCCCGAGATCATGGGAAACAGCCGCTATGACGGGCATATCGCGAACCGCAACGCCATTTACGAAAAGCGCTCCCGTCTCGCCTACACGCTCCTGAAGGACATCAAAGGCGTCCTGGTGAACCAGCCGAACGGCGCCTTCTACTTTACCGTCATGTTCCGGGAGAACGCGCTCACACCGAACCAGAAGTTGAAGGTTCCCAATGTAAAGGCGCAAGAAAAGGTCGAACGTCTCGTGAAGAACGTCGCTCTCGACAAACGGTTCGTCTATTACCTGCTGGCGGCGACCGGCATCTGCGTCGTGCCGCTCACGGGGTTCAATTGCGGCCTTCAGGGCTTCCGCGTAACCCTGCTCGAGTCGGACGACGCGAAGTTCGAGTGGATATTCAGGACGCTTCGGGAGAAGATCACCGAGTACCTGAACGGATAATCCTAAAGCAGTGCGGAATGCGGAATGCGGAATGCGAAGTGAACGCATCAATGTCATCCGTGAAATTCGCTTCTCACCCTGCCTCTGATTTTTCTCTGCGTTCTCTGCGTCTCTGCGAGATAAAAAGGAATCTATGCCTAAAGTCATCATCATCGGCGGCGGGATCGCCGGTCTTGCCGCGGCGGTCCACCTCAAGGCCGGCGCCAAGGCCCATGGGAAGGTCGTGGACGTCCTTCTGCTTGAGAAGAACGAGCGCATCGGCGGCAAGATCCTGACGGAGCGCATCGGCGATTACGTTGTGGAAGCCGGACCCGACAGTTTCCTGCCCGAAAAGGTCTGGACCGTGAACCTGGCAAGGCAACTCGGCCTCGAATCGGAGATGCTGCCGTCCAACGACACGTTCAAGGGAACCTACATCTATTCCGGCAGACGCCTGCACTCCCTCCCGGAAGGTGTGATGCTGATGGTGCCGACCTCGTTCTGGCCCATGGCCAAGTCGCACCTCATCTCCTGGCCGGGGAAGCTGCGCATGGGCATGGAGGTCTTCATGCCGCGCCGCAAACAGCAGGGCGATGAAAGCCTCGCCTCCTTCGTCACCCGCAGACTCGGTCGGGAATGCCTCGACAAGATCGCCGAGCCCCTCGTCGCCGGCATCCACACGTCCAATCCCGACAACATGAGCGTCCTGGCCACGTTCCCGCGCTTCGTCCAGATGGAGCAGAAGAGCGGGAGCCTCATCCTCGGCATGCTGGCGGCCCTGAAGAACCGCCCCCAGGCGACCTTGAGCGGCCCTCCGCCCAGGCCGGGCCAGCCAGTCATGACCTATTTCATGAGCTTCAAAAGCGGCATGGAGACCCTTCCGAAGGCCTGCGAGGCATTCATCGGAAAGGACTCCATCAGGCTCGGCGCATCGGTCCGGGCAGTGGAGCCCCGCGGCAAGGAATGGTCCGTGTTCCTGACAACGGGCGAAGAGCTTCGCGCGGACCATGTGGTCCTCGGCACGGCCGCGTACGACTCCGCGAACATGATCAAGGGCTTCAATGCGAACCTCGCGACCCAGATGAACGCGATCCAGTGGTCCTCGTCAGGGACCGTCACCGTGGCGTTCAAACGCGAGGACGTCAAGGTGCCGCTCCGGGGTTTCGGCTTCATCGTGCCGAAAGTGGAGAACCGCAGGATCAACGCCTCGACGTACAGCTCCATCAAGTGGTCCCATCGCGCGCCGGACGACACCATCATGCTCCGGGCGTTCGTGGGCGGCGGACACCATGAGGAGCTGGTGCATGATCTCGACGACGCGGCCCTGACCGCGGCAGTGCTCGAGGAGCTGGACACCATCCTCGGCCTGAAGGCGTCCCCCGCCTTTGCCAAGGCATACCGGTGGTTCAAGGGCATGCCCAAGTTCACCGTGGGCCACCTTGACCGGATGGCGCTGATCGACCGCAGGGTCGCCCTGCATCCGGGGCTCCACCTCATCGGCTGTTCCTACAAGGGCATCGGCATCGGCGACTGCGTGCACGAAGCGGAGATCGCGGCGGAGAAGATCCTGAAGGCATAAGAAGGCCGGAGGCTCCCGGGGGCCTCCGGCCTAATGTTCCGATCCCGTCAAATGACCGCTGCTCTGCTCCCGCCATCCTGGCGGCCGCTCACGGGCGTATCCCCCGCGATCCCGAACTTGAGGGTCCCATCCCAAGCCTGGTAGCCATCAGCGTCGATGAACCAGGTCCCGTTGCCCCCGCGCGGTATACGCCCGCCTTAAGAAAAAAGGGTGTGCCCCTGCTCGCGCATAAGGCACACCCTGATGTCACTCCCTTTTTACCGCCGCCCGGATGAACAGGACAACGGCTCTTATCTTATGTTAATGTTACGGCCCCGGAGGCGGCGGAGGAGTCCCGCCACCGCCCACGCCCTGTTTTCCGCTCACCGGCTTGTCGCCGGTCATGCCGAACCGGAAGCTCAGATCGCCTGCATTCCAGCTTCGCGAGCCGTCGGCGTCCAGCGCCCACATACCGTTCCCGCGGAACACGCCAATGTCCGTGATCCCGTCGTTGTTCCAGTCGCCCGTCACCGGCGTGTCACCGGCCATGCCGAAGGTGAGGCTCACGTCGCCGGCGTTCCAAGTCCGCGAACCGTCGGCATCCAGAGCCCAGAAGCCGTTCCCGCGGTACACGGCAACATCGGTCGTTCCGTCACCGTTCCAGTCACCCGTCACCGGATTGTCACCCGTCATGCCGAAGCGGAAGGTCACATCGCCGGCATTCCAGGTCCGCGAACCGTCGGCATCCAGAGCCCAGAGACCGTTCCCGCGGAAGACCCCGATATCGGTCGTGCCGTCACCGTTCCAGTCCCCTGTCACCGGCACGTCACCTGCCATGCCGAACTTGAACGCAGCGTCAATGCCGGGCTCCCAGATCCCGTTTCCATTCGAGTCCAGATACCACCAGTTGCCTGCCGGCCGGAACACGCCCGGGTCCGTCAACCCGTCGCCGTTCCAGTCGCCCGTCACCGGCATGTCGCCGGTCATGCCGAAATGAGCGGATGCATCGCCTGCATCCCACTCGCGGTTTCCATTCAAATCAAGGAGCCACTGGCCGTCCCCGCGGAACACCCCGATCTTCGACTGCTGCGACGCTGCGACTGCGCTGAGCGCCGCATCGATGTTCGTCAGCGTCGCACCGCCCGTGATGGCCACGAGGTCGGCGGTCTCGAAGGTCTGTTTGTCGTTATAGAATTCTCCCGTATATCCTGACCCTTCAGCACAGCCGAAGTACACCTTGTAGTTCCCCGCCGGGATGCTGTTTATCGCGTAATACCCGCCCGGATCGGTCCAGCCGCCTCTGATGTTGTTTCCGGACACCGGATCCTGCACATTGACGCAGGCATTCGCGATGCCGTTCGCGCCGGCGGTCACCCGGCCACCGATGCCCCCGCCCTG
Organism: Nitrospirota bacterium; assembly: GCA_020052615.1. Classification (GTDB taxonomy): domain Bacteria; phylum Nitrospirota; class UBA9217; order UBA9217; family UBA9217; genus JAAXXJ01. Next base: position 5,349 of record JAGVOT010000131.1, on the reverse strand, counting down.
CACCAGCACCGCATCGATCCCGTCGGTCTGGCTCCCGGCGACGACCGATACAAGGGTGGAACTGGTTTGGTCAGGCGAATCATTGTACCATTCGCTGGCGTAGCCCGTGGTCGATGCATCGAAATGGACCTCATACTGGCCCGCAGGCAACCCGCCAAGGGTATAGTATCCCGTTGCGTCGGTCATCCCTCCCGGGAAGCCGTATTGGCAATCCTGCCTGGTCGGCCCGTCGTATTGGCAGACGGAAATAAAGACGTTCGCGATCCCTGCCGATCCGTCCGACGTAACCTGACCGAATATGGAGCCGGCCGGCGTTAGCGCGGCATTGATCCCGCTGACCGTCTCGCCGGTGCTTACCCCGATCAGGGTCGCGGAATTCATATCCGTTGCGCTGTCGTACCACTCACTCGTATGTCCGCTCTGGCCGTCGAAATATACCTTGTACTGGCCGGCCTGCAGCCCGTTGATGGCATAATTCCCGCTGCTGTCGGTCGTCGCGTTATAATACGCGGTGCACATCTGTTGTCCCGCGTCCCAGAAGCAGGCGCTGGCATAGATGTACTGGATCCCGTTCGTTCCATCGGTCACAGTGCCGGAAATGCTGGCGCCGGCCGAGAGGACGGCATCGATGCCCGACGTGTCGGATCCTGCCGTAACGGACACAGGCGTAGCCGAGCTCTCGTTCGACGCATTATCGTACCATTCGGACGCATAGCCGTCTATGCCGCCGAACGCGACTTTGTAGGTCCCCGTTGGAAGCCCTCCGATCGTGTAGTTGCCATTTTCATCCGTAGTTTCGCCTGCTATCTGATTGCCTGCCGGCACATCGAACACTCCAACCCACGCATAGGGAAGACCAGACGTACCGTTGGTCACCTGGCCCGTAATGCTGCCTGCCTGATCGAGGACCGCGTCGATGCCCGGCGTTACCTGACCGGAAAGCACCGGCACCGTGTCGGCGTTCGTCCAGTCGGTCTTGCTGCTGTAATACTGGCTGATATACCCTGCCTGGGATCCGTCGAAACGGACCTTATACGATCCCGCGCCGATGCCGCCGACCGCATAGGTGCCGTCCGGGTTCGTCATTGCTGAGGCAATGCCGTTGCTCTGCGACGTGGTGGAGATCTCCACCCGTGCGCACGCGATGCCCGCGCCGCCATCGGTAACCGTGCCTGAAATGCCGCTACCCATACCGAAATTGACCTGGGTCTGCGCCTCGTTGCCGTCGTCGTCGCGGAGGGTTATCGTCCAGTCATAGGACGCGTTGCTGCCAAGCGTGGACGGATATGCCTCGCCGTTCTCGTTGTAGACCGCGGAGAGCTGCGAAGAGGGCATGTCCCACATGTCCCAATTCGTGTTATCGCCGTACAGATAGAGCTGGTAGGTATAATTGTACGCAGGCGACGACGGCGGCGCGCTCCAGGTGAACGTGGGCGTCGGCTCATTCGCGATCACACCCACGGGCGATCCCGCGCCCGCGAAGTCGTCGAGCACCGCCGTGACCTGGGCGTTCAGCGTTTCCGTTGACCCGTCGACATACTCCACAGCGAAATCGAAGCTGTCGCCGACCGCGGGCCGTCCCGTCTGTGTATAATAATAGAATTCGCCCCAGCTGTTCGGGGCCAGGTCGATAGGACCGTTGATGCCAGCGGAGTTCGTAGGAGCACTCGTGAGCGCAACGTTCGCAATGATCTTCAGACCGTCCTCAGCCCGCAAGTTGATGTTGTACCCTTCACTGCACCCGTTGTCCCGCTTCCAATGGGAAGTGCCGGCCATGGCAGAGCCCGCGGCGGCGGTCAACGTCGCGTCGACGCCGCTCATGCTGGAACCGCTGACCGTCACCTGCGCCGGCGCTCCGCCATCACTCGGTCTGACGTCGCCCATGTCTAAGAGGCCGTTGCCGTTCATGTCATAGATGGGATACACGAAGAACGTTCCGTCCTGAACGCCGGCAATCGTAAAGGTCTGTGAAGAGATCGGATTGTTGATGATGGAATAGAAGACCCCGTCCGTGTCGCTGTACAGGATAGCATAGAGCGTCGAACCGGAAGGATCGAATCCCGAGGCCGTGATCGTGCCGCTGACCTCATAACCGCCGACCGGTGCGGCCGGCGTCATCACCGCGGTCACGGTCCCGGTGCTGACGAGGGTTCCCGTCGTTCCGGTCATGAGATAATAGTATGTCTGTTCGTTGGTGAGGCTGGTGTGGAAATACCCATTGTCGTTATCACTGGACTTGATGCCCGTAATGCTGCCGTCCGCCGATATCGTCGGCCACGCGGACAGGAACGAGGGATTGGTGCTCCAGTAGAGATCAAAGGTATCCGAGCCGTGCACGCCGTTCTGATCCCGCTGCGGTTCCCACAGGAGGAGGGCAGAACCGTCGCTCGGGACGACACTGAGAGATGCCGGTGGCTGCGGCGCTGCCGGAGAGGCATCGTCCAGAGTGATGTTTACACCCGAAACATCGTTGGCCGGCACATATATCGAGTCGTCGCTGAAAGCCGGATCAGAGGGGTGAGGCTCGCGGTTGCCGACCGCATCGAGATACGCCCTCAGGGTGTAGCCCCCTTCAGGAACGCCCCGAATGGTGTAGGTGCCTGACGATGCGATGCTCACGCCGTATGACTGGCTCGAATTATATTGGCTGCTGAGCGTGACGTAAATACGTCCGGTCTTGGCCCCGTAGTAGTTCACCGTGCCGGATATATCAGAGGCGTCGGCTGCGCTGGATAACGCCAGGAATGCGGATACGACAAGTAGCAACAGCAACAACGATCGGCATGTCTTCATGATCTTTCTCTCCTTTTACGACAATGAGATGGCTAGGTGCTGGATAGAACTGTTGGCTTGAAAAAAAATGAACTTGACCTCGGTTGCGCTTAATGGTACGTTTCTGCCGGCTGGTCAACATCAGCGTCGCCATTCAGGCTTGACTATAAAAAATGTTTACAACAAGAATTAATATGATAATACTACCTGCCGGGGTCGTTGTAAAGAAAAAAAAAGAGAAAAAAGGTAACAATCGACAGTTGCGTTGTTCTGTATCTTTGAAGCGGACGTGACCGCCAACGTTACACACCTTCCTTAGTCCCGGAGACCGTCTTATGTCCCATACCATGGATGTCAAGATCTACTACGAAGACACGGACTGCGGCAACGTGGTCTATTACGCCAATTACCTTAAATATATGGAGCGCGGCCGCACGGAGTTCCTGGCAGACCACGGCTTCGTGGTGAGCGAGCTTGCCGACCGGGGAACGGTCTTTGTCGTGGTCCGCGCAGAGATCGACTACCGCTCCTCCGCCCGTCTGGGCGAAACGATCGTGGTCAAGACCTGGATCGCCGAAAAGACCCGCACCTCCCTCCTCTTCAGCCACGCAATGACCGACAAGGCCTCGGGGCGTCTCATTGCCGAGGCCCAGGCCCGGCTCGTGTGCGTTGATCCCCACGGCAAGATCAAGCGGGTCCCCGCGGACATGGGAGAAAAGATCCTGTGACGGAAGCCACGCGGGACGCTATCTCCCTCCGCGGTACCGGCGTTGTACAGGTCGTTCAGCCCGCGAAGGGCCACCGCTTCACCCTCGACAGCATCCTTCTTGCCGACTTCTGCCGCATCAAACCAAAAGAGCGCGTACTCGAACCGGGAGCCGGGACCGGGATCATCTCGATCCTCCTGGCGAAGAAACACCGGCGCGCAAACTTCACCGCTGTGGAGGTCCAGCCGCAGCTCGCGGAACTTTGTGAGCGGAACATCACGAACAACTCCCTCGAAGACAGAACGACCGTGCTGGCGCAGGACCTCCGGAGATTGAGCGGATCGCTTGTTCGCGGTTCCTTCAGCGCCATCGTCGCCAATCCGCCCTATATCAAGGAAGGCACGGGCAGGGCCTCGCCCCATGCCGGCCGGCAGATCGCCCGGCACGATCGTGCAGCATCTCTCCCATCCTGGCTGAACCTGCACCGTTTTCTGAAGAACGGGGGAAAGTATTGTCTCGTTTTCCCTGCAGCGAGGCTGGCTGAGCTGGTAGCCCTGATGGAGCGGCGGAAGCTGGAACCCAAGCGGCTCCGCCTGGTGCATCCTTACGGGGACAGACCTGCGTCACTGGCGTTGCTGGAATCGGTGAAAGAAGGCGGGAGCGGGCTTGAGGTCCTTCCGCCCTTGATCGTCCATGAACCGGGCGGAGGGTATACGAAAGAGATGCGGGAGATATACGGAATAGAAAAATAATAATAGAGAAGAAAAAAAAGCACTTTTCTCGCAAAGACGCAAAGGCGCAAAGAAAGCACAACCTTACAAGGAACGCAAGACGTGACAGGAGAATGAAAACAAGAACAAGCGCTCAAGTTTTCGCATCCCGATACTGCGACTTTTCAATACTTCTGCCGTGTCTTTCTTTGCGTGCTTGGCGGCTTTGCGAGAGAACGCCGTTCCAGAAGTTCGCAGGTTTATTTCCGTTTCATCTTCTTGTTCAAAAAGTCCCTTTCCATCAAATGGCGCAATGATTCCCGTGTTTGCGGATCGGCAATTTCCGCGACGCACTTGTCGATCCGTATCTGTTCCTCCGGCCCCAGTGTGCCGGCAGCCGGCCGGTACTCGTCGCGCTGGACCGCCGATGGCTCGAACTCGCCAAGCTTGAGCGAGATGCTCTCGACGGCGTCCTCGCGGAGGTGCTGGTTGACCCTTCCGATGATCTCCGGCTTCAAGAGTGAAAGCTGCTGCATCCAGGCGCTGCTGTCCACCAGGACCGCAAGCTTCTTCCCCCGCATGCCTGCCGGCCGTGCATGCCGGGCAATGCCCTTGCCCACAGCCTTCTCCCATATGCCGTAGATGCGGTACTCTTTGAGCTTTGTCCCCCATCCGCGGTCGCGCAGGATCTTCTCGATCGTTGATGAGAGCCTTTCTACCTTTCTTGGCGGCATAGTCGAATAGTATCTCAAATTCGTGCAAAAGCAAACCGAAATATCTCTGGCCCCCGATGGTAAGTTGTTTTGACAAGCAGGTGCCGGAACGTTATAATTAGGGCTGTTCCTGCACACTTCATCACCATAGGAAACAAGCCGAGGAGCCTACATGCCTGAATTACGGAAAGACCCCATCACCGGCCGCTGGGTGATCATCTCATCGGACCGCGGCAAACGGCCGGCGGAATTCGCCGACCAGCGTGCCAGGAAGCGGGGCGGGTTCTGCCCCTTCTGCGCCGGCAATGAACGCACCACACCCCGCGAGGTCCTCGCCTACCGCGAGAGCGGCCAGCCCAACGGGCCGGGCTGGCGCCTCCGCGTCGTGCCGAACAAGTTTCCGGCGCTCCAGATCGAAGGCGACCTGAACAAGCAGGGTGAGGGCAT
>JAGVOT010000062.1 GCA_020052615.1 Nitrospirota bacterium | reverse complement strand
CCAGCGCTGCCGCAGGCCATCAAAGGAGACCTGGAAAAGACCCCCTTTGAGCAGATCCTTCTCTATCTCATGCTCAAGCGGGGAACAGGGTCTTTGACGGTGGAACGGGGGTCCGTGAAAAGGCGGATTGCCTTCATCGACGGGGCGGCTGTCGAGCTGGATCTTCCGCCCGCTGATGATGACTTCGGCCACTACCTTGCGAGCAAGAATCTGATCAATGCAGCCGAACTGCGGGCGTATGAAGAACGACGGGTGAAGGCCGGACCGGACCCGCGTGACCTGTTCATAAAAATGGGATGCCTGACACCCCATCGGTTTCAGGACGAGAACAGGAACTTCCTTCACGACCGGTTGATCGAATGCTTCTCTTGGCGGACGGGTTCGGTGCTTTTTGAATGGGGACCGTCCGTCGCCAGGACCTTCCCGGCTGCTGAAGCCTTCATGCCCTCGATCTTTTACCAGGGATTCAGGGCCCACTTGCCCCCCGACCGCCTGAACGCCTTCCTCAAGGAAAAAGGAAACCTCTACGCCGGCAAGAACAGGGAATTCTACGAATACCAGAACCATCTGGTGGACGATTTCCCGGGGACAGAGCTGTTCGATCTGATCAATAGCCTGTCGACCTGCTCAGGCATCGTCAGCTCCTTTGATACCGTTGATGCCGCCGTCGTGCTGTACACCCTGGATTACCTGAGGCTCCTCTCCTATGGCACAGGGCCGAAACGTTCGGCTCTTGCACCGCCCTTTCCTATCCGTGAGCGGAAGCAGCGGCAGCCGGAACGGGAGGCGGAGACTTTCGAGGACCTGGGGGACGAACTGAGCGAACTTGCCGAAGAGATCGAGCAGCTGGAGATCCTGCCGGAGCCCGCGACCGCCGCCGTGGAAGCGGGAGGACTCTCGGACCTCGAGGAGCGGTTGAAGCACCAGTGGGAAACTATCAGGGACAAGAACTATTACGAGATATTCGGAATGACGGCGAAGACCTTTTCCTTCGAGAAGCTGAAGCAGGCGTATTTCGAGCTCACCCGGACCTACGGCCCGGAGAAGTTCTTCGCCAGCACCGGCGAGGTCATGGAGCTGGCTGAAGAGTTCCTGTCCCGCATTTCGAACGCCTACACCACTCTGTCCGATGTCGTTTCCAAGGAGAACTATGACGACATCCTCGCCTCGAAGGTCCCGACCGGGGAAGAGGAGAAGAAGTTCTTCGAAAAGGTCCAGTACCAGTCCGGAAAGGTCCTGCTGGAAAAGGGCCAGTACGACAGCGCCGAAAAGACCTTCACGACCTGCCTCAACCTCAATCCCGACAAGCCGGAATACCAGGTATACCTTGCGATCGCCCTCTATCACAATCCCGCCAACAAGGGGAACGGAGCGGCCATTAAAAAGGCGAAGGACCTGGTCAACCGGTCCCTGCAGTGGGAGAAGCTTGCCATTGCCTATGCGCTCAAGGGCCAGATGCTGCTCGATGAAGGGCTCGTGAACCTCGCGGAGTCGGAGTTCAACAAGGCCCTGCGGCTGAACCCGAAGAACAGGACATCGCTCAAAGGCCTGGATTTCATCAGGCAGAAGCGGGAAGAGGAAGAGAAGAAAGGCGGCCTGTTCCAGAGGATGTTCAAATGATCCGTTGGCCGGGCATGGGTAAAACAAAACCGGCAGGAAAGACATCCTGCCGGCCATTCGTTGTATAAAGCCGATCCATCATGACCCGACCGGATTCAGGACGCTCGCGACAGGCAGTCCTGAAGTTCCCGACGTCGGGCTCCCTTCGTGGGGTTACTTCTTCTTGCTCTTCGGCTTCTTGACTTCCTTTTTTGCTCCCTGCCGTGACTGTGCCATGTGTCATCACCTCTTTCGCCAGTTCATTTGATCACTTGTGGTCCTTCTACCTGAACGTTGCCGTCCTTGTATCAGTCTTTCTTTGTCGCTATTTCGTCTCTTCCTCCGCCGGCGCTTGAGGCTGGGGCTGCACCTCGTCCTCGGCGGGTTTCGCGGCGCCTTTTTCCAGTTTGCGCTGCCTTTTTTCCTCGTTCTTCTTTTGCTTTGCTATTTCTCTCTGCCGCTTTTGAAAATTGAAATTTGGTTTTGCCAAGGGGCTACTCCTTACTTATAAGATTTTCCCGGGTCGTTGGTCATCTGCGAGCTGAAGATGTTTACCGGCCTCCGACTGTGCCTGAACGACTACTGCATTATACTAGGATGCGGGCTTGATGTACACACTTTTGATCGAACGATCTAGAGGTCCCGCTGGCTTTCTTTGTGCTCCTCTGGTTGTCCGCCGACCTCCACCTGCCGAAGCTGGAGCCGTTTGTAATAGAAGTTCTGGCCATAGAGGACACTCACCGGGTTGTGTCCCGTTACGCGGTCCTTCACGACGATCGTCGTCACCGGAGCGTCGGAGTATTTCGTGAAGAGCATGTCATGGCCCACGCAGAGGCCTACGATGCAGTTCATGTCGGTCCCTGCCCGGTTCAGAAGCTTTGCCTGCGCCACGGGATTGCACGCGGGTTCGAAGGTCCGGGGCCTCACCTTGTCGGTCTCCTGCAGCCCGAGCTCCAGCTTGTCGATGCTGCCTGTCTTGCAGCAGACGCTTATGGGCGTGAATCCCTGGGCCCGCAGGATAAGGGCGAGGCGGTTCGTTTCGTCCAGCAGCCCGATGCACGTGGCGATCCCGATCTTGTGATAGCCCATGAGCTTCGCGAAAGCGATCGTGTCCTCGACGCGCGTCCACCGTGCGTTCACCGCGTCGCTGCCCGGGACCGGTTGATAGCAAAGGCCCTCGACCCTGGCCGCCACCTTCGCCATCTTCGCGTCCTGGCTGTCTCCCCGGTACAGATCGAAGCATTCCTTGATCACTACCTCGTGGTCCTGGGTCGGGCAGTATGCGGGCTTTGCCGGACGTTTCGACGGATCAGCGCTCCAGCAGTTCGTCGCGCCCGCCTTCTGCCATACCCCGCTGCACAGTCCGCAGGAAAACTCCGTTCTTTTCGTCATCGGTTCATCCCTCCAGCGCAGATGCCGGTTCAGTCAAGACCGACCCGTGACCGCAGCTGCTCTATAAGTTGTCTTGCCGCCTTGACGTCTTTGACCCGTACCGCGCCGATAAGGTGACGGCCCGCCAGCTCGACAAGCACCGTTCCGTATAGAGGATCGACCGCCTCAAAGAGGACCCGGTCTTTTGTTTCGGTCACGCGGACATCGCTCCCCGATTGTTTAAGATAGGCGCGGTATCGATCATAGGTCCTGCGCGCCCCCTCCCGCGACGGCTCCGGCACAATGAAGACCTGCACCGGCGCCTTGTCCACGAGCGCATCGGCAATTAGGCCCCGGCGAAAGAAGTCGTACCCCAGCATGCTTTGGGCGATATACCGTTCGCTCTTCTTAACGACGGCAGGTACGGCGAAGGCATCGAGCTCTTTGGGCCGGTCCCTGTTCCCCGGCAGGTTCTTTGCTATGGCCCGTGCGCAGGCAAGGAACACCTCCTGCGAAAGGGTCGCTGCACCCGTGACCTGGAGCCGGACGAGATAGCGGTCCTGGTAGAAAAGAAGCTGCGACGGAGTGATGGTTCCTTCGGCGCCGACGCCGGAGTCGGCTGCGTCCCTTCTCCGGTATTTGGCGAACATGCCGAAGGCATCGAGCAGCGAACCCATGGCGTACACGTCGGCATCGACGGCGATCGACCGGTCCTTCTTGCTCTCGTATCGTGCATAAGCGAGCACTTCAAAGCCGTAAGGGAAATAGAGCTCCGATTCACCGTTGATGCGGTCGAACAGGCTGTCCTTATCGAAGAGCGCCACCTCCCCGTCCAGGACCCAGCCGTCGGCGCATGCCTGGCCGGGCAGCGCCTTTTCCGCTGGATGGCCGGCAGCCTGGCTGTGGATCGATGCCATCATGGTGAGCAGAAATGCGACGACAGCTGCAGCGTGTGGGTTCATAGGGTTTCTCAAGAATGGTTCGCAGGCTGTGACTCTTACGCCAGAACCGCCCGCGCCCGCGCCATCTTCGAAGCGATGTTCAGCCCCTTGGCGCACTGCGCGGTGCAGACGGGACAATCGAGGCAGGCATCCGCCGACGCCGTGACCGGGAGCTCCCGGTATGTGGACAGCGCGAGCCCGCGGTCCCGGTATCCTTCGGCGTACATGAGGGAGCGGTTGACGGTGCTGATCTCCACACCTTGAGGACAGGTGCCCTCGCAGGTCCCGCAGAGGTCGCAGTAGAAGCCGGCCACGGCCGCGTGATACCGCCGCAGGATCCGCTCGTCGGCATACTGGAAGGGCATGCCCATGACCGCGATGTCCTCCTGGAGCTGGGCAAGGTCCTTCATGCCCGGGATGGCCATGGTGACGTTCGGGTTCTGGAGCGCCCACTTGAGCGCCGCCTGGTGCGGGCTGATCTTGCCGAGTGCCCCGGTCTTGTAGCCGCCCGCCTGGGTCTTCATGGCGATGATGCCGACGCCCGCCCCGGCCGCGCGGTTGATGGCCTCACCGACCTCTTTGGGGCTTTCGAAATTGTAGCCCACCAGGCAGGTGTCGAAGAACCGGTCCTTGTCGTCCACCAGGGCGTTCAGCACCTCGGGCTGGTTCTTGTGCGTCGTTGCCCCGCAGAAGCGGACCTTCCCGTCCTTCTTGAGCCTGGCCAGCGCCTCGCGGGTCTCGGGGACGAAGATGCGGTCCTTGTCCGTAAGATTATGCAGCTGGATGATGTCGACGTGGTCGGTCTCGAGCGTCCGGAGGCTCGTCTCCACATCCCGTATGATGTCGTCCTTCGACCGCGAACCCGGCAGGGTCTTGGTCGCCACGTAGACGTTGTCGCGCCTCCCCTTGAGCGCCCGGGCGACGATCTCCTCGTTCCTGCCGTCCATGTACTTCCGCGCCGTGTCCACGTAGTTCACTCCGTTGTCGAAGGCGATCTTGAGCACCTCCGGCTCGGGCGTCAACATGGCGCCGAAGCTCACAACGGAGATCTTAAGGCCCGTCCTGCCCAGGGTACGGTAGACCGGCTGGGGAAAGGCAAAGGGCGCCGATTGCGCGTAGTGCACCGCCGCATCGGCGAGAGCGCTCCCGCCAAGCATGGCCGAGGCCGTCCCGACCATCCCCACTTTCAGGAACTGCCGCCTGCCTATGCCCGCAGCCCTCTTTCCCTTTTCCATGGCATCCTCCTTCTGTTGAAGCCCGCCCTGGGGTACGGAGTTGTTTCTATTTGAAAAGCGTACAATAAGTATCTGTGAAATGCAAGAGAGATGATGTACCGAGGAACAGGACGGCAGGCAGCAGATCGCCTCCCAATTGCCGTCCCCCTTCATACACTGCGTCTTCCCCTGTGCAGCGCCGCGTTAGGTCTCTTCATTGCGGGATCTTTTTTCGCAGGCGACCAGGCATCCCATCCGTGCAGATCGTTGATGAGCGCAAATAGCCGCTCGGGCGGCGCATTGATGCTCACCACGCTCGAACGCGTCTGCTCCGGCCGCACCATACACGCGAAGAGCCGCGACACCCCCCGATCTACCCAAGGTCCCGAACCGCTTATTACTCAGCCGCATCGCGGAACGCCACTCCTCGCCCGTGGTGGCCTTTCTCAGGCCGCCCGCTGAACGCTGCCCTTTGCGAGCTCCTGCCGGAGCTTGTCGAAGGACTCATTCCAGCCGGCCCGGGTCAGATCGGCCATCTCGCCCTCGGGGATGCCTGCGTGCCGGAGGGTCATTGTGGTGATGCCGTCCAACTCCTCAAAGGTAACCGTCACGAGCATTTCGAGCGGGAAGTCCTTGCCCATGCCGTAGTGTGTGGCCGGCACGACATTGCCCTTCTCATCGGCGAAACTGTCGGTATAAACGAGCCGTTTCAGCGGAACGATCTCCTTATAGACACCGGTGCCCCAGTAGTCTTTGACCACTCCGTCAGGTCCTGCTCCGCGCATGCAGTATAAGTACTTGCCGCCTATGCGGAGGTCAATCGTGCTGACGGGCGTTGTGAAGTCTTTCGGGCCCCACCAGCGCTTGGAGACCTCGGGCTCGGTCCAGGCTTTCCACACTTGCTCGCGCGGTGCATCAAAGATCCGGGTTATGACAAGCTCTCGCTGTTCAGATTTCGCAGCGGGACGATCTATTGTCGACGATCTGGCCATGGTATTTCTCCTTCCTGCCGGCTCGTACCGCAGCAAGAACATTCCGGCTGCAAAACGTCCGGGCATCGATCAGCTTCGGGTCCGGCTTCTTTCGCCGGCTCCCTCTTGTTCATGCTGCTTTCTTTTCTGTAACGGCTTTCGACAGCAGTTCGCCGAGCCGGTCCATGGTCTCGGATGCCCCTTCCTCCATGCCCCCTTGCAGCATCGCATCGCGGTCCGCCACTGACTGAAAGACCGATACGTTGGTCAGCATCGTCCTGCCGCCGATTTCTTCCAGCTTCAGGGTCTCCAGCGACACATGCCCCGGCGCGCCTTCGAACTCGAAGGTGGCGACGAGCCGATCGGGAGCCGCGAGCTCGTGATACGCGCCGTGGAAGGCATACTCGGTCCCGTCCTTATCGCGGTTGAGGAACCGCCACAGGCCGCCGGGCTTCGCGTCAAGCTTGTCGACGATGGTCGAGTATCTCCTCGGTCCCCACCACTGCGGGATGAGCGACCGATCGGTGTATGCCTTGAACACAAGCGACCGCGGCGCATCATAGATACGTTTCATGACGATCTCCTGCTTTCCCGGTTCAGCGATGATCCTGGTGCGGCCCGACAGAAGGACCAGGACATCGGCGAACTTGTCGAGCTGCTGCTCCCATCCGAGGCGCGACAGCGCTGCCGTCTCACGCGGGACGCCTGTCTCCCGCACGGTCAGCTTGGTCTTCCCGCCCTTGATGTCCGCGAAGACGACCGTCAGCAGAACCGCCTTCGGCCATTTGCCCGGCAGCCCGTAGTGAGAGGCCGGAACGGGCTTGCCCTGTTCGTCGGCGAAGCTCATGGTCGTGACGATCTTCTTCAGAGGCACGATCTCCTTGTGTTCACCGGTGTTCCAGTAATCTTTCACTGCACCGTCAAGGCCCGCACCGCGCATGGAGTAGACAAACCTGCCTCCCACGCGAAGATCGATGCTGATATGCGGCGCCGTGAAGTCCTTCGGCCCCCACCAGTACCTTACCGATCCCGGATCGGTCCATGCCTTCCACACCTTTCCTCGCGGCGCATCAAGGATGCGGGTGATGATCGATTCCTTCTTTATTATTCGTTTTGTTGTCTGTTTTATTGCCGTTGCCATGTTGTTTTCCCTCCTTCCCACTTCAATCCCTGCAGCCGTCTGAGCGGCCGATATTCCGCCCGGCGCTCATCCTGCGCCGAGAGCCAGGATGATGATCACGATAAGTGCTATTTTGATAAGCAGGCCGGCTGTCGTTTTTTTCATGGTATCACCTTCCGGGGTCCGTCATGACCGGCAAATACCCGCCTACAATGGCGGGTAAAGGCCGGGTTGACGCCGTTAAACAGGATAGATATTATCCTACATGAATGATACTGCCGCGGTGGCGGGCTGTCAAGACCGGGGATGGCGGGACATATAGCGCTGACAGGCGTTTGCGGGGGTTCTTGAAAACGGGGCTTCCAACGTTACGCGCCAGGAGAACGGACGCAGCGATTCAGTCCGATGTTTTGACCGGCACATTCCCGCCTATTTCGAAGCTGTTGATGACGACCAGGTTGGCAATGCCGTTCTTCGAAAATTCCTCGATATAGCCCTGCCGGATGGGTCCTTCCATTGCCTGGCGCTCACTTTCGCCCAATGCGTTGAGGTGTTCCATCCCGCCGGCGGTCTGCGCCGCGTCCCGCACGGACAGCCGGGAGATCAGTTCGTCCCAGAAGAGGTGGTCGCCGAACTCATCGATCAGTCTATGCGCCAGGGTGTTTTCCTCGAACTCCGGGGTCGGGACAGAGACATTCGCAGGTGGTTCCTGGCGCATCAACCGGTCAAGGCCTTCACCCCGCGCCAGGCCGTAGAGTTTCTGGATGAGCACGCGGTGCCGTTCGCTGCGCTTGTCCGGTTCCCGCCGGTGACCGGACATGATCACGTCGGCAATATGCACAATATCCAGCAGATCGCGGTATTCGTTCTCGGAGATCTCGATGTTCATGTCAATGACCTCTCGCCCGACCCGGGCACGGGAAATTTACTCTTTAGAATAGCAGACAGCGACGGCAAGAGCAATGACCATCGGCCGTCGTTGACCTCTCAAGCCTGCCCCGGGATCGTCCCGGGACCCTTCACCCGAACAGCGCCTGCAGTATCATATGGGTCGGCAGGTACACCAGCACCGGGAAGCCGACCATCAGCAGGCCCAGGTGGACAAGCGCCGGCATCCGTCGCCGCCGGCCGTTGTCCGGGCGGCCGAACACCCAGTTCACGTTCAAGGCCGGATCGGTCACCCAGTAGGTCAGCGGCAGCACGATCCAGGCAAGGACCGTCTGTGCGGGCAGCGCCTGCGAAGCGTACCCGAGCCGGGCGACCATCCAAACAAGCAGGAGGGGCAGGAACACATGGAACAGCGAAAGTGCCCGGAGATACAGCGGTTTGTTCGCATCGAACATATAGTCCGTCAGCCCCGACATCCGTTTCCCCGTAAGAAGCCGCCCGAAGTAACCGATGTTCCAGAAGGCCTCGGGGATCAGCACCCCGACCGCCATCATGCCCGCAAGCAGGCCGCTCTCGAGCCATAGCGCGGGCACCGTCAGCACCAGAGCGATGTCCGAGAACCACAGGAAGTTCCCGGGCGGGTACTTGACAGCATAGACCGCGACCGTCAGGACCGCGAAAAGCGTGTAGGTGATCTTGAGCCAGAGAGGGATCATCGTATCAGGCGCCGGCTATCGATGCCGCGTCGGCGTTCCATGGCTGACAAGATATCAGACAACAGGGAGGGAGTCAAATAAGGAGACGGACTGCATCGACAAAGGATGAACATCCGCTAGGAAAAAAGATCTGGAGCCGAAAAAAGCGCTTGAAGCTGAGCATCGCCCCGGACGCCGTTCTCGTTATCGGGCGGATGCGTTCCGGCTGACGAGGACCTCAATTGCGCGTAGCGCTGCGGGATCAATTCGGGAGAACCGGACGCCGTAGCGGCCCCGATCGTTCCTCACGACCTCTGCCTGGATCGAGAAGGGACTTGCGGAGGCCAGGTCGAGAGAATATTGCAGCAGGTCTCCCCGGCGCAGTTCGGCATCGGCCTTGATCAGCATGCCCGTCACGCTGATGTTCTCCGTGCTGCAGTCGATGGACGTACTCACGGTCCCGCTGGTGCGTGCGCGAAACTGTGCGTGGTACCGGCCGCGGCTGGGAATGTTCAGGAACTCGTGGACCAGCTGGCGAAATGCGGACCCGTTAAGAGGGAGCGGCATGACGGCATTGGCCCTGCACTGCGCGGCCTCCTTGCGCTCCACCTCGTTGTCGCGGCAGCACAGGATGATCGAAACGTCCCGCAGCGTTTCGTCATTGCGGATCTGGTCGCAGAACTGCTTGGCGTTCATGCCCGCGCCGTAAAGCTCGGTGATGATGACGGCAGCCTTTTCCTTGCGGTGGATCCTCAGGATGTCGGCTTTCGAATATGCCGTGAGCACCTCGAAGTCGGACAGTTCCTCGAGGAGATCAAGGTCGATCTTCTGCTTGATGTCGTCGCTAATTATGATTTTTTTCATACCCCCCCAGGAGTGAGACAGCCACCGGAAGTGCCGGCACGATGCAGAGTTCCAGGATGATGAAGAACGGGCATTGTTGGTCGAGAGCGCTCCGCAGCGCGTCGAACCACCATTGTTGTTAACATTTTACATCAGCTCTCCCAATATTCCCACAATTTTTATGGTCTTTTTTTCGTTGAAATAATTCCGGTGGTGATCAACAGGGTTCCGGTATCTGACCGCCGGATGCGGCAGATGGCGGACAGGGGATGAAAGGATCGCGATTCCTGCGGCCTTCTGTTTAATGTTGCTCGATGCCGCGCGCCCGGGTCGGTTGTGTAGATGATCGCCACTTTCAGATGCTTGTCGCTGCTTCGGTTATACGGTTTTCTTCCGCGGCAGATTTCAGGGAAGCGCAGTTCCCTGCGGCGGCCGGTCCCTTGCGGACTTCCCTGCCGCTGCCATCACTCCATCTTCACGTCCACCAGCAGCAGTTCCGCGCCGTCCTCGGCCCGGACCGTGAACTCCCGTTCGTCGGTGATCATGACCGACGCGAGGGCCGGGGCCCGCTTCCCGTTCACCAGCACCGGTCCTCCCTCGAGGACATAGAGATAGGCGCCCCATCCCGGGACCACCCGATGGGTCGCCTCGTGTCCCTTCTCCAGGAACGATGACGAGACCGCTGCGTCCGAGACAATCCTGAGCGCTCCGGGGACGGTGTTCGAGACGAGAGTCAGGAACGTGTTGAACCGCTCCTTCGGCTCCACCGCCTTCTGTTCCACGGCGGGCTCAAGACCCCGCCGTGACGGATAGAACCACATCTGGATGAACCGCATCGGTTCGTCCCGGCGGTTGTTGATCTCCGAGTGCCACATCCCGCGGCCCACCGTGGTATGCTGCACCCATCCTCTCTTGAGAACGCCGCCCTTGCCGTGTTCGTCGGCATGGCGGAATTCCCCGCCGGCAACGTAGGTGACGACCTCGTTGTCCTCATGGGGGTGGAGCGGCCATACGGCGCCGGGGGTCAGCGTATCGTCGTTGAAGACGCGCAGCCCGCCGAAATCCCTGAATTGCCGATCAAAGTAATCGCCGAAGGAAAAATGCCATCTGCCGTGGAAGCTGCCGTTCTCGATCTCTCCGTCGATCTGGTAAATGCTCCCGGGATCACGAACTCGTATCATGGGCCGCCTCCTTTCGTTCATACAGGATGAATCTTCTCTATTTTATTATACCACGGGGGACCCATTGGCACTTCTTCATGGCAGCAGGGTCTGCGGTGAGGGACGGGAGAAGCTTGATTTCTGACCCCGAAACAAAGAAAGGCAGGAGAGGATCGCTCTCCGGCCTTCATGCGTTCACAGATCCGAGCAGTGCATATGCCCGACAGTCAACTGCCGATCACGCCTGACCCTGAACAGCCTTATGCTACCCTCGGCCGATCAAACCCGATCGGGTCAATTGTCGGTCTCTGTCTCGCTCGCCTGAACATCCGCTTTTCCGGCAAGGAAGCTGGTGCCGTCAAAGCCGTATAATTTCACCTCGACCCACCCCCCTTCAGCCAGGACGCCGTTCACGATCGCCGAGCTGTAGTCAACGGCGATCGACCTTGCCGATCGGTAGTTCACCGCGAACGTATGGTTGGTCGTGTTCAAGCTGCCCGCCGCGACAGTACCTTCCACTTTGACGTAGAGTGCCGTTGCCGTAATGACATGGTTTGTGAGACCGATCTGCGACGCCAGGACCCGTGTCCGCAGCCGGTCATCCTGCGCCCGCAGGAGCAAGGCATCGATCCCCGGCTGCCGGCTCGTCGCGATCCCCGAATAGAGCACGCGGAAAGCAGAGTTTCCCCGCGTGAGCATGAAGGTCCGGTCCGTCGTGGAGAGACCGGAGACAAGGCCCGTGACGGCCTCGGGGATGTCTCAAGGCATCTATATCCCCCGCGCGCAGGGGAGACACCTTCATGGTCACGGAGCACGTCGATAGATCTCCAAAATTGACCACATCGAAATTCTTCAGGTCGAAATCGAGCGCAAGCCTGTTCTGCTGATCGGCGAGCACGTTCACCGCGCCGTTGATATCCAGCGTGCAGGTGTCCTGTCCGCAGGCCAGCGCATTCGGTTTGTTCTGATGGTCCCTATAGGACGTGAACATGCACGACGACTTGTTTTCCGCCAGGTCCATCAGCTCGACGCCCTTCGCGAACTCGATGCGGATCCTGTTGTACGACACGGCAGGGCAGGAACTGACATTGATGAGCTGCATCACCGCCGCCAGTTCCGTGATGGCGAACGTCTGAGGTCCTGTAAAGACCCTGCAGGAAGCTCCGGAGCCCGTGTTCATGAGATCGACCGCATTGATAGTCGCGTTCACTTGCCGGTAACCCGACAGGTCGTCGGTGACATACAGCGCGATCGTGCCCGACCGGTCCGTTCCGCCATTCTCACCTCCGCCGCAGGAATAGAGAAGCATCCCGGCAGTGAGCGCAAGGACCATGCCCTCGGCCAACAGGAAGACGATCCGACGTGACTTCATGGCGCACCTCCCGTATCTATGGTCAGGAACATGTGTATAGTCTAGCGCCGGCCAGGGAGGAGTGTCAAGTGACCGCCAGCCCCGCAATGGACAGAAGATTGCCTGCGTGTCAAGCTGCGGAGAGCGCTTTTTCTCGCACGATCGGTGCTATAATAGATGCAGGATTCACATTATCCTGTATGAGGAGGGGCAAACAATGCAGAGAATACCTGATACCTGCAAGGATATCAATGCCGTTGGATCGTTCTGCGACTGCATAGCCGATGCGGATTCCGTGGATGTTGCCGCCCGGGGTTTCTGCCGGCGGGCGGCAACAGGCAGCGCTGCAGGCGCCACGGGTGACGACCTGGGAGAACTGAAAAAGGCCTTGAAGGACCTGGAAGACGATTGATCCTGCGCGCGCAGCTGATCATGATCGCCCGTCTGCTGAAAGAGTTCGAGAGATAAAATGAACCCGGAGCGTCTGCGTCGAGATCATGATCGATGAGAAGCGATGGCGATCGGCGCAATCCTCTACAACGCGAACCGCTCGGTACGAATTCTTTTTGCCGGCACTCCGGCATCGATGAGCATTGCTGCCAGGGCGTTCATCATGGGAGGAGGACCGCAGAGGTAGAACAGCGGGGTGCGGAAGTCATGGGCATACTTTTCGATCAACGGCAGGTCGATGCGGCCCCGTTCGCCCTGCCACTCCTGGCCAGGGGCGTCAAGAACATGCACAACGCGAAGCCGGGGAGCGGCGAGAGCTGCGATACCGTCCAGTTCCCTGCGGAACGCCATATCCTCTTCCGACCTGTTCGCGTAGAACAGCAGAACCTCCCGGTCCTCCCCTGTATCGCGCATATACCTCAGCATGCTCATGAACGGCGTTATCCCGATGCCACCTGCGATGAAGACCAGGCGGTCTTCACCGGGTTCGAGGAGGTGGGAAAAGCGTCCGAAGGCCGCCTGTATCCCGACCAGATCGCCGGGTTTTACCATGCCGATGGTTTTCGTAAAATCTCCCGATCCCTTGATCGTTGCCGAGTGACCGTCGGCGTCCCTGGGGCTTGACGATATGGTGAAGGGATGTTCCTCGCCTTTTCCCTGATCAAAGGTGACGAACTGGAACTGACCGGGAAGGAAGTCGAACCGCTCCCGGTTCTCCCGTGGTTCGAACGTCAATGTCCAGACATTGCGGGCCTCGGCGGAAACGCTCTTTACCCGGTATAATGTCTTTCGCCGTTTTGCAGGACCGAGGAACCTGTGATACGCATAGGCTGCTGCTGCCACAACAGCCTGCAGCACGATGATCCCTGCCAGCGGGAGACTGTCCATACGGCTGACAATGCCCCATGCCTGAAGGAACGCGGCCGGGAAAACCGCCGCAAAAAGAACATTGTGAAGCCTGCGCCAGGACTCATAGGTCAACCCCAGCTCACGATACAGGAACGCCGAAAGGCCAAGCATGATGATCAAAAGCGTTCCCAGCCATGCCGGCTTCGGCACATGCCCTGACGGGTCCGCCAGAAAGAATGCCAGCGCACAGATCTGCAACAGCGCAGCGATCATTCCCATGGTCTTGTGGAAGACATACACGATATCCAGACCGAACTGCCGGTCGAGCGCCTTGAGACGGGCGGCGAGCACCGGCTGGAGCGTCAGGACGGAATAGAAGATCAGCACCAGCGCCGAGGTCAATTTGCCGTGGTCATCCTGCCGGTCCCATGCCGATGTCATCATGATAACGGCAAGGGGCAGGAAGACCAGCACTGCATAAGCAGATCCGAAGACCGACCGCATGCCCGTTGATGGTCCGCATGTGCACTTGCCGTTCATAGAAGCGCTCCGCTCGAATGCTACGCTGCCCGGTCCCGCAGCTACAGAACGGTCAGCAGCAGGACCATGAATGCCACAACTGCCGCTCCCCCATGGATGTATACCAGGGGAACGGGCATCGGCCGCGAACGAAGATGGTACGAAAACAGCGTGAATCCGCCAAGGGCCGCAACAAGGAATATCACCAGACTGGCCTTGCTTCCCGTGCTTCCCGCCTCCATCACCCCCAGGATGAGCAGCACCAGGCCGCTCGCTGCGGCTATTCCGTGCACGATCGCCAACGGCATGGATACGTCCTTTTTCACGATCCGCATATATGCCAGGGTCGCACCTCCGACCGCCGCCACCCCGAATACCACTAATGCCATGGTCAGCATCACACACCTCCTTGCACCGCTTCTTCATCGGTGCCCGTCTTCATGATCAATATCAATGCGTTCCGCTCTTCCTACTTCAGTGCGCGGGGTCCGGACCGCTTTGCGGCCGGCAGAATGACCTCGAACCGGCATCCCGGCCGCGACCCATGATCGCACCGTTCCTGTACCATCAACCCAGATCTCCGCTACCGCACCGGTTCGTACTTCAGCAGCATGTTCCCGTTGCCGAATTTCCGCGTCTCCTTAAGCTTCAAGACCAGCCTGTTCCTCAGGCCTTCGAACATCGTTTTTCCCTTGCCCAGGACGACCGGATTCAGCAGGATGTCGTACTCATCGACCAGGCCCTCCTGGGCCAGCTGCGAAACGATGCTGCCGCTGCCAAGGATCGTCAGGTCCTTTCCCGGCAGCTGTTTCAATCTCCTGACCTCCGCGAGCATGTCGTCCTTCACCAGCCTCGTATTGTTCCAGTCGGCCTTCTGAAGGGTGCGGGAGAAGACGATCTTCTCGGACCTGTTCATTCCCGACGCTACAACAGGGTCCGTCCTGATCGCCTCCGGGGTCGGCCAGAAGCCTGCCATGAGCTCGTACGTAACGCGGCCGAAGAGCAGCGTGTTGCCGGAATTCGAGGCCGCAGTTGCCAGTTCCTGGAACTCTTCATCGACGTTGTGCCAGGAGATGTCGCCGCCCGGGCCGGCGATGTAGCCGTCAAGGGTCATCAGATTGAATACGGTCAGCTTTCTCATAGACGCCTCCCTGTTCATCGGCAGCATCATTCCAGTGCGAAGGTCCCTGTCTTCATCCTCTCCAGGACCGCCGGGCGCCTGCATGACCCCGTCAGGGTCAGAAAGGTTGTTGTCGTTAGTTCAGCCATGATGTCCACCTCCTGAGAGCCTCATACCCGTCTGTCGCGCTTCCTTCTTCCGGTGCCTGCTGTCATTAAAGGCGGTCTCTGCTGCTCAGGTCACCCTGTTTGAACTTTCTCCCGGTCCCTGCTGTGGTCGCGGGCGACCAGCATGTAGATGGAAGGGACGACGAAGAGGGTGAAGAGCGTTCCGATGAACAGGCCGCCCACGAGGACGATGCCGATGGAGTTCCGGGCAGCTGCGCCGGCGCCGGTGACGAGGGTGAGGGGGAAGTGACCGGCGATAGTCGCGGCGGTGGTCATCAGGATCGGCCGGAGCCGGGTCAGGGCCGCCTCGCGCACGGCGTCCTGCTTGGCATGTCCCTGCAGCTGGAGCTTGTTCGCGAACTCGACGATCAGGATGCCGTTCTTCGCCACCAGCCCGACGAGGGTCACCAGACCGACCTGGGAGTAGATGTTGAGGGTGGTGGTCCACCCCCTGGTCCAGAATGGCACGTTCGGATCGGGCATCTTCAGGAATGTGAAGAGGAGAGCGCCGAACAGCGCAAGCGGCACCGACCCCGCCAGGATGACGAAGGGGTCGCGAAAGCTGTTGAACTGGGCGGCCAGCACCAGGAAGATAAGGATGACGGCGAGGGTGAAGGCGGGAAGGAACTTCTGCCCCTCGGTCCGCAGCTGTCGCGACTCGCCGGTGTAATCGAGGACATACCCCTGGGGGAGGACCTTCGCGGCCTCGTCCTCGAGGAAGCGCAGGGCCTCGTCCAGCGGCCGCACAGCCACGCCGCTGATCTTCACCGCGTTCAGCTGCTGAAAGCGGTTGAGGGAGCGGGGCACGACGGTCTCCCGCATCGTTGCGACGGCGGATAGCGGCACGAGCCCGCCATTGGGGCCGGTGACATGGATCTCCCTGAGCTGGTCCGGCGTAAGGCGGCCGACGCGCTCGATCTGGGGAATGACCTTGTAGCTCCTCCCCTCGATATCGAAGCGGTTCACAAAGTTGCCGCCGACCATGCCCGAGAGGTCGGCGCCCACCTGTTCCAGGCTCAGGCCGAGGGCCGCGACCTTGTCGCGGTCGATGACGAACTCGGCCTGGGGCTGATCGATCTTGACGTCAATGAGCGGAGGGAAGGCGAACAGGCCGCTCTGCATTGCTTTCATCTGGATCTTCTGGGCGAGCTCGAGGATCTGTCCGGTCTCGGCCGTGGAGGCCAGGATGAACTCCACCGGGAACTGTCCTCCGCCGGGGAGCGCGGGCGGGGCCACGGCGAACATCTGGATGCCCGGGATCGCCGAAAGCCTCTGCTGCACGTCGGGCAGGATCTGGAAGATGGTGCGCTCCCGGTCGTCCCAGGGCTTCGTAACCATGCCGCCGAACCCGAAGTTGGGAAAGGTGATCTGGAAGGTAAATTGGGCCTCGGGCACGCTCATGAGCGCGTCATTGGCCGCGGCTGCGTAGCGGCTGGTCTGGTCAAGCGTGGAATTGGCCGAGGCCTCGAGGATGCCGAAGACGACCCCCTGGTCCTCCAGGGGGGCCAGCTCCTTGGCCGACATGACGAACATCGGCAGGGTGAGCAGGCTCACGGTGATCCATACCGTGTACACGGCCGGACGGACGCGGAGCGTGGCGTCAAGCAGGCGGCCGTAGGCCTCCCGGAGGCGCTTGAAGTCCCGGGAGATCCGGCCCGCCAGGCCGCGCTCTTCGGAGCCGGGTTTGAGCAGCCGGGCGGACATGACCGGCGACAGGGTGAGCGCGACGACGCCGGAGATCGTGACCGCGCCGGCAAGGGTGAAGGCGAACTCGCGGAAGAGCGAGCCCGTCAGCCCTCCCTGCAGGCCTATGGGGAGATAGACCGCCGCCAGCGTGATGGTCATGGCGATGATCGGACCGACCAGCTCGCGGGCGCCCTGAAGGGCCGCCTCGAACGGCGACTTGCCGAGCCCGATGTGGCGCGCAACGTTCTCGACCACCACGATGGCGTCATCCACCACCAGGCCCACGGAGAGGACGATGGCCAGCAGCGTGAGGAGGTTCACGGTGAACCCGAAGGCCTGCATCAGGAAGACGCCCCCGATGAGCGACACCGGGATCGCCACCACCGGCACGATCACGGAACGGAGGGAGCCGAGGAACAGGAAGATGACGACCACGACGATCAGGAGCGTGTCGCCCAGGGTCTTGAGCACCTCACGGATGGCGTTATTGATGTAATCGGTGGCGTCGTAGGCCAGGCGGCCCTCCAGGCCGGCGGGGAGACCGCCCTTGATCGCCTCCATCTCCGTCCGCACGCGGTCGAGGACATCGATGGCATTGGCATTGGGCAGAGGCCAGATCCCCATGAACACGGCCGTCTGGCCCGTGAAACGCACCTCGGCGTCGTAGTCCTCGGCGCCCAGCACCACGTCGGCGATGTCGCCCAGGCGAACGATGGCGCCGCCCTGTTCGCGCACCGCCAGGCGCTTGAACTCATCCACGCTGCTCAGGTTCGTGTTGGCCGTGAGGTTGACCTGGATGAGCGCCCCCTTGCTCCTGCCGACCGTGGCAAGGAAGTTGTTCGCCGCCAGCGCCCGGCGGACCTGTGCGGGACTGACGTTCAGGGCGGCCATGCGCTCCGGCTTGAGCCAGATCCGCATGGCGAACGTGCGGCCGCCGAGGATATCGGCACGCTGCACGCCAGCGATCGCCGAGAGGCGCGGCTGGACGATGCGCACGAGATAATCGGTGATCTCGTTCTGCTGCAGGATGTCCGACGAGAAGCTCAGGTAGGCCGAGGCGAACTCGCTGTCGGCCGACTCGACGTTGATCGCCGGAACCTCGGCCTCGGGCGGCAGGTCGCGCCGCACCTGGTCCACCTTGGAACTGATCTCCGCCAGGGCGCGGGTGGCGTCGAAGTTCAGCCTGAGGCGCGCCTTGATGGTGGACACGCCGAGGCTGCTCTGCGACTCCATATACTCGACGCCGTCGGCCGCGGCAATGGCGCGCTCCAGCGGCGCGGTGACGAACCCGCGCACCAGCTCGGCGTCGGCGCCGACATAGACCGTGGTGACCGTGACCGCTGCGTTCTCGCTGCGCGGGTACTGGCGAACGTTCAGCGTGCGGACCGCCTGCAGGCCGGCGATGATGATGACCAGGCTGACCACCACGGCCAGAACGGGTCGGCGTATGAAGAGGTCGGTGATGTTCATGGATGGAAGCACCAAATTACAAGCAACAAATCCCAAATACATTCCAAGCACCAAGCACGAAACACCAAGCCGGCATTTTGGTCATTGATAGTTGGAGTTTTATTTGCTCTTTAGGGATTTGCTGTTTGGAAATTGTCCTCTCAGTTATTCTCCGGCGTCGGCGCTTTCTTGAAATCCGGGGCCAGCGCGTTGTCGACCACCACCGGCTGGCCGTTGCGCAGCTTGAACACGCCGGTGCTGACCACCGTTTCCCCCTCCTTCACCCCGCTCGCCACGGCGACAAAGTCGCCGCGCTTGTGGCCGAGCCTGACGAACTGCTGGCGCAGCGCCTTTCCCTTCTTGTCCGCCGCGTCCTCGATGATGAAGACCGAGTCGCCGTAAGGGGCATACAGGACGGCTGTCGCGGGAACGGCCATCACCTTCTCCCGCACCGGGAGCCCCACGGCCACGTTGACGAACATG
>JAGVOT010000050.1 GCA_020052615.1 Nitrospirota bacterium | reverse complement strand
GGCGCTCGCGCGAATCGAGCGACCCGGCGGCGCACTTTATGATCATGCCCATCCTGCCGTTCACGGAAACAATGAAATCCGCAGCGGACCAGAAGACCTCCTGACCGAGCGTCACCTCGAAGGCCAGGCCTTTCCGAACGTCCGCCGGGCCATAGCCCTTCTTGTCCCGGAGCAGATAGCCGATCATCTTTCGGGCATCGTTCGCCAGGTCCTCACCGTCCTGGAGCTCCTGCTCCAGGATCTCCCGGATCTTCGCCTCCCGGGTGCTATTCTGTTCATCAGCGCCGGTCATGTATCATTACCGTTTCTTTTTCGCTTTCTTTTTCGCGGCCTTCTTCGCCGCTGTTTTCTTTGGCTTCGCTGCCGCCTTTTTCACGACCTTTTTCTTCGCCGTTTTCTTCACGGCCTTTTTCTTCGCCGTTCCCTTACCCTTGACCCCTGACCCTTGACCCTTTCTTTCCGCCTTTTTCACCGCCGTCTTCGGAGCCTCTTTTTTCACCATGACGGCGCTTGACCTGCGCGCTACTAGGGCCGTCGATGAAGCGGTTGTCGTCATTGCCGGAAGCATAAGCGGCGGCAGGTCCTCTTTCGGCTGCGAAGGCGCGGGAGGAAGGATGCCCAGGATGTTCACTTCCCTGACCAGGACCCGTTCCACGCCGCCGATCTCGATCTTCCGGCCCGCGTACCGGTCATACATGACCCTTTCGCCCGGCTTGACCGAGGTGGCTATGAACCTGCGTTCTTTCTTCTCCTTTTTCTTCTCACCCCGCTTCTCTTCCTCGAGAGCGCCGGGGCCGATGGCCTCGACGGTCCCTTCGGCCGGATTCTCTTTCGCGGCGTCGGGGATATAAAGCCCTCCCGCGGTCCGTGTCATCGCTTCGGACGGTACGATGACCGCCCAGTCGTTCAACGGCTTGATCTTCATTGTTCCGGTACCTCCTGGTTTCTGCACATGGATATCGTTAATCCCCTTGAGGGAGAATTATACGAAAAAAAAGGATCGCTGTCAAAATCCGGATACAGTGGAGCCCCACCGGCAGGAGCCGGTGGCTCCCTTTAAGAACGCGCCTCCCGCGAATTCCGCATTCTCCCCCCGGCGGGAGCCGGGGGATTCCAATTCGCAGGGGTTGAAGCCCCTGCAGCCCCCCAGGCGGGACAGGGAATCTTCGATCCAAAAGGAACTATTCATGCTCATCGCTCGCTAACCCCACAGCCAGCTAGGGAAGGCGGCGAACATCGGTTCACCTCGAATGTTTCGCCTTATGACAGAACATGCATTCTTCTTTCGTCGGATGGGAGGCTTTCAGCGGAGCTTGTTTGCCCGGGGTGTGGCAGGTCGTACATGCTGCGTTGGTGATCACGATCGTATGGAATATATCATGGGGAATAAGGGGAGCGGCCCTGTCCTCGAGAGCGAACACGACCATCATGGCCGCTGTAAGGACAGCCAGAACCAGCGCACCCCTGATCTTCATGCCCCCCCTCTTCCGCAGATCCATGGGCGTGATTCTATCATAATTCGCGCGGGACGAGAAAAAAAACCGAACCAGCCGCGTTCTGCCCCGGGATCAAGAAAGGCGCGCGTATTTCACTCGTTCACATCAAGCGACCTTGCGATTCTGAAGCATGGTACGCGGCAGTAATACACCATGCCCCGTTCAGTAACGAATATCCCTTTCACTGGACACCGACCCGTCAGGAAGTCGACGCTGTTGTTATACAAGTCTTATTATTGTCCCGTATAGATGGCTACCCCAGCGTCTGGGTTCCGGATGTCACTATCTATTGGCAATTGAAAACATGTTTCCCCGGTCGTTGCCGGGCCACGTGCATTTTTCTGCAGCGAGACAGACCGCGATGAAGGGAGAAAGCGGGAAAAGAAGGGGGGGGCCGGCTCTCGACGTTGTTCGCTGACGCCAGGACGCACCTCAGAGCAGCATGGCCCGGGATATTTTTCGTGAGTCCGTGCCCGTGAACCGCCCGGCCCTGAGAAGGGGGAGAAAATTCTCATAGGTCACCGGCTCATCGAACACGGTATAACAGGAGCCCACCTCGACCGGCAGGTGGGCGTCGGAACCGCCGGTATAGGGAAGGCTCAACTTGCCGGCAGCTGCTATCGCCTTTACGTTCATGGCGTGCATGTTGGCGCCATTGCAGCCCTCCACGGCGCTGATGCCCGGAACCGCGAAGAGCAGTTCGCCCAGGCTGTTCCCTCCCCGGTAGGGATGCGTGGGGATAACGACGCCGCCCGCCGATGTCACGACGCGCACGACCTCCCTGATCGGAGCGAACTTCATATCCAGCCTGTCCGTGTCGACACCGAAAACGAGGCAATGTCCCTCGGCGGCGGAGAACTCGACGCCCCGGAAGAGCATGATGGCGTCGCGGTATCTTTCGCGCAAACGCTCGACAGGCTCGGAAGCCTCGAACGAATAGTGCTCCGTAAAGGCGATGCCGTCGAGCCCGAGCTCGATGGCGCGGTTCACGGTCTCTTCGGGATCTGCGTCATTATCCCCGCTGTTCCGCGAGTGGACATGAAGATCGATCCTGGATTTCACTGGCGTCGAATCCTCCTCATCATGTTGACCGGCCTTCCGGAATGCGATGTTACCCTATTGGGTCTCCTGGAAACAGTGCAGAATATAGACCTGACCGTCTATGGACGTCTCAAGAAAGATATCCAGATCGAGGTGGTTCATGCGGAGGTAGATCTTTCCGTCCAGGGTCATGGCCACATTGAACCGCTCGCTCGGCATCTTAACATAGACGTGCTGCACTTTGGCGCCAAGCGTCCGACCACCGGTGATGACCGCGTTCATGGTATGGTCGACGGAATTCCTGCTGAGCGTATCGACGATGCCGTCGTTCAGGGACCGCAAGTTCACGGCGGTCCCGCCCTCCCTGATCAGGATCCGGCAGGTAACACTTTTCAACCAGGCAGGCGGAGGCTCTGCGGTCCGCACATTTGCCGCGGCCGGAACGGCAAGGCAGAGCAGAACAAGAAGATATCTCAGCATGGATGCGGTTCCTTTCTCCAGGCGCATACGTCTCCGGCATGCGGAAGGCGGCAGAAGAGAGCAGAGCACCGGGAACTATGACAGGATACACCCGGAGAACGATATTACCAAGAGCGTTTTTACGGAATTCCCCATGGACTTCTGTGATCTCACCTGTAAATACGCGTCGTTCCCGCCTTCAGAGGCTGTCGACGGTTCGTGCGGCTGCCGGACCTATATTGCTCTTTATTGCATGAGCAAGAGAAGTCTCGCCCACAAGAACCTTCCCTGCGGGGAGAAGAGGACCATCCCGGAACAAATGAACTCATGCACTCCCATAACGAAGCGCCGGCGGTCTTGACGGCAGCCTGCAATGAAGGATAAATCGTGTTGATTCCTGATGATGTTCATGGTATAAAATCAGCAGTTCTTACGGGAGACTGTACCTTGATGAAGATCGAATCCTTCAAATTCGGCAGCATTACGATAGGGGGAAAGACCTATCTAGGTGACGTGATCGTATATCCTGACCGCGTGGACGAATCGTGGCCCCGGGAAGAAGAACATCGTCCCCAGATCAGGGAATTCGCCGACATCGTTAAAGCCGAACCGGACATCCTGATCATCGGGACCGGTTATGCCGGCGTCCTGTCCATCCCGGACCAGATCCGCAACTATCTGACCTCCAAGGGGATCGAGGTCCGGGTCGACAAGACAAAACAGGCTATCGAACTGTTCAACTCCCTCCAGGGAACAGACAGGGTCATTGCCGCTCTTCACATCACCTGCTGAGACGCATCCTTCCCCAGCTTGCTCTCTAGCCCCCCCAGCGTTGCTTACATCCTCGCATTCTCCTTTGTCACGCCCCACCTGACGACCGCCGGAAACCGCGCACCCGGCGCCTTGACCGCGATAGTACGCCTGCCGGAACGCATCATGACATCAGTTAAGGATATGAGGAAGGCGCGATAGGGAGGAAGTGAGGACCACACTCCGCGGCAGCGGGTGAGGAGTGAACGATGCCTGCTACAGGCCGGGTTCTTCCACGCCTCTGTCTAGGCGCAGTGCACGCCCGCGAGGTATGAACCGTTGTCGATCTTGGTGACCCAGCGAACCGATGCGTTGCTGCAGGAGTGAAAGGGACTGGCATGGAAGCTGATGGTCTGCTCCCGCTGCAGGGGGGTGGGGACCTTGAGGCAGAGTCCGGTGGTGCTGGCATTGACCGCAATGCCGGTATAGACATCGTCGGAACCGGGGAGCTTGAACGCGACCGCGCGGTCGCTCTCGAAGCGCTGCTCTTTTCGCCGCGTAGCAACCCGCTGGCCCAGGTCGATCCGCTGTTCGCACCTCGTGAGCCACTCCATGAGCGAATGGAGGTTGAAGGGCTTCTGAAAAAAGGCGCATCCCAGCTGCTGGACCCGACTCCGGTGGTGGTCATCAATATATCCCGAGATGACCGCCTTGTTCCTGATGTTCAGCTTGCAGCCTTTCCGGCTCTGGCTTTCGAGGAGCTCGACGCCGTTCACGCCGGGCATGTTGAAATCGGTGATCATGACATCGCTGCAGCGGTGGTGGCTTGAACAAAGACCGCCGCCATTCCCGGATATCGGGCAGATCGATGTCGGATCGCTGTACGAAAGGACCTCGTATCCCCGCATGAGAAAGAAATCCCTCAGCATGTTCAAGATGAACACTTCGTCGTCGAAAATGATCACCCGCGGCTTTCGCATCACAGAGCTCCGGAACCGGCAAATACCATCGATTGAAACGGCATAACGAATTTATCCTTTTTAGTATAATTATCGTCCGTCAACATGTCAAGGGTGTTCTCGCCGTATCGCTGCAAAATGATCCGTCGCAAAGTCCGGATAGGGAACAGCAGGAAGGCGCTCAGGAATAGGGTAATGGCAGAAAGGATCGTAAGGAGCGGCGATTATAGCACATCGGGAAAAATGCCGAGCGCGATCGCGGTAAAAAAAAAGCCTGCCCCCTTACGGGGCCAGGCTTCGTTCATTCATTGCGGAAATGGACCGGTTTAGTTCGCCGAGGCCATGAGCCGTTCCTTGTCCTCGAACAGTACATGGCACTTGTTCATAGCAAGCTTGCGCACCACGCCTTTTCCGAACTTGTCGTGGAGCAGAACATCCCCGACACGATACCTGCCGGTCATGTTGTAGTTCAATTCCTTGCCCTTGGACTGGGCTATGCATGTCTGCCACAGGACGGCCACGGTTTCCGATGCACCGGCTTTCTTCCTGGGTGCACGGGTCTTCCGAACCTCTGCGGGATTGCGGAACTTGTGAGTCCCGTTGCAGGTCTTGCATTTCACCTTCACAATGGTTTCACCGTCCATGGCCACGATGGCATGGTCGAGGTTCACTTTGCACTTTGTGCAATACGATACAATGTTCTCACCAGCCTGATATTTTTCCAGCATAGACCCTCCTTGCACGCACCTTCTCAATTTTATCCATCAAGAAATCAACTATATAGATATATAACAACGGTCATTATACACCTTTATTCAATGAAAATCTTCATTTCTTTTTATAATTTAGAGCTTTTAGGGTGCAATATTTTTCAAGATCCCGCATTAACTGCACAAGTATTTGATTTTATGATTCATTATAGTTTAATAATTCTATAAAGAGACATGTCCATCAGAAAAACAGGGAAGTGTCTTGACAGGGTTCTTGACCTGATCTTAAGGTCTAAAAAAATCGCGATCTGTCGCCAACGGTTTTTCTTGATGGACAAGCGCTCGCGCGGTCAGCAGGAATCCTTGCCCCTGCCTTCGGTGATCCATTGCGGAATCGATCTTCCCTGGGCCTTCAACTGCCTCTCAATTTTCGCCAGGACCTCCGGCGATAATTTGGTACCTCAGAGGGGATTCCTTTTATAGAAACCGTAATAATAGGAAACTGCCCCCCATCCGTATAAAATGACGAGGGCAGCTGCAATGATAATGACGGTGTTCATATTGCCCGTCCTCCCTGCCATTCCTCATCTCGCGATCCCTTGACGCCCGGTGCCTGCGTCAGAGATTATTTATCCTTCTCCTTGCCCCAGATCCTCTCGAGGTACTGGTCGCGGCCCGAATTGAAGCGGTAGAACGTATATCGCTTCGAGCTCTTTTTGTAGTAATCCTGATGATATTCCTCGGCACGATAGAACTTCCCGGCGGAGACGATCTCCGTCACGATGGGCTTGCCGAACCGCGCCGACGCGTCAAGCTTCTTTTTCGAATCCTCGGCCAGGCGCTTCTGCTCGTCGTTGTGGTAAAAGATGGCGGTGCGGTACTGGCTTCCCGTGTCGACGAACTGCCGGTCTCTGGTCGTCGGATCGATGTTCCGCCAGAAAACATCGAGAAGCTCGCCATAGGTAATTTGCGACGGATCATAGTGGACCTCGACGGCCTCGGCGTGTCCGGTCCTGCCCGACGAGACCTCTTCGTACTTCGGATTCTCGGTCATGCCGCCCGTGTATCCCGAAATGACCGCATCCACGCCTTTAAGCTTCTCGAAGGGCGGCTCCATGCACCAGAAACATCCGCCCGCGAAGGTCGCCTTCTCCAGCGTCTTCGCGGTTCCGGCCGGTCCCTTTCCCGGTTCGCCAGCCAGCGCCATATTCAAGCCTCCCATGACCAGAAACGCGACCAATATCATAACGATCTTTTTCATAAACTATTATAACTCTTTTCGCGCTGATTTTTTAGAGACGTCTCATTGCCGCAATCGGCCCTTCCGCCTCTTGACAGCGATCCTACGGACTGCTATCCTTCTTACATTGAATGTCCGGCCCTTTCATTGTTCTTTATGATCGTTGCCCCTGAACGCACAACCTAAACAGGAAAGGAGGTGTACTATGGACGCACAGGAACTCAGGAAGTTCCTGGCAGGGATCGGCATCGCCGGACTCATCGCAGGGACCAGCATGATGGCTGGAGGCTGCGCGGCAAAAAGCAGCTGAGGCGCGACAAAAGGTGACGCTCAGCAAGCCCCTGCCAAGAGCAGCTGAAGCGGCACCAAAAAATAGTGCGGTCGCACTATCAAACGCAATATGGTCATACTCATGGAACATTAGAGACCCCGGTTCGGAACGAGCTTCCGGGCCGGTTTTTTTGACAGCAGGAGCTACACGGTCACTATCGCCGGCAGCAACGTCACCAGTTGACCGGAATACTCTGTCTACTGCACAAACGGAAGGAGGTGAAATACTCATGGACGCGAACGAATTGAAGAAATACCTTGCCGGGCTCGGCATCGCCGGCCTTTTGACGGGCGGCAGCGTGATCGCCGCCGAAAATACCGCCGGCAAAACCGGGCCGGAAACCAAGCCGGCCCCAACCGAGAAAGCCCTGAAATCGGAACCATCGAAAACGGCTCCGG
The DNA here is from genome assembly GCA_020052615.1 of Nitrospirota bacterium. Lineage (GTDB taxonomy): Bacteria > Nitrospirota > UBA9217 > UBA9217 > UBA9217 > JAAXXJ01. The sequence continues at coordinate 5,985 of JAGVOT010000050.1, read as the reverse complement.
CAAAAAGCAGCTGAGGCGGTTCGAAAAAGGAAGCGCCGAAGAGCAGCTGAGGCGGTTCCAAAAAATAGTGCGGTCGCACTATACACGAGACTTGAAGATCATCCCCGATAATTGCATCCTTCCGGCCCGGTGGACATCGGGGCCAACCATGGTATAATACGTCCCGGATACGAAGCGAACATTGATCTCGCCTCTTTCCGGGATATTTTTTTCTGGGCGCTCGACCAAACATGACAAGACCTGCTTTTGACCATATGTTCCCGACATGCCGCGCGGTCCTCGGAAATGAGGCATGGGCCGTTGCGCTCGCGGCATGTCCCGAAGCAGCCGGCCCGGATGCTTTTCCTGATTGTCTTGCAGGCGGTGCAGGACCGGCCGTCCCGCCGTTTCTTCCCGACCTCGCCCGGCTCGAACTGACGGTAGGGATCCTCTCGGATGCTTCAGTACCCCGCCCGACCGGCAGTGAAAACCTCACGGTCAATCCGACCGTCCGCCTGGTCGAGCTTTCCTGGAAAGGCCTGTGCTCCTTGCTGCCTCCCGCGAAGACCCTTGATGAGGGATCGCCGGAGCAGGGCATCGAGCTCGTCCTCGTCTGGCGCGATCCCCGCACGGACGTTGTCGTCGCGCGTCCGGCAGGCAACGAGGACCTGCTGGCGCTCAAAATGGCCGCTGAAGGCCTCTCTGCGGAAGCGGTGGCGGCCGATGGCAGGCTGCCCGTCAGCGCTGTGGACGCGGTGATCGACCGCGCCGTCCGGAGCGGCCTCGTCCTTTCTCCACCCTCCCGTCTCCGGCGCGACCCGGCGGTCTTCACGGCGAAGCAAAAGAGCGACGAGGACTTCCTTACAGCGGATTCCTTCACGCTCCAGTGGCATATCACCCAGGTCTGCGACCTGCACTGCAAACACTGCTACGACCGGACCGACCGGTCTCCCCTCACCTTCGAGCAGGCGGTCAGGGTGCTGGACGACCTGCACGCCTTCTGCAAGGACCGATGGGTCCGGGGCGCGATCTCCTTCACCGGCGGCAATCCTCTGCTCCACCCCCGGTTCCTGGACATCTACCGGCTGGCCTCGGAGCGCGGCTTCGGCACCGCCATCCTCGGCAACCCCGCTCCCCGGGAAAAGATCGAGGAGATCGTCGGGATCCAGATGCCCTCGTTCTTTCAGGTGAGCCTCGAGGGGCTGCGGGAGCACAATGACAGCATCCGCGGCACTGGCCACTTCGACCGTATCCTGGCGTTCCTCGAGGTCCTGCGCGGCCTCGGCGTCTATTCCATGGTGATGCTCACGCTCACGCGCGACAACATGGACCAGGTCATCCCGCTGGCGGGACTGCTCAGGGACAAAGCCGACGTTTTCCACTTTAACCGGCTCGCGCTGTTCGGCGAAGGCGCCAATCTCGCGCTGCCCGACCGGACGCGGTACCGGGCGTTCCTCGAGGACTACCTCGCGGCCGCGGAAACGAACCCGGTCATGGGCATCAAGGAGAACCTCATCAACGTCCTGCGGCGCGAGAAAGGGATCGACCTCTACGGCGGCTGCGCCGGCTATGGGTGCGGCGCAGCCTTCAACTTCGTTTCGCTCCTCGCCGACGGCGAGGTCCATGCCTGCCGAAAGCTCCCCTCGCCCATCGGCAACCTCTACCGGATGACGCTCGCGGACATCTATGACTCCGAGGAGGCGCGCCGCTACCGGCTGGGCCCCTCGGCCTGCCGGGGCTGCGACGTCCGTCCGGCCTGCGGCGGATGCCTCGCCAGCACCCTGAGCCACGGTCTGGACATCTTCGTGGACAAGGACCCGTTCTGCTTTAGGAAGTAGTTGTTCTGTCTCCTTGTCTCCTTGTCCCCGCGTCCCCCCGTCTCCGCGTCAGCCTTTCCCCGTACCCTTCTTGTCTTTCCCCTGCCTCTGTGGTATTGTTCCCGTCGATGGACCCTCTTATTTTTCAAAAGACCGTCGTTCTTCCCCGCCCCTCGGACAATGACCGGCGCGCCCATGACCAGCGGCTCCGGGATTCCCTCGGTCTGGACCAGTTCCATATCCCCCTGTCCCTCCTCCGCTCGGTCCATTCCGTCATCGGCGCGAAACAGCAGTTCTCCTGCATCATCGGCAGGACCGGAGGCGGGCATAGGCTGATCGACATCGACCGATCGCGGTCCTATTCCGTCGCCCTGGACCTCGGCACCACGAACCTCGTCGCCCTGTTGTACGACAACCTGGAGCGGAAGGTCGTGCTGACCCGTTCTCTTGAAAACCCCCAGATCGAGTATGGCAGCGACATCCTGACGCGCATGCACCATGCCATGTCCGGGAACAGCGAGGACGTATACCGGGTTCTCCGGAACGGGATCAATACGCTCATCGCGTCGCTCTGCCGGGAAGCGCGGATCAACACGCGGGACCTCCACGGCATGGCTGCGGCCGGGAACACCGTGATGACCCACTTCTTCCTCGGCCTCGATATCAGCACCATCCCGGTGGCCCCCTGGGTCCCCGTGGTCAGGGTCCCCGGGTTCTTCACCGCCGTCGAGCTCGGTCTCGACCTCAAGCCGGAAGCAGCTGTCTACGTGTTCCCGAACGCCGGAAGCTACGTGGGAGGCGACATCACCGCCGGCATCATCGCGACAGGCATGCATGCCTCCTCACGGACGAACATCCTCATCGACGTCGGCACGAACGCCGAGGTGGTGATCGGGAACAGGGAGTGGATGATCGTGGGCGCGGGCGCGGCCGGTCCCGCTCTGGAGGAGGGCATCACGCGCATCGGTAGGCGTGCGAAGAAGGGCATTGTCTACGACGTGGAGATCGGCGACGCGGGGATATCGTGCAAGACCTTCGATCAGGCCAGGCCCGAGGGCATCTGCGGCTCCGGCATGGTGAGCCTGCTCTATGAGCTTTTCACCGCCGGCATCATCGGCCAGACCGGCGTGCTGACCGGCGAACGGCATATCACCGAGATCGACGGTGAAAGGGTCTTCTCCCTGGACTGCGATTGCAGGGAAGCCCTCTTCATCACCCAGGGAGAGATCCAGAACTTCATGCGGTCCAAGGCCGCCATGTTCACGCTGCTGCTCACGCTCACCCGGTCCGTGGGCGTATCCTTCAGCGACATCGGCACGGTTTTCGTTTCGGGCGCCCTCGGCACGGGCATCGACGCGAGGAAGGCCGCCGGTATCGGCATGATGCCCGCGTGGCCGGCCGATGACGTACGGCCCATGGGCAACACATCGCTGGCCGGCTGCCAGATGCTGCTTGGAGATGCAAGCCTCGCTGAGGTGGCCGACCGCCTGGTCGACAAGATCACGTACAAGCATATGCACGACGACCCGGAGTTCATGAAGGAGTTCAGAGGGGCGGTGTTCATCCCCCACACAAATCCGGAGCTGCTGAAGGTCTGACCCGCTGGGAATATGCCCGCTCCTGGAGCATAAGGATCATCGGCACATCAGTGTAATTGAGCGTTGAATTTTTTTCGGAAACTCGGGTTAATGCCGGTGTGGTTGTTTGTCAGCGGCAGGATATAAAATATAAAAAGAGAAGCGCGCTCCCTGCCGATGAGCGCGCTTCATGATCTGTTTGTCATGCGACCTTCCGGATCTTCTCCATCTCCGAAGTGTACGCGTTTTTTCCCGCATCGATGACATGTTTGACCGCCTCAATGCCCTCAACATAGAGCTCTCTGCCCTTTTCGGCGGTTGTGGCGATCTTGTCGCGCGTGTCCGCGGCAATATCCGTGATGTCCTTCCTCAATTCCTTTCCCGACTTCGGGGCCAGCAGAAGCGCAATGCCCGCTCCTACAAAGCCACCCACCAGGAAGGGTACAAGAATGGACTGATTTTTAACGTTCAGTTCTTTTTCCATGATGTTCCCTCCTTCCATCTGACAATGTCGTTATGTCGGCCTTACGGCCGGCGACGTTGGCCCCGGCGGCAGATCCGAGGCACCCTCCTTCAGTGATCAAAGAACCCCTTGCTTCTTTCCGTTCCTCCCTGGGGGAAACATATGCAACGTTGAAATCGGCATGCAAGCTTAAATCGTGACGCCGATATCCAAAAACATCGCGATCATGTTTGCCGCTTCATGATACAAGTATAGCACTAATTTTTTTCCGCCGGTTCCTGCAAATTGACACCCTCCATGATCCCGCAGAGAATGCAATAATGCGTCTTTGTGCAGCGATCGGTTCCGCCATGTTGTTTATTTCCAAAAGGCTGTGTTATTGTGCAAAACAACTTTTGAGACTAAAAAGCGACATTTGACACAAATTAAAACTGATAAGATCCAGAAACGAACGGATTTTCGGTAGTTCGGGACGCGGTCAGAGAACAGTCGTTTCTACCCGGAAAGTCTCACGTGCCCCTTCCTGGTCGATGGCTCCTTCGCTGTCCATCCCGTGCGGCCCTTTGCCTGCCTGCAGTACAACGTCTTTACCACGCCCTGCGCGCCTGGTGAGGACCTAACGCGGCGCGGCGATGTGCTCGTCCCGGCGAGGATTACACTGATCGGGCGTTCATGGCGGTCATGAAGTTCTATGAGTTGGAAAGAGGGCGGGATGTTACTAAGGCGGTGAAGCTCATCCGCGTTCAGATCATGAACCTGCACAAGACTGATATGGAAGAAACTGGTGAACATAATGGAGGAGGTTGATGCTGGAAAAAGCTGATCGTGTGCATTTTGGCTGCTGGCTGGAAGTCGCGAAATAATCCTGAAGCCTTCAGGATCGCAAGATCATCCCTGTTGTTCAGCCGGTGGTCCGTGATCACAAGATCGATGCGCTCTCCTGATACGATCTCCGCAAAGGCAGCTGACGCCTCGCGCGGGGAAATGACCGCGTACCGGCATCGCCGCAGGAGTTCCCCAAGACCCTTGAACGCCGAGGGATCGTTACTGACGGGAAGCATCGTTTTCACATCACCGTACCATGCCTTTGCGGACCCGTGATCGACGATCCGGAATGGCATTATCGCGTCGACGCGAGAGCGGTCCCGGCCTGGCCGTCATGCACGATTGCAAGGTCGTCGGCAGAGAACACCTGATCAATGTCGAGAATGATGACAAACCGGTCGTTCTGCCTGCCCATCCCCTTGATGAACTCCGTCTTGAGCTTCGTTCCGATGCGCGGTGCGTGCGCGATGTCCTCCGGCATGAGATCGATCACCTCCTGCACTGAGTCGGCCAGGGCACCCAGGACGGTTGTATCGCCGTCCACCGTGACTTCCGAAATGATGATGCACGTGTTCACCGTGTTCTCGGAAATGGACATATTGAACTTGCGCCGGAGGTCCACCACCGGGACCACGCTGCCCCGCAGGTTGATCACCCCACGCATGAAATCAGGTGTACGAGGCACCCTGGTCACCGTGGTGAAGTCGAGAACCTCACGGACCTTGGCGATGTCCAGGGCGAACATCTCCTCGCCCAGTTTGAAGGTCAGATACTGTGTTGTGTCCGTGTCAGTCGTTGTTGCCATTATGTGCCTCCTGTGAACGCTAAGGTCATGGGTCCGGGAGGCATGGGGAAAGGAACGCTTCTGATGCTTGCTATCGCAGTTCCCGGACCTGGTCCTTGCCCCTTGATCCTGTCCTTATTAGAATCTTTCGAACTCCGCGTCCTTCATGTCCCCTGCGCCGCTGCCTTTGCCGGTCCCTTTCCCGTCGTCTTCCAGAACCAGCGCTACGCCTTTCCGCCGTGAAGCAGCAGGTTTGGCCATCATCCCGGGCTTCGCTTCACGACGCGGGGCGGTGCCTGCCGCGAACACATGCTGCGTGATCATTGGCGCCTTTCTCTCCGGAAGCGTCTTACGCTCATCGCCGACGACCTTGAAGAATGCCATGACTTCCATGAGCTGACTGGCCTGGGATGACAGTTCTTCTGCGGTCGACGACATCTCTTCGGCTGCCCCGGCGTTCTGCTGCACCACCTGGTTCAGCTGCTGAATGGCGCCGTTGATCTGATCAGCGCCGCCTGCCTGCTCCTTGGATGCGGCGCT
>JAGVOT010000099.1 GCA_020052615.1 Nitrospirota bacterium | reverse complement strand
GGGCGTTGGCGCAGACCCGCGCGGTGTGCTCCTCCTTGAGAAGGATGTTTCGCTGGTCCTGCTCGCTCCTCGCGGCGTGCTCCTGCACGAAGCGGGAGAACCACGACCGGTATTGTGCGAGATTCTCATTGTCCATGGCGATATCGATCCCGCGGCCGCAATCCCGCTTGGTGCGGGGTTGCGGCCGCGGGATGTCACGTTAATATTCCCGAATATTCCCGACAAGCCGGGCAATCGGTGGGGTTCCACTATGTACCATATTTGCGCGATGGTCCGCAAGGAGAAAGGGTGTCGGCGTGCGCCGCCTGTCCCTACAATTCCATTGACTTTTGCCATGCAGAGCGATAAATTCAACAAGTGCATGCCAGAGATCCGAGGGACCTGATGGTAAAATCGACCCAGCATTGGTGCGAAGACAATGTGCTCCTTTCTTCGATCATCGTAGGGGCCGGCGCCTGGGTCCTCGATGCCGCCCTCGATACCCTGCTGTTCACCAAGAGTGAGTTCCTGGATTCCCTGCTGTTGAAGGTCTCCCCCCACGAGGTCTATTTCCGTCTATTCGTCCTTGCCGTTATCATCGTCTTCGGGATCTTTACGCAGAGGACCCTGACGCGGCGCAAGCATGCCGAGGGAGAGCTTCGCCGTGCACTGACCGCGATCGAGGACGAAAAGGCAAAATCCGAAGCGGTCATCGCCGCCATCCCCGACGGCATCAGCATCCAGGACCGGGAATTCCGTGTTCTCTATCAGAACGAGGTCCATCGGTCCCTCGTCGGGGACCAGGTGGGAAATCTCTGTTACGAAAAATATGCCCGTCTCGACGGCATCTGCCCGGGATGCCCCGTGGCGCGTTCGTATGCTGACGGCGGGAACCATGTTCTGGAGAAGCAGCGGGAATCGGAGAGCGGGACGGTCTTCATCGAGATCCATTCGTCGCCGCTCAGGAACGCCCGGGGGGAGATCGTCGCCGGCATCGAAGCGGTGCGGGACATCACAGCGCGCAAAACGATCGAAGATGAGCTGAAAAAGCACGAGGAACAGCTCGAGGACCTGGTGGAGGAACGGACGAGCGAGCTGAAGAGCAGCAACAGCCGGCTGCAGCAGGAGATCGCCGAGCGGGAGCGCATGGAGGCCGAGCTGTCGCGCGTGCAAAAGCTCGAGTCGCTCGGGCTTTTGGCCGGCGGCATTGCCCACGATTTCAATAATCTGCTGGGCGCCATCATGGGCAATATCTCTCTTGCCATGCTTGATGTGGATCCGGGGAACAGCGCATACCAGCAGCTGACCAAGGCCGAGCGGGCCTCCTTCCGGGCGCAGGAGCTGACCCGGCAGCTGCTCACCTTTTCGCGGGGCGGCGCGCCGGTGAAAAGGCGCATCACCCTGCCCGGCATCATCACCGAGTCGGTCGGTTTTTCCCTGCGGGGTTCACGGGTCTCCCATGATCTGTCGATCGCGGCCGATCTCTGGCCTGTGGAGGCCGATGAGGGGCAGATGATGCAGGTCTTCAACAACCTGCTGATCAATGCGGACCAGGCCATGCCTGCAGGGGGGAGCATCCGGATCACGGCAGGGAATGTCGAGCTCGGGCCGGGCGAAGTGCCGTCCCTTGCTGCAGGACGGTATGTGACGATAACGGTTCGCGACGAAGGCACGGGCATCCCCCGGGACCATCTTGACAGGATCTTCGATCCTTATTTCACGACCAAACAGAAGGGGAGCGGCCTCGGCCTCGCTGCTACCTATTCCATCATCAGGAAGCATGACGGTCACATCACCGTGACGTCGGAGCTGGGCAAGGGGTCGGTCTTTCGTATATACCTGCCTGCCTCCGAGGGTGAGGTGGCGCCGCCGCCGCGCCAGGAAAAGTTCATGCGGGGCAGCGGGACCGTTCTCATCATGGACGACGACGAGGACATGCGGAAGACCACGGGCGATATGCTCATGCGCATGGGCTATACGGTGGACTACGCCGAGGAGGGGAATGCGGCCATTGCCAAGTACCGTGAGGCCAGGGCGGCCGGGAGCTCCTTTGCCGCGGTCATCATGGACCTCACGGTCCCCGGCGGCATGGGCGGCAAAGAAGCCATCGGAAAACTGCTCGAGATCGACCCGGCGGTCAGGGCCATTGTCTCCAGCGGTTACTCCGATGATCCGGTGATGGCGGATTTTCGCGCGTACGGATTCCGGGGTGTCGCGATCAAGCCATACCGGATCCGGGAGCTTTCCGAGGTCGTGGCCTCCGTCATCGGGAACGGACGGTAAGCGTGGCCCTGTTCATCAGACGCCTGCACGATTGCCCGGAGTTCATCGCCGGGGACAACAGCATCCTTCGCGAACTGCTGCATCCCGATAAAGCGGACCTTGATCTGCGCTACAGTTTCGCCCACGCCGTCGTGCGGCCCGCCCAGACCACGCTGCCCCACCGCCTCCGGACCTCGGAGGTCTACTATATCCTGTCCGGAGAAGGGGAGATGCACATCAATGAGGAGACCGCCGTAGTCCGGCCCGGCGACGCCGTGTATATCCCTCCCCACGCCCGGCAGTTCATCCGTAATCCCGGTACGTCGGACCTCGTGTTCATCTGCATCGTTGATCCTGCATGGCGGAAAGAGGACGAAGAGGTCGTGTAGCCGCCTTCGCCGCATGCATTCTGCCGTTCACCGCGTCTTTGCTGCAATAGATACCGAGGTTTCTGCTCCTTATTCTTTTCGCACCTCTCTGGACGTTATGGAGAGCAGGGCATGCAGGGGCGACCGACCAAGACAGGAGAGCGAAAAAATTTCTTGACAAGCATGCAGGGATATGGGAATATCGCTCAGAAGTTCGGAAGTCTTTGTCGTTCACGTAGCCGCAAAGATCCCATCTTTGCGGCTTTTTTGTGACACACGTTTCCGCCACTTCAATTCTCACGGAAGGAGGTTCCGCACACATGGCAAAAGGAACCGTAAAGTGGTTCAATGACTCCAAGGGATTTGGATTCATTGCCGCAGAGGACGGAGCAGACGTGTTCGTTCACTTTTCTGCTATTCAGGACGCGGGTTTCAAGTCCCTGGCCGAAGGTCAGGCAGTGACGTTCGACATTGAAGACAGCCCGAAGGGTCCCAAGGCAGCGAATGTCGTGAAGGCATAGTTCGCATCATCCACGAACAAGGCAGGCTGCCCCAGGGCAGCCTGCCTTGTTTTTCATCCCGCCCGTCTTTTCTGCTCCGAAATTCTTCTCAAAAAAAACGGGCAAGGAGTTTATCTCCCTGCCCTTCTGCTATCCCCTGGTGCCTGCCGATAAAGACCTGAAGGTCCTCGTCTGCAACGTAGTAATAAGTTCTATCACGATAGAGGATAGTATAAATCCTGTATATTGTCAAGCAAAAAACGCTTCACCGCCGCCGCGCCAGGGCCTGTCAGGCCATGCCGTTTCCTTCTTTATTTCCGCTTTTCTCCCCAGCGGCGGTATGCTATACTTCCGTTCATGAATAATACTGAGATGCTTCCCCTCGATCAGGTGCTGGGAGAGCAGGCCCGGCAGATCCCCCGAAGGACGTACGTTAAATTTGAAGGCAGGAAATACTCGTACCGGGACATGGACCGGCTCGCCTCGCTGTTCGCGGCCTTTCTCCTGGAGCGCGGCCTTCGGCGCGGCGACCGGATCGCCCTTCTGAGCTGCAATTGCCACGAGTATATAGCGGCCTATTTCGGCATTATCAGGGCCGGGGGATGCGTCCTGCCGGTCAACAACATGCTGACCCACGAAGAGGTGGAATTCATTCTTCAGGATGCCGGCGTGACCACGGTATTCTACGACGATGAATGTTCGAACACCGTGCACAAGCTCCGGCAGCGGGACCGCGAAAGTCGCCAGTACCACGCCCTTGCGGAGACCGTACAGAAGTTCTCTTCATCCGCGACCTTGCCGGAATTCCCCCGCACGAAACCCGAGGACGTTTCGACCATTCTGTACACGTCAGGCACCACGGGCAGGCCCAAGGGCGCGCTCCTGACCCATCGGAACATCGTTGCCAATGCGCTCGCCTCGAACGAGGTCATCCATATATCGCAGAAGGACCGGTTCGTCGTCTTCCTGCCGCTGTTCCATTCCTTTACCTTTACCGTCTGCGCCGTTTTGCCGCTCTTGCGGGGCGCCATGATATCGCTGCTGCCCGGCGTGAGGCCTTTCCAGCGGGTCGTGAAGAGCCTGATCGTGGACCGGATCACCCTTTTTGTCGCCATTCCGACGGTCTACAAGATCCTCGCCGAGAAGAACATGCCCTTCATCATCAAGCTCCTCCTGAATCTCCGGCTGTGCGTCTCCGGTGCCGCGCCGCTGCCGGTCAAGGTCATCCGGGAGTTCGAAGCGGCCTTCAAGGTGCCGCTCCTGGAGGGGTATGGGCTCACCGAAGCTTCGCCCGTTGTCTCCATCAATCCCCTGGAAAAGGGGATGAACAAACCCGGCACCGTCGGCAAACCGCTCCCGGGGATCGAGGTGAAGATCGTGGACGATGGGGGTGCGCCGCTTCCCCCGGGGACGCCCGGCGAACTGATCGTCAAGGGGCCCAATGTGATGAAGGGGTACCTGAACCGACCCGAGGACACGGCCAAGACCATCAAGGACGGGTGGCTTTATACCGGCGATATTGCCGCGCTCGACGAGGATGGATATATAAAGATCATCGACCGCAAGAAGGACCTGATCATCGTCGACGGCCTCAATGTGTATCCCTACGAGGTGGAGGAGGTCCTCTACCGGCATCCGGCGGTCAAGGACTGTTCCATGATCGGCGTGCCCCATGAGCACGAAGAGGGGAAGGAACTGGGCATCATGTATGTGGTGCTTCAGGAGGGAAAAACCGCGAATCAGAAGGATCTTCGCGAGTATCTCACCGAGCACGTGGCCCATTACAAGATCCCGCGGCGGTTCATCTTCACCGAGGAGCTGCCGAGGACCGCGACCGGAAAGATCATGAAGAAAGAGCTGCGCGTCTGGTACCGGGAGAAAGAGATGAAGAAACAGTAGGACCGTCCCCTGCACCCACTCACTCGCCGCGTCATTCGACGCGGCGATCCTTTTTTCTCTCGTCCATTGCCTCCGCCGTGTCCTTCATGGCATCATCAGGAAAATTACTGACCCGGCGCGCCGGACCGGGTGGAGTCGCAGCCGTTGGACGTCATGCCTGTTTGTGAAGCCGCGGGGCCGATGTGAAGATCTGGTTTGATGCCGGAGAATGCCCCGGCAGGATAACGGAATCGTTAACGTGCGGAGCACGTCGTGCAAGGAAGATCCGGGACCGGAACAATCCTGTCCGGAAGGGCAGGACAACCACCCGTCTGAATCCGCTACTCCCTCGTTACATGGCGAGGCCTGAGGCAAGGGCCTTGATATTTCTCATATCCGTTTCCTGCAAGTGCGGAAGTATCTGCGGTTCCTTGATCTCGCCGTTCAGCTCCTTGTGCAATATGCGGAAAAAGGTATTGGTGATCTTCGAGTCGAACTGGGTCCCTTTGCATCTCATCACTTCCTGAAATGCCTTTTCGAGAGGCAGCTTGTCCCGATAGGGGCGGTTCGATGTCATGGCATCGAATGCATCGACAAGCGCAAGGATCTTCACCCCGTCGCTGAGTTCGGCCTCCTTCAGGCAATTGGGATAACCCGTTCCGTCCAGGCGCTCGTGGTGATGGAGGACGAACTTGCCGATGTCCTTCCAGGGGAACTTGATCTTCGACAGGATATCATAGGATATTTGCGGATGCTTCCGGATCTCGCAGATCTCGGGCGCCGAGAGCGTCTCGGTTTTTTTGATGACCTTGACGTCAACGATGATCTTTCCGATGTCATGGAGAAGTCCGGCGATATAGATGCCTTCGATATCCTGCTTCTTCCATCCGAGCTCGCGCGCGATCGCAACGGCATAGCTCGCCACCCGGTAGGAATGTTCCTTGGTGTATTCGTCCTTGGCGTCGATCGCGGCCGCAAAAGCCTCGACGGTGTCATGGTAGATCCGCTGCATGCGGGTGTAGAGTTTTTTGTTTTCCGCGGCCTTTTCGGCAAGATCCAGGAACAGGCGGGCGTTATGCAGGGTGATCGCCATTTGATGCGCGACGATCCGGAGCACATCTTTTTCCGCGGCGCGGAAGGGCGCTCCGCCCAGCTTCCTGCCGAGCGCAACAGCGCCGACAAACTCGCCCTTCACAAAGAGCGGGAGGAACATTTCTATTTGCAGCTTCGTCCAGAGACCCCGGTTCCGCTGGTAAAATGCGTGTCCCGCCAGATCACGGGCCGTCTGCGGGTCATTCGGCCGCAGGCGTTTTATCTGTTCCGACAGGATGGGCATGGTGATCCCTTGCAAGGCCTTGTCCCGCTGTCCCTTGTCGACCAAGAGTTCGAGGTAATGGCGCTGAGGATGGTAGAGGAACAAGGCCGCGCTCGGCACGGAAAACATGCCGGTGATGACGTACAGCGCCGCCCGCATCTTCGACGACAGGTCCTTCGAGGACGTCGCCTCCTCACCGAGATCGGCAAGGGACGCCATGCTGAACATCAACCGCTTGAGATCCAGCTTTCTGTCCGCCATGTCACCCCTTTCTCTTCAAGAACGCCAGGGCATCATCTTCATCGGCAAAGACCATGACGTGTTTGATCAGGCCCATCATTTCGAAGACATCGCGATGGGCTTTTTTCATATTGGTAAAGCAAAGCACGCTGCGATGTTCCAGGGTCTTCTGGACCATGCCGGTAAAAATGGAAACGCCGATGGTGTTGATATATTGCACATTTGAAAAGTTGACGATGAGCGAGTTCATGCCCTTCCCGAGCATTTGTTCGCTGGTTCGCTCGAGGCTCACTGCTCCCATATCATTGATGTAGCCTTTGGGCATAAGGACGGCCACGTCCCGGGCTGATCTCGACGATAGTGAAAAATTACTCATGGCGTTCCGCATCCTCCTTCCGCACGACGGCGGATGTCCCCAGCTTTTTTATGAGAACCGTTCGGGTGCCCCCGGGGGTCCGTTCGAACGTTACCTCGTCGGCATAGCGTTTCATGAGCTTGATGCCCCATCCTCTGTTTGAGGTCTTCGCAGCGTCCTGGCTGGCGCAAGGTTCGCCGGTCTCCTGCACGATGAACTCCGGTCCGGCGCTTTCGATCGAAACCGACAGGCGATCACTATCGACGGCAACGATTATCCGGATCTGAGTATCGGCTCCTTTGCCGTGTTCTATGGCGTTGATGCAGGCCTCGATAACGGCTATTTGCATCTGCCCGACAGCGTCCTCGTTGAGCTGAAGGTTCTTGCCGATCTGCTCGAGGCATTGCGCGACGACGAGCTCTGATTCTCTGGCCATCGGGACGGTCAGGTCAAAGCGGACGCCCTGCTCCTTCTGCGGGAGCAATGATTCAAGAAAATGCCGTTCCAGCTCGTGGCTCGATTTCGCGAGGATCTCCCTCAGGTAGAGGCACTCAATAATATCCCGTGTGACCCGGTCATCCGGCGCCCTGAACACACCGAACTCTCCGCGGATGAAACCTGCCAGATACAACGCCTGCAGGGTGTCACTCGCCTGGGCATCCGTCAGGGTGAAGGATCTTGCGATCCGCTTGAGGGTCACCGGCTCCGTCGCGTGATGGATCGTATAGGCCGCGGCAAGGGCGGTCCTCCGCATCGGCAGGTCCGGGAAAAAGTCCTTCAAGACCGCGGACCAGGAGAAGGAGAGCGCGCCATCCCTGATCTCCCCGAGGTAGGCGTTCCAGAAATCCTTTTCGTCAGGAGCGTTCTTCGCGCAGGCCGCCTTGACCACACATCCCAGGTAAAAGGGGTTGCCGCCGAGATGGCGCTGCAAAAGGGGGGGTACGTTCCCCGCAGCCCCCTGTGCGCTCAAGAGAGCGTGAGCTTTCGCCGACATGCTGTCGGGTCCGAGCGGCAGGAGGGGGATCCGTTCCAGACCGTTCGCGACCGCCATCTCGTTGAGCTCCGGCGAGTTTCCCGTTATGAGGTGCGGCGTTTTTCCCGAAGACATCGGCTCCTCGAAGAGAGCGACGAGGCGGGGATCGGGCACCCCTCCCCGATGGATGCCCTTGAGACGAGGGAACTCATCGATCAGGACCGCAACCGGTGTCCCCGTTGCCAGTGCGGACAGGTACGGAGCATTGAGGGCAATGTGCAGAGCGTCGAGAGGATCACCGGCGCTGCGCTCATATTGGTTAAGGATCTCGCATGCCCAGGTCTCTCCCCGCTCTTCCAGGAGCGAGGAGGTATCGGCGAGCGATATGCCGTCAAGATGGAGCAGGTCCTGTTCTTTTTTTTGATAGGCGAGTCTCTGACACAGGAACCGCGTCAGGTAGTTCCTGGAAAAAGCTTCTGTCGACAGGAGCGCCGGGTTGACCTTGTAATAAAAGGGAGCGACCCGGCCCTGTCTCCAGTATAAGCGGCTGAACAGTTGTTTGAGCAGCTCCGTCCTTCCCATGCCCCGGTGCCCGGAGAGAACAGCGCTCCGTGCCGTACCCCCCTGCGCCAGGGTGACCCGCTGGGTGAGCGCCGCCAGCTCATTCTGCCTTCCGATAAAATCCTTTTCCTGAAGCTCGCTGAATGGCATATTAGGAAAATACCTCTACCCTGTTCTTACCCTTGTTCTTGGCGCGGTAAAGCGCTTTATCCACGTTCTCAAGGATCAGTTCGGCGGTATTCCCGTGTTCAGGAAAACAGGCAATGCCAATGCTTGCCGTAAGCGCACAGGGCGCCGGAACCGTTTCGCCCGAAGTGCGCATGATTCCGCGGTGCACGCTGTTTTTCAGGCGTTCAGCGATATCGACCGCCACGGTTTCCCTGGTCTCGGGCAGAATGATCAGGAACTCGTCACCTCCGTACCGCGCTACGACGTCCATGGACCGAACGGTGTTCAATAAGGTCTCGGCCACGGCCTTGAGCATTTTGTCTCCGAAGAGATGTCCATGGGTGTCGTTGCAATCCTTGAAACCATCGAGGTCCAGCATAAGCATGCTCATGGGGTGGCCATACCGTTCAGACCGCGCCAATTCGTCCTTGAGCCGGTCCTGCAGATACCTGCGGTTCAGGAGGCCCGTAAGGGAATCGGTTATCGTCAGCTTCTTAAGCTCCTCCGATTTATTATAAATGTCGTTCCGCTCCATCACGATCGAGGCGTGGGTCGCAATGGATTGGATGAGCCTCAGATCCTCCTCGTCGAAGACCTCGCCGGTCGTCTTGTCCGACAGGTTGAGCACGCCGATGACCCGGTCCGCGATCTTGAGCGGTACGCTGACGAATGACCGGGTCTTGTAGTGCTCCCGGTTCTTCTGCTTGATCCGCGGATCGCTCTCGACGTTCTTCACGAGGATGGGCTCCCCGTGCTCGACCACTTTGCCGGCAATGCCCTCGCCCCGCCGTATGCGGATTGTGCCGAACATTTCCTGGTGGATGCCTTTCTTTGCTTCCAGGAGGAGGGCATCCGTCTCCTGATCGAGCATCATGAGAGATCCCTGCTCCGCTTTGAGCAGCTCGGCGGACTTGTCCAAGATCACCTGGATCAGCGTCTTATAGTTCTGGATCGGCGTGATCGCCTTGGTCAGCTCCGACATCGTGGCGAACCGGTTGAACTTCTTATAGATGTCCTGGTGCAACTGATAATTTTCGAGGAAGAGCGCGGTCTGCTTGCAGAATCCGGCGATGATCTGCTGTTCGCTCCCCTGGAGGGGCCTGTCCGCAATGCAGAGGATGCCGCCCAGGGTCTTGTTTACCATGATCGGGAAACAATACCGGGTCCCCCGGCTATCCGGCTGGACGGTGACGGGTTCTGCGGAGCGGACGAACGGCTTCCCGCCGAGGAGCTCCTTCACGATGCTGTCATGCGTGCTGATACTGAGCGCCTCGGTCTGGACGCCGTTCCTGGAGAGGCCGTAAAGACTGGTATAGCGGTCATGCTGCCGGTCGAAAGCAAGGATGGTGATGCGGTCGAGATCAAGCAGCGTCGACAGATTGTAGAGCATGCTTTGGTAGCGCGTTTCCGGAAGCTCCGCGGAGGCGGACCCCCATAGCGAGAAGACGTCCATGAGGCTGTCGAATTTTTTCCTCAGGGCAACGGTTTCTTCCATGCTCTTGAGAAGCCGGTTTACCGTGTTGTTCACAAAGCGACAGGCCTTCCAGGCCTGTCGCTCGCTGGTGAACGAAAGCGGCGTTGTTACGGAGATCGCGTCGAGGCCGCCGGCGGTCACGAGATTCATGCATTCGCGGAAATCCTCATAGGAGGAGAACGACCCCTGCCCCAGGATCACCGCTTTTTCCCCCCTGTGGTCGATGGGGAGCACAAAATTCATGACCTGTGCATAGCATTTGAATACATCGGGTTTTCCCGTCGAAAGGACGCTGATCAGGCGAGGATGACAGTGCATTTTGCACGGTGACTCATTGCCCGGAGAGGATGAACGGATACTGCGACAGGGTGAAGGTATGGCTGGTGGCGCGAAGAGCGAACTTCCGGTCTGTGAATAGACGCTCAGGGAAAATCCGAAGCTGTCGGAAAGGGTCGTAAAGAGGTCCTGCCATGTATCGGTCTTGAAGATGTCCTTCAGGTGTTCCCCGGTAATGGCGTTCAATCCTATGCCTCCGGCGTACGTGCTGGCAATTTGTCGCCGATGAACGTTGCTATAATCTCAGCATGAAGGAGCGTCCGCACAAAGCGCGCCCAGGGATGCGGATGACCTTGTGCGATGCGCACATACAGCACGAAAGCGCAACAAACGGTAACGAGGAAAGCGTCCGTTCATGCGGCTCTGTCGTTCTGTCAAGACTCAACCGAGGAACACGTTGAAACGAATTTATCATACTATAGCATAGAGCGTCAAGAATATATTGTTATCTTTTTGGTGGGGAAGCCATGCGCGGAGACTGTACAATATCTTCTTCCCCGCAGCAGCCCAGCGTCGATTTGCGACAGCGGGGTCAGTTGACGGGAAGGGGCTTCTTCTTATTATTCTTTTTTGGCGGAGCGCTCTTCTTCCGATCCGGCGTCGTCCGGGTCTGTTTCCGCCCGACCGATGCCGGCGGCACTGTTTTCGTCGGTCTCGTCGTGATCGCCGGGGAGCTCGGGGGCGGGACCGTGGCGGTCGGCATTC
>JAGVOT010000026.1 GCA_020052615.1 Nitrospirota bacterium | reverse complement strand
GCCTGGCTGAGGCTGAAGGGCTTTATTACCGTTACGGTAAACGGAAAAGTGTCACCCTATTTTTGCTGATTTTGGTATCATAAACTCCTGGCGTGCACAGTGTTCCACACCAAGTGGCGGTGTCGTTCATAGCAATCACAGGATCTGTATAATCTCCGCCCGTCTGCGCCACAACGGCCACTTTACCGTACTTCTGCTGATACAGCACATCGTGGCTATGCGTGACATCCGACTTTCCGGCAAGGGCGGTTTCTAACCCGGTCACTTTGCTTTGAGATATGGTTCCGCCGATCTTGCTTTCCGTCACCGCCCCGTCCTGGATATGCCCCGTCTTGACGCCGCTGCCGCTATTCGTGTTCTGGCCGCTGGTCCCGTCAGCTTCCCTGATCTTTTGCGATGTGACCTGGTCGTCGTTCACTGATGCAAATGCCACTGTGCCCATAATTGAACACAACAAGAGAACTACCAATGCCAGACCCATTCTGCCTTTCTTCATTGCACTTCCTCCTTTTGATTTGAATCAAATTTGCACATCACGAACGAAGAGCAACATCACTTTCCAGGACAGTTCTATCGGCCCTCACCTCCCCTCCTCGAGTTTGCCGGGTCGCAAATCACTCAGCCTTTCCGCGAGGGACCGCGGCGCAGGAAGCCCGGCATGCTTGAAACGAACAGTTTGCAAAGAGAGTGAAACGGCGGGTGAGAAGTCGAAATATACACCGACCGCTCAGGACAACGAAGCAGAGTGTAGCAGACACCCTGGTCAAGCCAACAAACAACGAATCATGCCCAATAGAAAGCTGTTTATACTTGACTTCATTAAAAACCTCCACTGAGTCGAGCAATTTTCAAGCAAAATTAATTAGCACAACAGCCTGGACCAGTCATTCTGCATGCCTCGGCGTCACGACAATACTCTAAGACGGATACACAAACAAGCTACCCGTTTGAGTAGGTGGCTTTCCCCTCATCGAGCTTAATACCTCAACCCAAGCTCAGGTGATGAATAAAAGGCTCTTCAGTTTTAATACGGGTCAAGAATTGAAGCGAAGTGATTTATCTAGAATGCGGTGATGCAGTGGCGCGAAGAATAGCATTTGACAAACACGAAGGAAAAAATTATGGGGTTTTTTTGGAGCACATAAAATGCAATTTTAGCAGAACACTTTTATTGCAGAGTTTGAGAATGCCGCGATCATATCGGGTAATCATCCGGGAGTGTCAAGACGTTAAGAGAGCATTCATAATCACCTCTGGGTTTCTTGTCAACGGGATCGATCATTGATCGCCCGATATTTTCGCTGTCGATGCTTCTTCCGTGTGGCATTGTTTTTCAAGGCCAGCCCCTTTCTCCTTGCCCTCCGGCCGGGTGCGGGATGGAATGTACCAATATCCGGCCAGCGGGCCGGCCATTACTCGTTCAGGGAGGAGACTGATGCGGAAAATCTTATTGCTGGTCATGGCTCTGGGGATCGTCGTGAGCATGGCAGCGGCCTCCGATGCTGCCAAGGCCGCCCGGACCGGGAAACAGGTATACGAATCGGTCTGCATCGCCTGCCACGGCACCCGTGCAGCGGGCACGCCGAAATTCGACGATAAGGTCTGGGGCGAACTGGAGAAGAAAGAGGACGACAAGGAAATGGTCAAGGACGCCATCAAGGGAGAGAAAGCCATGCCCCCCAAGGGCGGCTGTACCGAGTGCAGCGATAAAGAGATCCGCGCCACAGTACAGTATATGATCGACGCTGCAAAGAAGAAATAGATCTGACGCCCGGTCCCCGGGGGGCGGGGCTGCAGGACCACCGGATCGTTCACCGCGTTCGCGCAAAGCGGATCAGGATCCGCCACCCGCGCTTATCCCCGGACATTTCCCTACACCACGATCAGCGCCTGGGCTTCGTCGCTCTTCACGGGCTTCGAACAGAGGAATCCCTGCCAGTAGATGCAGTTCAGCGATTCAATGTGCGCCAGCTGCATCTGCGTTTCCACGCCCTCGGCCACCGTCTCGATGTCCATGTCCCGGGCAAGGGTCAGGATGGTCCTGATGATCGCCTGGCTGTCCCTGCCTTCGCCGATCCGCTTGATGAAGGAGCGGTCGATCTTCAGGCCGTTGATCGGGAGCTGATGGAGATAGCTCAGGGAGGAATACCCCGTGCCGAAATCGTCGATGTACAGCTTTACCCCGAGGTCCCGCAGCCGCCAGAGGAGGGACGTCGCCGACTCAGGGTTCTCGAACAGCACGTTCTCCGTGATCTCGAGCTTCAGGTTCTCCGGGTCCAGGCCGGTCTCCTGCAGCGTCCGGGAGACAAACTCGACGAGGTCGGGTTGGCGGATCTGCTTGTGGGCAAGGTTCACGCTCACGAAGCTCAGGTCGTTCCCCGAGAACAGCTCCAGCCACCGCTTCATCTGCATGCACGCCTGCCGCAGGATCTGCCGCTCGATCGCGACGATAAGGCCGGTCTCCTCCGCCATGGGGATGAAATCACCCGGCGCGATGAGGCCCCGCTCCGGATGGTGCCACCTCGCCAACGCCTCAAAACCGACGATGCACTTGGACCCGACCGACAGGATGGGCTGATAATGGGTGACGAACTCCCGGCGATCGATGGCCCGCCGCAGATCGGTCTCCAGATGGAGCCGTTCGACGGCATGGGTGTGCATGGAAGATTCAAAGACCGTGAAGTTCGACCGGCTGTGGGCCTTCGACTGGTACAGGGCGGTATCGGCGTCCCGAAGGACCTGTTCCGGCGAGTTGTATCCCGCCGAGCTCAGGGCGACCCCCATGCTGCCCGTGATGAACACTTCCTGGCCGCCGACGGTGAAGGGGTGCTGCAGCTCGCCTTTGATGCGCGAGGCGACGAAAAGCGCGTTCCCCTGCCCGCTGATGTCCTCGATCAGGACCGCGAACTCGTCTCCGCCGAGGCGCGCGACCGTATCGTCCGGGCGGATGCAGGTCAGGAGCTTCTTGCTGAAATCGATCAGGAGCTGGTCGCCTACCGTATGTCCCATGCTGTCGTTGATCACCTTGAAGCTGTCGAGGTCGATGAACAGCACGGCATACAGGAAATCGGGGCGGCGCTTTGCCGTCGTGATGGCGTGGGACAGCCGGTCGATGAACAGCACCCGGTTCGGCAGGCCGGTCAACACGTCATGGAACGCGTCATGGACCAGCTGGTCCCGGTAGGTCCTCAGGCTGTGCCGCATGTAATCGAACGCGCCGGCAAGATCGGCGATCTCGTCGGTCGTCTTGATCTCGATCGGCGCATCAAAGTTCCCCTTCGCGATCTCCTGCGTGGCGGCCTTGAGGGTCGCTAGGGGGGAGGTTATCTTCCGGGACAGGTAGATGGAGAAGCCGCTTCCCAGGATCACGAGGAACGTCGTAAAGAGCGCCGTGGAAATGATGAGCTGCCTGATCTTCTTGCGCAGGCCGTCCTGGGTGAGCCCCAGCCGGAGATAGCCGATGATCTTCGGTTCCATGACCGACGACTGCAGCAGGGGGTCCGTGATCCCCTCCTGGCTGGTCGCGATCGGATACAGGATCTCCAGGTACCGCTCCCCGTCTCCGTTGCTCACGTAGTCCGCGTGCCGGACCTGGCTCACCGACGCTACATTGCCGTGCAGGTCCCCGGGGATATCCAGGGAGGTCCGGAACACTTTCCGGGCGAGGACGCTGCCGTCGGCGTTCAGCACCGCCACGTAGACGATATCGGCGTCCGTCGACAGACCCTGGACGGCAAGGTGCAGCGTGCTCTCGTCACCCGTATACACGCCGTATTCGCAGTTCCGCGATGTAGCGTCGGCGATGGTGATGCCGTGGTTCAGGAGCTCCTGATAATAGTTCGCCACTTCCATGCGGACCGTGAAGAGACAGATCCCCACCGCGGTCACCACGATAAGCGATATGGCGAGGGCGCTGAACTTGGCCGCAAGGCTGAACCGTCTCGTTGTGCTCCGTGCTCCCATATCCCTCTCTAACTTAATAGGTCTGATGCGCGCCGCCGAGCAGCTGGTCGGACAGCGAGAGCCTCATCTGCTTCGCCGTGTACAGGTTGAGCGTGTACTGCACCTTGCGGGGGGCCGCCGCGGGGATGTCCGCGGGCCGTGCGCCCTCGAGGACCCGGGCCGCCATCTCGCCGCACTGCGCCCCGAGGTCGACATAGTCCCCGTCGAGGGAATACAGGGCGCCTGCCTTCACCCATGCGGCCGACGGACCGACGACCGGGATGCTGTTCCTGAGCGAGAAGAGGAGCACGTTCTTCGCGATGAGGGGGGACAGCATGATGCTGTCCGGCATGCCCCACAGGATGTCAACGCGCCGGGACAGGTTGTTCAGTGCCGCGGGGACGTCCTGGGGGGAACGGACCTGTTCAACCTCCAGCCGCAGCCCCGCACGCTTCGCGGCAGCGACGGCCTCGTCCACCTTCGACTGGTTCTCCGCAGCGTTGTAGATGATCCCCACGGTCCTGGCCCGCGGCAGCATCCGCTGCATCCATTCGATCTGCGTATCCGCCGGGAACGCAAGCCCCACGCCGGTGGCGTTCTCATGGCGTTTGAGGAGGTCGGTCCGCAGGACGAGGCATGCCACGATCGGGATATCGCTGATCCCCTTCACGGCCGCGTCCGTTGCCAGGGAACCGACCGTGAAGACCAGCCTGGCGCCGCCCGCCTTGATCTTCTGGATCGCCGGGGCCGCTTTGCCGGCACTGCCGTCGAGCGGGAAGACCTCGTACCCTGCCTTGTATCCCTGCCTCGCGAGGAAGTCATTGAATCCCGTGACCGCCTCCTTGAACGGCGCGTCGTTCGCGCTGATCAGCACGGCGATCTTCTCGTCCGCGGCGCGGCTTGCCGCCGGAAGCAGCAGGATCGCGATGACGATGCCGGCAATGAGCCTTATATTCCTGCCGGTGAGTATGGGCATGATTGTTCTAGAAGGCATAGACAAGCTTCAGCCGGCAGCTCCGGCCGTCCTGAAGGAGGATGCTCTGAACGAGGTCTGCCGAGACCGGATCGCCGTATTGCTTGTCAAAAAGATTGTAGACGCTCACGGACATGCCGAGATGGTCCAGGACGGGCTGGCTGAACAGCGTGACATTCGTAATGAAAAAGCTGCCGGCATAATCGCCGCCCAGGGACCTTCGCCTGCTCATGTACTGCTCTTCGATGCCGGCGCCGGCCATATCCTTCACGATCGGCACCACGAGGTTCAGCTTTCCGAGGTGCGCCGGCGAGTTCGTGAGCGGTTCGCCCGTCACGGTATCCTCTGCCCGCTGGAGCGTGTAGCTGATCCTTCCCTCAATGCCGTTGGACCACTTGTTGTCCAGTTCAAGTTCAATGCCCTTCGCCTTGACCTCATCGAGGTTCACGAACATCGAATTGCCCAAGCCGTCAGGTCCCTGATTGATCAGGTCCGTAATGTCATAATAATAACCGGACAGGGCCATGCGAGCGGCATCGCCGACGTACTGTTCATATACCACCTCATAGGTCCTGATCTTTTCAGGCTTCAGGTCCGGGTTGGGCGCAATGGGAGGCAATGACGTGGGACTGGAATAATACAGTTCGTAGTCATTGGGAGTGCGAAAGGAGCTGCCATAGAGCAGCTTGATTGCGCTTCGGTCAACCGGATTATATATGAAGGCTAGACGGGGATTCGTAGTTCCGCCGAAGGTGGAGGAATGGTCATACCGGACCCCGGCGTTCAGCGCCATCGTCCGGGAAAGGGTGATCTCATCCTGGAGATAAGCCGCGAGGATCCGTGAGCGCCGCACATCATCAAGATCGTGCGGAAAGCCGACGTTGTAGTTCTTCTGGTCCTGCCGGATGTTATCCTGGTATTCCGCGCCGAGTATCACCCGGTGGATTTCGGCGAATTTCCGGGTAAGCCGTACTTCGCTGCCCCACCAATCGCCGCTGCCCAGGTCCTTGTTGACGATCCCTCCGTACAGGTAATCGCCTGCATAGCGGTAATTGTCGTAATAGGCCCTCACCGACAGGTCCGTTTGACCGCCCAGGCTCCGGTCGTATTTCAGGTCGAGATAGGCGTGATCGTCCTTCGTCTTGTTTCCCCGATCATTGAAGTCCGTCCCGAACGCTCCGGTGGGGATCCCTTTCGTTCGCGACACATAGGCGCCTGCCAGCGTAAAATCTCCAAAAGCCACTTTGGTGAAAGCGCTTTGGTACCGGTCATAGTCCGTATGGTCCGTACTACCGTTATTGGCGGCACGGGGGTCAGCCGCGGGATTCGCCGGATCGAACTGCGAAAAATACAAGCTGTCGCCCTTGCTGTCAAGACCCGTACCCGATACGATCGCCTCAACGCCGTTGGTAAACCGGTCTCCGTAAGTGACCCTTCCCTTGTAGGTCTTGTTGCCGCCTGCTTCGCCCGAGATCTCGGCGCCTTTCAGGTCCCGTCCCCGCCTGGTGATCATGTTCACGACCGCGAAGTAGGCGTTGCTGCCGTAGAGGGAAGACCCCGGCCCCCGGATGATCTCGACCCGGTCGATGAGATCAACGTCCAGAAGTCCTTCGGTTCCCACCAGGGCCT
The DNA here is from genome assembly GCA_020052615.1 of Nitrospirota bacterium. Classification (GTDB taxonomy): domain Bacteria; phylum Nitrospirota; class UBA9217; order UBA9217; family UBA9217; genus JAAXXJ01. The sequence goes on along the minus strand of JAGVOT010000026.1, from coordinate 2,625 downwards.
GATCGTACGTATTGTCGTTGGTCCGGTGTCCGTCGATCAGGAGCAGGATCCGCGAATTATAGTCCCCCGGCCGTCCGAACCCGCGCACGCCCACGTAGCTGTAGTTCCGGTCATAGGTAACATAGAAGCTTCGCACGCTTCGCAGAATATCGGCGAGAGTCCGATAGCCGTATTTTTTTATTTCCGACGATGTCACGATGCTTACGGCAGACGGTGCCTCGATCACTTTCTGCTCATACTTCGATGCGCCGAAGACCGACGGGATCTCCTGGAAAAGGAGCCGCTCGTCGCCGGCAGCGGCGATCTGGACAGGCGCAGCCTCCTGTGCCGGAGATGCGGACGAAAGGATCACGACCGCCAGAGCGAATAGAAAAGGCGCCTTCCTGGAGATTTGGTTCACTTTCCGCCCTCCGGTCCTTGAACAGGTCCACGAGCTCGCACAGCTCGATCAATAGCGCAGCTCGATCGCCTTAAAAAATACGGGCAACCGTTCGTTCGAGACACCTGCTCCGGCCGCGCAACACAAAAGTAATGGATTATTACACAAAAAACGTTCCTTGTCCATCCCCCGAACCTGCCCTGACGTTCAGGGTTGATGATCTTTGCAACCAGCAGACCCTCCCGGATCGTCACGGAGATCCGATGGATCATCGTTCGAAGCGTGAACAGCTTCTCAACGATCGATCATGCACACCATGGGGGGAAATTGCGAAGGAGCGGCCAGATAAAAAACGTGGCCGGGCTTCCCAAAGGAGAAAAGGAAGCCCGACCACGAGGGAGGAGCAGCGTACACCATGCGAGCTTTCCAGGAGGGGGGCCGACCTGCATGCGGCCCATTTCCCGGCAAAAGAGAAGGAGAACGATGAAAGGGGCGAAAGCCGCCTACGCCACGCTCTTTAAGTCCGAACGATCGAACCGATGCTGAACATGCGGGGGCGGCGGGGCAGCGTGCACGACCCTTCCCCGGTTCCCCACGAACGTCAGCGCGCAGGAGTTGATGAAATACCGGACGCCGACAGGCGGCCGGCCGTCCTCGAACACGTAGCCGAGATGGGCGTCGCAGCAGGAGCAGAGCACTTCGTTCCTGATCATGAAATGCATGATGTCCTTTGCGGTCTTGATGTTCTCCTTCGCCACGGGCGCCCAGAAGGTCGGCCATTTCGATCGCACCTCGAACTTCGCCTCGGAGCTGAACAGGGCATTGCCGCAGCATACGCAGCGGTAGACACCCACTCCGGTGAAGTCGCGGTACCTTCCCGAACACGCCGGCTCGGTGCCCTTTCTGCGCGTCACGAGGAACTGCTCGGGCGTCAGTATCCTCTTCCAATCGGCTTCGCTCCTGACCATTCTTTCCATGTGTTCACGCATAGACCCTCTCCTTTCCAGCGGCGAAGGCGAGGTCCTGTACGGTGCAGTCTGACTGCGCCGGGATGTCCCATTCGCTTTCGGCCATCGTAACGTCACTGAACCTTTCCCGGCGGATCTCGAGGCCCGACCGGTCCCGGTAGACCAGCTCGTCGGTATCGAGATCATATTCCGGGATCTCCGGATCGCTCCACCGGCTGAGAAAATACTGATAGAAGGGATTGTACAATCCGCCGGGATCATGATCGTGCTTGAACACGTATTCCGGCAGATCGTCCACATGCAATCCCGTGTGATAATGCCGGAGACAGAGGGCGTCCCCGAGGATGGCCATCTTCAGCAGGGGCATGTCCTGATAGAGCTTGAGCCGGATGTTCTTCTGCGCCCCCTTGAGGCCTTTGAGAAAATCGATGCTCCTGATGATCTGCTCCCGGAAGCTCTCGGGCGATATGTCCGGGTCGGGGATGCTCTTCGCGCGGGCGATCGCGCCTTCCCGCAGCGGGTCCAGGAGCATGATCTTGGCCCCGCGGCACTTCTGCAGCACGCGATGCAGGTCTCCGTCAGGGTCCACGAAGGTCCGGTATCCCGTTGAACCGATGAGCATGATGTCCCTGCCGAACCCGTTCCGCTCCTTCAGTTCCTTCACTTTCCTGCGCGAAAAGAATCCCCGGGAATGTGCCACCAGGGCCAGCCCGGCGCTCTTTGCCATGCGGGAGAGATTGCGCTCCCTCCAGTACTTCGTCACATGGTTGAAGAACAGGACGAGGAGGACCGCGACAGATATCTCAATGGTCACGAGAAAGATCTTTTCGTTCTCGACGAAGGCCCAGAATGCCAGGAGCTTCCCTGCGAGGAAGCTTACCGTCAGGGGAAGCGTCAGCGCGATGGCCGCGCTCAGAACGATCACGACGACATGGTAGAGCAGATGCGGCAGATTTTTCATCGGTACAGCCTCCTTTCGGTCTTTTTCATTACGCCGCGATGGCGCCGATTCGAACACTGGTTCATGCAGCCCGCTTCATCTTCCTTCGGCCCGGTCACGACAGCACGATCATTGCCGTCACGATCGAGAAGGCGATGTTCGCCCTTGCTCCGTGATCGTCACGGGCGATTCGTTCGCAGAGCGAAGCGGCCAGGTGCAGCTCCCGGTCGCCCAGCGTGTAGATCTTTTCCCGCATCCGCTCCCGGACCTTTTCGTCCTTCGTCCGGTGCTCGATCACCGAAAGGACCCGCTGCTGATCGGCGCGGTGCTCCATCTTC
>JAGVOT010000053.1 GCA_020052615.1 Nitrospirota bacterium | reverse complement strand
TGTTCAGCCGAGGTCTGATGGTCCCCGTGTACCTGTCCCAACTCGAGCTGATCGACACGCTCGGCGAAGGCACGGTTAAGTTGCTCAAGACCTCCAGCTTTGCTATAATGATCTTCGCATTGCTGCTCGGCGCATTCATCGTCCTGCGCGCCATGTGGCAGGGACGGAAGGCGGAGCGGCTGCAGCACGCCGCGGGGGCGCTGGAGCATGGGGAAGTATAAGAAAATACTGGTAGCTGTTGATGGATCGGAATCGAGCCGGAACGCGCTTTTGCAGGCGTTCCGGCTTGCTGTTGATGAGAAGTGCTGGATCACCGTTGCCTCGGTGGCGCCGCCGCTCACCGGCGATCTCGACCTCACCGGGGTGAAGGACATCCATGCCGCGCTTGCAAAACCCTGCGAGGACGCGCTGGCCGAAGCGAACCGGATGGCCGCGGAGGAGCGGGTGCTGATCAAGACGGTGTGCGAGGAAGGCGAGACCTACGAGCGCATTGTTGATCTTGCCGATGCAGAGAACTGCGATATCATCGTCATGGGGCGGCGCGGCCTGAAGAGGATCGATCGTACCCTTGTGGGCAGCGTCACGGCCCGGGTCATCGGCTATACCCAGCGGGACGTGCTGGTCGTGCCGGCCGGGGCGGTCCTGGGATGGAAAAAGATCCTCGTCGCCACCGACGGGTCGAGGTTCAGCAGCATCGCGGTCAGCAAGGCTATCGATTTCGCGGCCGCCTACGGCGGTTCTCTCGTGGTCGTGTCCGTCGTTGACGTCCCTGCCGAATTCTACGCCGAGGCGCCTGCTGCCGTGGAGGACATGGTCCGGAAGGCGAAGGAGTATACCGCGGCGGTCAGGACGCAGGCCGGGGCGGCCGGTGTCCAGGCGGAGACCCATGTCGGCGAGGCGGAGGCCTTCGAGGCCATCGTCAAGCTGGCAAGGGACCAGGCAGTTAACATGATCGTGGTCGGCTCCCACGGCAGGACCGGACTCAGGAGGCTGCTCATGGGCAGCGTCACCGAAAAGGTCATCGGCCACGCGCCCTGCCCGGTGCTGGTGGCCAAGTCGTAGCACAAGCGAACAGCGAACACACCGAAGGAGCGATCCTTCGGTTTTTTGTTTTCGATATCCCCTGCGCCGGGCAGCCTGGCGCGAAAACCGTGCGTATCCATGCCCTGACCAGGTCTGGAAAAGAACCGACAGGAAAGCAGCGCGTCCGCAGGGGAAGCGCTGGAAAGGGACAATGAATCAGGGGGATACGAATCACCTGCTGCATGCTTAGCACAGCGAGCCACCGGGCCGCCCAAAAAACCCCACCCAGTTCCCGCCCGGCGCAGGGATAAGGCCGAAGCAGAGGCCGCTCCGGGGAATGTGCTTTTGCAAATAACCGGGATTGCATCCCCGGCAGCAATTGTGCTACGATGGTCATCCGAGAAGCGCCATGTCCCTGAAAAAGAAAATAGCCCTCAGTTTCCTCATCAGCTCCTTTCTCATCGCGATCCTCGCGGTGTTCGAGTATGTCAACTTCTATGAGATCAAACAGGAGATCCGGTTCCTCGAACTCACGGACACGGTCCGGAGCAAGTCCCTCCAGCTGAGACGCCACGAGAAGAACTACTTCCTCTACAGCCCCGCAAAGGCTGAGGAGGAATCCCGGGCCATCCACGCCTACCTCGATGAACTGGACGCGATCCTTGCCGCCCCGGTCCCCTTTGACAGGGAAGGGGTCTTTCCCGAACTGCAGATGCTCGTCCGCGAATACCGGATGGGCTTCGATGCCATAGACGCGCTGCTCAGGGTCCTGACCAGGGAACTGCGCCGGATCAAGCGCTCCCAGGAGGAGCACGCGAAGTTTTTCCCCCTCATCGAGGCGGCTTTCTATGAGCGGCCGTTCCAGGCCGCGGAGTTCCTTGAGACCGTTTTCAAGCTCCCGCGATCCCATCGACTGGTGATCGGCCTCGGCAAGCTCGACGCCGAGATCAAGGACCTCCGGAAGAGCGGGGAAGGGATCATCACCGTCTCCAAGGAACTGGACCGGCAGGCGCGGGAGAAGGTCGAACGGGGCATCAGCGCGTCCCAGGCCGCGATCGTGATCATCTTCCCGATCTTCCTGATCACCGGCGTCGTCATGCTCTTCCTGATAACACGGAACATCGTAAGCCGCCTGGGGCTCCTGATCGACGTCATGGAGAAGACGGGCAAGGGGACCTTTACGCACGTGAAGGCGCCCGTCAGGAAGTGGGGCACAGACGAGGTCGGTCTGCTCATCAGAAAGTTCGACGACATGGAGGATGAGCTCGAGGAGCGCCAGGCGCTCATTGAACAGAAGAACAACGAGCTCCATCAAAGCAAGAAGCTCGCCGCCATCGGGACCCTGGCGGCCGGCGTGGCGCATGAGCTCAACAATCCGCTGAACAACATCTATCTTTCGACCCAGGTCCTTGCCCGGGAGGCAGGCAGCAGCTGCACGCCGGCCATGAAGGACGTGATGGGGGACATCCTGGGACAGACCGTGCGGGTCAAGAAGATCGTGGCAGACCTTCTCGAGTTCGCCCGGGGTCGCGAACCGCACCTCCGGGAGGTCGATCTGAACGAGCTGGTCCGGGGCGTCCATGCCCGCATGCGGGGCAGCATGGAACTGATAGAACTTTCCCTGCGACCGGCGGAAGGCGGCGCCGTGCTGAGCGCCGATCCGGACCAGCTGGAGCAGGTCTTCATCAACCTCTTCCTGAACGCCTCCGATGCCATGGGCGGACAGGGAACGATCACGGTCTCCCTGCGCAGGCTGGACGACCGCATCCGGGTCTCGGTGTCCGATGCGGGCAGGGGGATGCCGAAAGACGCCCTGGAGAAGATCTTCGAGCCCTTCTATACGACCAGGGACAAGGGGACCGGGCTCGGGCTGGCCATCGTCTTCAACATCATCAAGAAACATCACGGAGACATCACGGTCGAGAGCGTGGAGGGGAAGGGGACGACCTTCACGATCACGCTGCCGGTGAAGGGACCGGCACGGAGCCAAAGGTAGGCGCCTCCAGGGGGACGGGGAGACGGGGTGACGTTCAGGAGAGGGATCACCCCTCATACCTTCTTTCCTTCTTGAGTTCAGGGTATAATGGTGAACCTATGGCATTCAAGATACTCATAGCCGAAGACGAAGAGATCACGGTCAAGCATCTCGTCAATACCCTCGCCAGGGAAGGGTATGCCGTGGACAGCGCGACGAACGGACTGGATGCCCTCCGGAAGATCGAGGCCGATTCCTTCGACCTGCTGATCGCCGACATCAAGATGCCTGGCATGTCGGGGATCGAGCTCCTGGGGCAGGTGCGGGAAAAGGCGCCCGAAACGGAGGTGATCATCGTCACCGGTTTCGGGAGCATCGGTTCGGCCGTCGAGGCGATGAAGAAGGGCGCCGTCGAGTACATCACCAAGCCCTTCGACCTGGACGAGCTCGTCCTCAAGGTCAACAAGATCCGCGACCGGAAAGGGCTGGTGCGCGAGAACATCGCGCTCAAGACCTACCTGGGCATGGACAAGAAGGTCTCCATCATCGCCCGGAGCCGGCCGATGCAGCAGATCCTCGAGACCATCGAGAACATCAGGGACTCGGAGAGCAACATCTTCTTCACCGGCGAGACCGGCGTGGGCAAGAGCCTGCTCGCGCGGATCGTCCACTTCACCAGCAAGCGGCAGGAGCGGCCGTTCCTGTCGATCAACTGCGCCACCCTGACCGAGGAGCTGCTTGCCTCGGAGCTCTTCGGCCACGAGCGGGGCGCCTTCACGGGCGCCGTCAAGACCAAGCAGGGACTCGTGGAGATCGCCGACACGGGCACGCTGTTCCTCGACGAGATCGCCGAGATGGTCCCCAATCTGCAGGCAAAACTCCTGAAAGTGATCGAGGAAGGGGAGTTCTACCGCGTCGGCGGGACCCGTCCGATCCATGTGGACGTGCGGTTCATCGCGGCGACCAACCAGGACGTGCGCGGCCTGATCAGCGCGGGCAAGTTCCGCGAGGACCTGTACTACCGCCTGAACGTGATGGAGATCTTCATCCCGCCGCTCCGCGAGCGCAGGGACGATGTTGAACCGCTGGCGGCCTATTTCCTGAAGAAACACCTGCCGAAGTCGAACAAGAAGATCTCCGGCTTCACCAAGGAAGCCAGGGCGGTTCTGGCGAACTACAGTTTTCCGGGGAACGTGCGGGAACTGGAGAACATCGTCGAACGCTCCATTATCCTCGAAAAAAGCAGCGTCATCACGCCGGAAAGCCTGCCGCAGAGCATGTCGGTGTTCCAGATCGAGACCCTTGATCCGTCAAAGGTCCGGACCATCGAAGAACTGAACAAGGACTATGCTGAAAAGGTCCTGGACTATTACGGCGGGAACCGGTCCAAGACAGCCGAGGTGCTGGGGATATCGAGGACGAGCCTGTGGAGAATATTGAAGGAAGAGTGATCAGGAGGATAGAAGCATCCAGGAACTGAATGGCCGTCCTGGAGTAGCTTGCCCGATTGTGAAGAAGGGTGACGGTCTCGCTGATACTGTCCCACGTGGCATGCAGCGTGACCGATTGCTCCTTGAGACCCAGCGAGGATATCCCCGGCCCAGAGTGAAGCAAAAAAGAATGAGTATCGTCTCTTCGTCCCCGCGTCGCCTGGAGGCGCCTGCTTTTGGATCCATGTCCGCACCTACCCGTTCGGGTAGGTGCGGACGTCCACATATATAATGCAATTTCTTGACTCCCCCGTTCAAATCCTATATTCTCAACCCGTCGGGATTCCGGCACGGCAGTTCCTTCCCTTTTCATCATCCCGTCACGTTTAAGAAGAAAGCAATGCTTCACTGATCCTTACTGTTTACTTTTGAAGGCGGGCCGCCGATGAAGGCGCTGGAAAATCTGCTCATGGCTCTCGTCGGGTTGATCGCCAGGGTTATTTTCATTACCTACCGGGCGATCGCGCTGCTTGCCGCGGCAGGCGCAGCCGTCTACTTCATCATCGTCAGCTGGCTTTACAAGAGTCCCGAGCTTCACGAATATTGGTGGTACCCGTTGCCCGTTCTGGCGCTCGGTCTGCTGCCGGCCGTCGCCAGGCCTCGCCGCAGCAAAGACAACCCCACCCGCAGATACCCCGGACTGACCGGCCCGATCGATGCCTGCGCCGATGCATTTATCGCATGGATCGGCACGCTGAAATACTTCACTTCGCCTCTCAGCCTGGTGGAAGATCCGGGCTCCTACAAGATCAAAGGCGCCGAGATCCGCGATCTTATCGACGGCGGATTGCAGCCCGGGGACATCCTGCTGCGCGGGTATGACGGCTATCTCGACGGCATCATGATCGGGCTGACCGGCGGCGGGAAGGGACTGGGGAAATACTTTTCCCATGCGGCGCTGTATCTGGGCGAGTTGAACGACGAGGGAGACAAACAGATCGCCGCGCGAAGATTGCAGACCCAGGAAGATTCGGGCGCCTGGGTCCCTGCTCGTGAGGCTGACAAAGACAAGATCCGCAATAACCCGGACTATTATCAGGCGGGAAGGCAGATGGTCGTCCATGCCATGACCCGGGGGGTCTTCGTCGAAGACATCCTGACCTTCCTGCGCTGCGATTATCTGGCCGTGCTGCGGCTCCATGACCGGTTCCAGCTCGGACCGCAGGAACGCGGCAGGGACCGGTCGCTGATCAAGTCCCTTTCGGGCGGTACGGAAGAGATACATGCCAGTCTGATGAAGGGCGAGAACGTGAGCAGGACCGACGTCATCAAGCAGGCCCGGAACTCGGCGCTGGGGAAAATAGGCTCGTGCTATGATTTCCAGTTCAACGACCTCAAGACCGCCAATCGGTTCAGCTGCTCCGAGTTCGTCTATTACTGTTTCAAGAGCATTCACAGCTATCTTGGCCTTGTGCCGAAGCCCCATGCCTTCCTGAACGTATTCTTCCGCCGCAGCACCATTACCCCCGCTGATATCTATGAAGCAGCGGTCAGCCGGGGAAAGCTGGAGATCACATGGACAAGCGGTTCGTTGAAAAAGCGATAAGGACGGAAGATCGGGGAAAAAGCGGAAGGCCGGCTGGAAAAAGACGGGAAAGCAGCGGAAGAAGCAGGAAGTCCTGATACTTTCGCCAACAACGTCCCTAACGTCTGTGCACGGTGTTCGGGGGAAGAAATGTCCGGGGAAAATGAAGCAAACGACTGCGCTGCCGCTGCCGAGACGGGAAGAGGTCTGGCGCAGGCCGTGACCGACGAGAGCAGGCGGACGCGCCAGGCCGTTGTGGTGATCCACGGCATCGGAGAGCAGCGCCCGATGGATACCCTGCGCGGTTTTGTCGATGCGGTGCTGGTCGACGATCCGGCCCATGGCTCCAAATACCGCAGCAAGCCGGACGTCATGAACGAGTCCTTCGAAATGCGCTGTCTCCAGGCCCCGCGCGACAGGAAGCTCCACCGCCCCCTGACGGATTTCTATGAATACTACTGGGCGCATCACATGGAAGGCTCGAAATACACCCAGGTGCTCGGCTGGCTGAAGAACGTGATGTTTCGCAGTCCGAAGCAGATCCCGTCCGGTCTGAGGCCGGTCTACTTCGCGAGCTGGGTCCTGATGCTGACCGCGCTGGCCCTCTGGGTGAGCGGCTTCTTCGCGGCCGCGGGCACGGCTGATGTCTCTTTTTTGCAGGCCCTGGTCCGGCAAAAATGGTTATTTACGGGCGGCCTGGCCACCCTCGTCGTGCAGTGGGCCGGTTCGCGCATTGTGCTGGGCTATGTAGCCGATGCGGCGCGGTACCTCTCCCCGGAGCCCTCGAACATCGAGGCGAGAAACAAGATCCGCAGCGAGGGCATTCATCTCCTGCGCACGCTCCATGAGACCGGGAAATACGATCGCATCGTTGTGGCCGGGCACAGCCTGGGCTCGATCATCGGATACGACATCATCCGCAATCTCTGGGTGGAGCTCCGGAAGCCCCAGGACCCGCAGCCCCAAAAACAGCCTGAATTGAAGGCCTTCACGAAGGAGGCGGAAACGCTTCAGGACGGGGACCTGTCGCCCGCAGCGATCGAAGCCTTCCAGCAGTGTCAGCACCGTCTGTGGCGGGAGTTCCGGGAGGTGGGCATTCCCTGGTTGATCACGGACTTCGTGACCCTGGGTTCGCCCCTCGCCCACGGGCAGCTGCTCATGGCGGACGACATGGCGGATTTCGCACGGAAGAAGGAACAATACGAACTTCCCGTCTGTCCTCCGGGGCTGGACACGGACCCGTTCTACAGCCAGCAGTACCGGATCACCGGGCAAGGGCCGGAAAAGATCCGGAATATTTCCATCGCCCACCACGGCGCCCCGTTTTCCTGCATACGATGGACGAACCTGTATTTTCCCTACCGCAATTTCATCCTCGGCGATCTGATCGGCGGCCCCCTGGCAAACGTATTTGGAAAAGGAATTCGCGACATCCCCGTGAGGCCTTCCACGACCAATGTCCTGGACCGGACGCTCCTGTCGCATATTCGTTACTGGACCGCCGGCGCCGCTGCTGCCGGGCCGGCCGATGACAAAAGAAAACCGGCGCTGGAAACACTGCGTTCGATGCTGAGGCTGGATTTTCTCCAGGGGAGGAACAAGGAAGCGGGGGAGCCCCGGGATGAAGGCACTGTTTGATCACGGCACAGCGTTCACAGGGGGAGGGGCCTTCGCAGCTCTGCTGCCGGGCAATGAGATCCGATGAATGAGATCGCCATGAAACCGTTCCGCCTGAAGTTTCCCGGGGAGCTCGAGGGCATCTTCATGGAGGATTACTTTCACAAGTCCCTGAACCAGCTGCGGTTCAGCATCGGCCTGGCAACGCTCCTCTATATCCTCTTTGGGATCCTGGACGCGCTCATCTTTCCCGAGGTGAAGGTGCAGACGTGGATCATCCGGTATGCCGTGGTGAGCCCGGTCTGCATCTCCGTCATCGTGTTCAGTTATTCGCGCCACTTCAAGAGGTACATGCAGATCACCGTTTTCCTGGCCGTGATCACGGGCGGGGCGGGTATCATCGCCATGATGGTGCTCGTGCGCTCGCCGATCAATTACTTCCACTTCGCCGGCCTCCTCCTCGTGCTCATGTACTCGTTTACCTTCAGCAAGCTGCGGTTCGTCTACACGACGATCGCCGCCTGGGTCATCGTCGGCCTGTACGAGGCCGCGGCCCTCTGGATCATGCGTGTGCCGCTGCAGGTGTTCCTGAACGATAATTTCTTCTTCGTCTCGGCGAACCTGATCGGCATGTTCTCGTGCTACCAGCGTGAGTGGTACACCCGCAAGGAATTCCTCCAGAACAAGATGGTGAAGGAGTTCGAGGAAAAGAACCATCTCATGGAAAAAGAGGGCATCCTCCGGGACCTCCACGACGGCATCGGCAGCATTGCCACCAATATCGGCCTGCTGGCCGAACTGGCGCTGAAGGCATCATCCCCCGACGAGATCAGGAGGATGCTCGCGACCATCTCGGAGCTCTCGCGGGAAGAGCTGGAGGAGATCAGGCGGTATCTGCGCAGTCTCGATGCCCGGGAGCTCTCCTGGCAGCTGCTTACCGCGGAGCTCGGTAGCCAGGGCAGGACCATGATCGAGCCCCACGGCGTCTCCTTCGATATCTCGACGTCGATCGAGGGCGTTCGCGAACAGCCCGGCAGCCTTCTCTGGCTGAACCTGTTCCGCATCTACAAGGAGGGCCTGACGAACATCATCAAGCATTCGCGGGCCGGCGCCGTGAAGGTGTCGCTGCTCGCCGGCCCCGAACGCCTGGAGCTGGCCATTGAAGACAACGGGAGGGGATTATCGGGGGAGCAGGGCCGCGGCAGGGGCATATCCCATATGACGGCCAGGGCGCAGCAGCTCGGCGGGAAGCTGACCGTGACCTCGGGCAGCGGGACCACGGTGCGCCTTGCGCTCCCCCTGCCTGTGCGGTACTCGCTGCAGGAGCGGAAGTGACGGCTCGCGGTAGATGCTTGATATTCGCTGCCTTTCTTTGCGACTCAGCGGTTTTGCGCGAGACAGCAGTTCGCAGTATCTTGGGTTCATAATTCATCCTTCACGCTTTAGAAAGGGGGTATACCATGGATCCCGTCGTTCACTTTGAGATGCCCTTCGAGGACCGCGAGCGCATGGCGAAGTTCTACCGGTCCGCCTTCGGCTGGCAGACGCAGATGCTCGGCGAGGACATGGGAAATTACGTCCTCGCGACGACCACGCAGACCGGGGAGAAGGGGCCGAAGCGACCCGGCGCGATCAACGGCGGGTTCTACCCGAAGAAACCCGACTGGCCCAGCCAGTATCCGTCCATCGTCATCGCGGTGGATGACATCAGGAAGGCCATCGGGAAGGTCGTCCTTGCCGGAGGGACCGTGCTCGGCGAGCCCATGGAGATCCCCGGCGTGGGAAGCTACGTCTCCTTCCTGGACCCCGAGGGCAACCGCGTGAGCATGCTGCAGCCCATCCCGCGGAACTGGCATGGGCCGAAGAAAAAGGCGAGGAAGAAGGTGAAGAAGAAGACAGTAAAGAAGAAGGCGGTGAAGACGAAGGCGGGGAAGAAGCGGAAGGCAGGGCGGAAAAGAGCAGGAAAGCGGACCTAGAAGAAACTCGGGACACAACGTTCCATGTCACAGTGACGTAGTTGACACCAATTCAATAGACCTGATAATCATATGAAGGCACCTCAGCATACCAGAGAGGGTTAAGCTCTCTGGTATGCTTCTAGGAAAGAGTCCAATCCAACCTAGGAGGTGCTGTA
>JAGVOT010000034.1 GCA_020052615.1 Nitrospirota bacterium | reverse complement strand
CGCTGTTGTCCTTCAGTTCGAAGGACGCCCCCATGTTCCTGAGGATCCTGCCGAGCGTCGTGACGTCCACGAGTGCCGGGACGTTGGCGATCTTGTGTTCGCCTTCAGCCAGGAGCCCCGCCGCGATGATGGGAAGCGCCGCGTTCTTCGCCCCGCTGATCGCGACCTCGCCTTTAAGTTTTTTTCCGCCGTTGATGACAATAGATTTCATAAAGACCTTGGGAACCACAGATAAACACAGATGTACACTGTAAAGATTTTAAAACCCTATCTTATTGAGGTCATCTGTGTTAATCCGTGTTCATCTGTGGTTTCAAATTCCTTCAGGTGCTTCTCGCTATGATGACCCGTTCTATCCCCGCCAGGTCCTTCACGACCCCGACGGTCCCGAACTTCTGTGTATCCTCAATGATTTTCCGAAGCGCTGCTGTCTGGCCGATGCCCATTTCCATGATGAGCGAACCGCCCTGCCGCAAATACTCAGGCGCCTGGCGGATGATCCTCTCGGAGATCTCAGTGCCTTCCGGTCCGGCGACGAGCGCCATCTCGGGCTCGAAGTCCCTCACCTCCGGCTGGAGCGTTGAAAGATCGCCGGATCGAACATAAGGCGGATTTGTCACGATGCAATCGATCCTGCCCAGGAGGTCTAATTCCTCAAGCGGACCGAAAAGGTCTCCCTCAAGAAACCGGATACGACCGGCCGCGCTGTTCAGTCGGGCGTTTTCCTGGGCGATGTGTAAAGCCCGCTCCGATCGGTCCGTGGCGAAGATCCGGGCAGTCGGAAGTTCCTTCGCAAGGCTTATGGCGATGCATCCGGAGCCGGTGCAGAGATCTATGATGACCGGAGCGCTGTTCCCGCTGACCGCTTTAAGTGCCGCTTCGACAGAGAACTCGGTCTCCGGACGGGGGATCAGCACATCAGGTGTCACTCTGAACGGAAGACCCCAGAACTCCTGGGTGCCGATGATGTGCTGGAGCGGTTCCCGGAGCCTGCGGCGTTCAACGCTTCGCTCGAAGGAACGCTGTACCTGTTCGCCGAGCCGGTCCTGCATATGAACGAGGAGCCATGCACGCTCCTTCCCCAGCGCATGGCGAAGCAGGAGTTCGGCATCGAGCCGGGCATCCGGTACGTTCCGGGCCGCCAACGTCTCGGCTGCTTTCTGTATCGCTTGAGCGATGGTCGTCACTGAAGTACCGAAGGAAAGAAGAGCAGAGGGTAAGAGGGTAAGAGATGATTCGATTCTGAGTGCATTTACTTCTTACCTTCCTACCATCCCACCTTCTTACCTTCTAAAGATTCTTAAGTCTCTCCGCATTGTCCTGGGCGGCCAGGGCGTCGATGAATTCGTCGATGTCGCCGTCCATGACCGCATCGATCTTGTAGAGCGAGATGCCGACGCGGTGGTCCGTGACCCGGCTCTGGGGGAAGTTGTAGGTCCGGATCTTTTCGCTCCGGTCGCCGGAGCCGACCTGCGCCTTGCGGTCCTTGGCGGCCTCGGCGTCCTGCCGGGCACGCTCTTTTTCCAGGAGACGCGACATCAGGATTTTCATGGCCTTATTTCGGTTCTTGAGCTGGGACCGCTCGTCCTGGCAGGCGACCACTTCGCCTGTCGGGATGTGGGTGATGCGGACGGCGGAGTAGGTGGTGTTCACGCTTTGGCCGCCGGGCCCCGAGGAACAATAGGTATCGATGCGGAGGTCCTTCTGTTCTATCTGGATGTCCACGTCCTCGGCCTCGGGTATCACGGCGACCGTCACCGTCGAGGTATGGATCCTGCCGCTGGACTCGGTGGCTGGAACGCGCTGCACCCGGTGCACGCCGCTGTCGTACTTGAGCCTGCTGAACACGCCTTTGCCCTGGATCTGGGCGACGATCTCCTTGGCTCCGCCGACGCCGGTGGTGCTCATGTCGAGGAGCGTGAGCTTCCAGCGTTTCTTCTCGGCATAGCGCGAGTACATGCGGAAGAGCTCGGCAGCGAAGAGGCCGGCCTCATCCCCTCCTGCGCCCGCCCGGATCTCGAGGAAGATGTTCTTATCGTCCCGCGGGTCCTTGGGCACCAGCATGAGCCGGAGGTCCTGCTCCGCCTGCTGGATCTTCGGGCCGAGCTCCTTGAGCTCGGCCTCTGCCATCTGGCGCAGTTCGGGATCGGCCGACTTGTCCTGACTGATCTCCTCGGCTTCCTTGATCTGGCCGAGGAGCCCCGTATAGGAGCGGTAATGTTGAACGACGTCCTCGATGTCCGACCGCTCTTTCGAATATTTCTGGTACTTCTGGTGGTCGGCGGAGACCGAGGGGTCGGCCAGGAGCCTGGTCAGTTCGTCGTATTTTTCGGCAACGGCTTCGAGTTTTTTAAACATAGTTAAAACCTATTAACCACAGAGACACGGAGAAAGACCAAAGAACCCTTGCCACTGATTTGCACTGAGAACAGCTATGAAGAATCAGGATAAAACTAATTTTTGATCATGCCTCTTCCGGTTTTAAATCCGCCTCTATCTGTGTCAAAGATTTTCTCTTTGTCTTTTTGTTTTTGGCGAATGTAGATCGTTACCAACAAAAAACCCCGCCTCAGCGGGGTTCCATGGCAAGGGCCTCGTCCATGGCCCTGATTGCCACTTCAAGCTGGTCGTCCGACGGCTCCCGCGTCGTAAGCCGCTGCAGCCAGAGCCCCGGCAGGATCAGCGCCTCGATCACCTTGCTGCCCCGCTTCTTTGCGCTGTACTTGATGAACTCGTAGGACAGCCCGGCGATAAGCGGCATGAGCACGATCCGCGAGGCCGCCTTGGCCCAGAGGGGCCAGCTGCCGGGGATCAGGGAGAAGAGCATGATGGACAGGACCATGACCACCATCAGAAAGCTCGTCCCGCAGCGCGGATGGATGCACGTATACTTTCTTGCGTTCTCCACGGTCAGCGGTTCGCCGGCTTCGAATGCCCCGATCACCTTGTGTTCTGCGCCGTGATATTCGAAGACCCTCCGGATGTCCTTCATGAACGAGATGCCGGACACGTAGCCCAGGAACAGGCCCACGCGGATGGCGCCGTCGGTCAGGTTGAAGAGGACATTTCCCTGGAAGGTGCTGTACTGGGTGCCGAGCAGGTACGTAAGCAGGAGGGGGAGCGCCAGAAAGAGACCGAGTGCGAAGACCAGGGCAACGATCATCGTACCCGCCATGGCAAGGGGGCCGACCTCCTCTTTCCTGCCGTCTTCGCTTTCCATCGACTCGTTCGCGGAAAAATTGAGCGCTCGCATGCCGAGCCACAGGGCCTCAAAGAGCGCGACCGATCCGCGCAGGACCGCTTTTTTGAGCAGGGGGTAGCGTTCACCGATGGGCCGGATCGACTCTTTGAGGAGGGCGATTTCCGCTCCGGGTTTTCCACCCTTGCGCACGGCGACGGTGAAGGCGTGGGGAGAGCGCATCATGACGCCCTCCAGGACCGCCTGGCCGCCTATGGACAGTTTTTCAGACAAGATCCGAACCTCGTGGGGGGAAGTTTCAGCGGGAGAGGCTTCTGCCGGACTACGCCTTGTTGTACTTCTTGCGGAACTTGTCGACGCGGCCTTCGGTGTCGATGAGCTTCTGCTTGCCCGTGAAGAAGGGGTGGCAGTTCGAGCAGATGTCGAGTCTGATGCTCTCCTTGGTCGAGCGGGTCACGAACGCCTCGCCGCAGGCGCAATGGATCTTCGAGATCTTGTAGTCGGGATGGATTCCGTCTTTCATTGTACAACCTCCGTAAACTATTGTAACCACGGATGAACTTGGTGATAAGATCGTCTGATCTGTAAGTATCAGGCGCTACCTTGTTTGCCGTTGGCCTTGCCCGACTAATCAGGCAAGGCGGAAATATTATACCAAACTGGTTAAAAATACAACAAAAAAGTTCATATCCACAAGGTAAGGTCGGCGCACTGCCTACCGGTTCATGGAATCCAGGAAGTCGCGGTTCGTTTTCGATACCTTCAGCTTGTCCAGGAGGAATTCCATGCTTTCCACCGTGGAAAGGGGGTTCAGGACCTTCCGGAGGACCCACATGCGGTTCAGATCGTCCTTGTCGACAAGGAGCTCTTCCTTCCGGGTGCCCGAGGCGTTGATGTCGATGGCCGGGAAGACGCGCTTTTCGACGAGCTTCCGGTCGAGATGGAGCTCCATATTGCCGGTGCCCTTGAACTCTTCGAAGATCACGTCGTCCATGCGGCTGCCCGTGTCGACGAGGGCCGTGGCGAGGATGGTGAGGCTTCCGCCGCCCTCGATGCTCCGGGCTGCGCCGAAGAACCGCTTCGGCCGCTGCAGCGCGTTGGCATCAAGACCGCCGGACAGCACCTTGCCGCTGGCCGGGATGATGGCGTTGTGCGCCCGGGCGAGGCGGGTGATGCTGTCGAGCAGGATCACCACGTCCTTCTTGTGCTCGACGAGCCGCTTGGCACGCTCGATCACCATGTCGGCGACCTGCACATGCCTTTGGGGCGGTTCGTCGAACGTTGATGCGATGATCTCGGTGTTCACCTGGCGCGCCCAATCGGTCACTTCCTCGGGCCGCTCGTCGATGAGCAGGACGATGAGCTTGATGTCCTTGTGGTTCTTCAGAATGGCCTTGGCGATGGCCTGGAGGAGCATGGTCTTGCCCGTCCTCGGCGGCGCCACGATCATGCCGCGCTGGCCCATGCCGATGGGCGTGACGAGGTCCATGGCGCGGGTGGTATAGTCAGTCGGCGCATGTTCCAGCTTGATCTTCTTTTCCGGATAGTAGGGAGTGAGGTTGTCGAAGAGGATCTTGGAACGGGATATCTCGGGGTCCTCGTAGTTGACGGCGTCAACCTTGAGGAGGGCGAAGTAGCGTTCTCCTTCCTTGGGCGGCCGGATCTGGCCGGAGACCGTATCGCCGGTGCGGATGTTGAACCTCCGTATCTGGGAGGGGGAGACGTAGATGTCGTCGGGGCCGGGGAGGTACATATAGTCCGGCGCGCGCAGGAAGCCGAATCCGTCGGGAAGGATCTCGAGGACCCCCTCGCCGAAGATCATGCCGTTCTTCTCGGTCTGGGCGTTCAGGATCGCGAAGATCAGGTCCTGTTTGCGCATGCCGCTCGCGCCCTCGACCTTGAGTTCGTCCGCCATGGTGGCCAGTTCGGCGATGTTCTTTCCTTTGAGCTCTACTAAGTTCATGGTTCTACTCCTTGGGCCGCAGTCTGCGGGTCGGCAGATGGGGCAGGGTGAAATGCGGGGAGGGGTTGGAACGACGGTGCGTTCTGCTCCTGGTCCGGTGATGTGAGGCAAGGCGAGAGAATGTCATCAGAGGGTCACGGCTCGTGTTTCATCAAGGGCTGGTTATGTCTGTGAAAAGAGCGGTCAAGTACCTTTCTGAATGGTGTCACGTGTTCTTAACGGGTTGATGTCGGATGCCGGCAGTTTGCTATAAGAGGTTAGTTGGGTTGTTCGCTGGGTTAGTCAGAAGTTGTGAACGATGTATGAAAACTGTTTCGAACTATACCCGAGAACCCGTCCTTTGTCAACAGGTTATTTCATTCTGTCCGATGGATACAGCACATTATGATGATGCGGTGGCCGGATTCCTGGTGTCATGATCCCGCCGGCTGCCGTGCGCTTGGGGGGATGTCGAAATTGACAAACCCTGACAAACATGGTATAAACCGCGAAATTAACGGCTTGCAGACGCCTGCCGTTCATCACGGAGGAGATCCTATGAAACGTGCCCTGCTTATCCTTATCATCGCAGCCGCGGTCGTTACCGGATGCAAACAACAGCAACAGGCCCAGTGGAGCCAGGGTCAGGCCGGCCAGAACCAGGTCGTTGTCCCGCCGCCCATGGTCAAGAGCCCCCAGGAGATTCAGCAGCTTGAGCTGCTTGCAAAGGCGAATCCCAAGAATGCCGATGCCTGGACCGCACTGGGGAATGCGCAGATGGATGCCCAGCGGTTCGCCGAGGCGATCATCTCCTATCAACGATCGCTGGAGATCGACCCCAAGAACGTGAACGTCCGCGTCGACATGGGTACATGCTACCGCGGCGTCGGTCAGCCGGAGAAGGCTGTCGAGGAATACCGGAAAGGGCAGAAGATCGACCCCCGGCATGCCATGGCCCGAATGAACGCCGGCGTCGTGCTTGCCTTTGACCTGCGCCGCAATGCGGAGGCCATCAAGGAGTTCGAGAAGTACCTTGAGCTTGCCCCGAATGCGCCCAATGCCGCCGATATCCGTCAGGAGATCCAGCGGCTCAAGACCGCGAAGTAATTTCGTTCTTCCCGTTGGGTGTGTCATCCATCCCTGCGAATTGGAATCCCCCGGCTCCCCGCCGGGGGAGGAATGCGGAATTCGCGGGAGGTCGCGTTCTTCAAGGGAGCCACCGGCTCCTTCCGGCGGGGGCTCCACTGAGCGGGTATCGGTTATCCTGTACCCGCTCTCTTTCTTCCGGGGAAGCCGCATCTTCTTAAGGAGAGTATGATTTGCCAGTGAGCCACAATAATGCCGAGCGGGGCGCCTGGATCGGCTGGATCATTCTGTTCCTGGTGACGGCGGCGATCATCATCAGCGGGAGCAGCCGGACCGTCGTACCCGCGTACCGCGAAGGTGCCGTCTACTGGATGGCCGGGCAGACCATCTTTGCGCATCCCGGCGTGGGAGGATTCGTTTACCTTCCGCAGGCGGCGGTCCTGTTCATCCCCTTTGCGCTGCTTCCCGTGGCTGCGGGCGAGGTGCTCTGGCGGCTGGTCAACATCGCGGTATTCGCCTTCGGCATCTTTCAGTTCGCGTGGCTGGCGGGCGGAAAAGCGGGGAAAGGGCTGTTCCCCCTCATGACACTGGTCACGCTTCCGCTGGCATGGGACTGCGCGCGCAACGGCCAGGCCACGCTCGTCATCACCGGCCTCATGCTTCTTGCCGTGGTCGACATCTCCCGGACCCGCTGGTGGCGGGCGGTGCTCTGGCTGTGTCTCGGCGTGGCCGTCAAACCGCTGGTTATCGTGCTTGCCCTGCTGGTCATGGTGATCGACCGTCCGCTGTCCTGGCGCCTGCTCGTAGGAATGCTCATGACGGCGTTGCTCCCCTTCCTGACGCAACACCCGGGATATGTCCTGGAGCAGTACGCGGCCTTCTGGAGCAGTCTGACGAAGGCGGTTCACGTGGGAGCCGTTGACAAGGGCTGGACCACGCCGTTCAACGCGCTGCAGCTCGCCGGTGTTTCCGTTTCCGAAAAGAGCCAGACGCTTTTCCGGCTCGCTGCGGCGTTCGGAACGCTGGTTCTTTGCTGGCTGTCGCGTCACCGTCACGACGCCGTTCGTTCGGCGGTCTTCGTTTTCTCTCTGTCCGTTGTCTACCTGATGCTGTTCAGCCCGCGGACCGAGAACAATACCTACGCGATGCTCGGTCCCGCGATCGCCGTGTTCCTTGCCGGCGCTTTCCTGATCGAGCAGCGCCGCGGGGAGGGCATCCTGCTGAGCTGCATGGCCGGCGCCATTCTGGGCGGCCGCGTGATCGAGCGGCTGTTGACGCCGAATGCCGGAGCGAGCTGGGTATCGCCGCTCATGGCGGTCTGCTTCACCGCGTATCTCCTGGTCCGGTTCATCCGCGACATGCAGGGGGCAGGACACCAAGAACAAGGTCTTTGAACCGAGGAAGTGCATTTAGACACAGAAGATGCGGATTAACACCGGATAAAATCGGATAAATTCTTAAGCAAAGAATTAACCTGTTGGGTGAATTACTTATCAGGGAAAATCCGCAGTTATCCGATTCTTATCCGATTTGATCAGTGTCAAAGATGCTTTTTCTACGTGTTGTTAACCCTTGCACGTCACTAATGGTCACCCATGAAGATCGTCGTCATCCTTCCGACCTATAATGAACGCGAGAACATCGTCCTGATGATCCGGGCGCTACAGGAGCAGTTCCCCGCCATCCGGCATGACATCCACATCCTGGTCGTGGACGACAACTCGCCCGACGGTACGGCGGACGCGGTGCGGTCCGAAGCTTCCGCGTGGCCGAATCTCCACATGATCACTGGAGCGAAGCAGGGGCTTGGCGCGGCGTATATCAGGGGCATGAACCACGCCATCAACGAACTGAAGGCCGACGCGGTGATGGAAATGGACGCGGACTTTTCCCACAAGCCCGAGGACGTGCCCCGCCTGATCGCGGCGCTGGACGAGGGCGCAGACTTTGTCATCGGCAGCAGGTATGTACCGGGAGGGACGATACCGGGTGAATGGGGTTTGCTGCGGAGGATGATCTCGAAGTGGGGGAATGTGTTTGCCCGCTATGTCGCAGGTATGTACAGTGTTCGCGACTGCACGGCGGGGTTCCGGGCGATACGTGCATCCCTGCTCAAGAAGATCGATGTCGACACGCTTCGTGTGCGCGGGTATGCGTTCCAGATCGCCTTGCTCCATGAGGCCATCCTGAATCACGCAGTGGTCCGGGAAGTGCCTGTAGAGTTCGTCGACCGCACGCGGGGCGAGACGAAATTGGGGCTTTCCGACATCATTGAGTTCATGCTGAACGCGTGGTGGATCCGTTTCGAGCGCAGCAAGACGTTCCTCAAGTTTGCCGTCGTCGGCGTTTCCGGTGTGGCCGTGAACCTCATTTCTTTCACGGTGCTCATGAACCTCGGGATGAACAAGTACCTCGCGTCGCCGCTGGCGATCGAGGTCTCGATCATTACGAATTTCCTTTTCAACAACTACTGGACCTTCTCGGCGCGGGACATGAGCGACAAGGTCCACATCCGGGGCCTCAAGTTCAACGTCGTGTCCTTCGTCGCCCTGGCGGTCAGCTATTCCACCTTCCTGCTCCTGAGCGCCCTCGATCCCTCCGGCATCCCGCAGGTCCATCAGGCCGTCGGCATCGTGCCCGCCACGCTCATCAATTACTTCCTCAATTCCTACTGGACGTTCAAGGAGTAGGGGAAGGCCCGCCAGGTCGTAGTATCCTCTTGACCTATTATCTTTAATAAGTTATTATAAACGGCAATGTGGCGAATAAAAGAGCATCGCGACATCGAGAAGGTGTACCGCAAGCTTCCACTTCCGGTCATCAAGAAATACGAACTGTGGAAGAACCTTGTCTTTCGGCATGGATCTGACAAATTGCGGGAGTTCCCCGGGTTTCATGACGAGAGGCTAAAGGGGGACCGAGAAGGTCAGCGTTCGTCACGCTTGAGCCTGCAGTACCGGGTCATCTATACCGTTGAAAAGGATGTTGTCACGGTTTCTGTTTTGGAAATAACTCCGCACAAGGATTAGGAGGGACTATGAAGGTGCGTAAGCGTAGTGAATTTGTATCTGCCAAGCCACATGCAAAATTGACGACCGGCGAGGTCATCAGGATGCTTCGAGACCTGAAGGGGTGGACTCAGTCCGAGTTGGCTAAACGCTCGGGCATCAGTGCCACGAATCTCAGTCTGTTGGAAAACGACAGGGTGGAAATTGGAAAAAGGCGCGTCGAACAGCTTGCAAGAGCGTTTGATGTCCATCCGGCCATCATCATGTTCCCGGAGTATGAGGCCAAGGAAATCCAAAAGGCGGCTTGAACCGTCCCAGCGAGGACATGCTTACCCATAAAGCGACGAAGCAGCAAGTCAAAGCTGCCGCTTGGCGGTTCTTTTGGCGAGGGATGCAACGATGACTGTGTTTCTCTGGATCATTGCGGGGGTGCTGGTGATCGTCGGTATCATCGGCACGGTGGCTCCCGCCTTGCCGGGGCCGGTGCTGATCTTCGCGGGTCTGCTCATGGCGGCGTGGATCGACGGATTCGAGAAAGTAGGCTGGCTGCCGCTCACCCTGCTCGGCGCGCTTACCGCATTGACCTTTGTCGCCGACATCGTGGCAACGGGAGCGGGAGCGAAAAAAGCCGGGGCGAGCAGGCAGGCCGTCATCGGCGCGACGATCGGCACCGTTGCAGGGATATTCTTCGGCATCGTCGGCATCTTCGTCGGCCCTTTTGCGGGCGCCGCGGCAGGAGAGTTCCTGGCGAAACGCGATCTTGTCAGGGCGGGAAAAGTGGGGTATGGGACGCTGTTCGGCCTCGTCCTCGGCGCGGCTATGAAGATCGCCCTGGCCCTGGCAATGGTCGGGGTGTTCGTGACTGCCTATCTTGTGGAGTAAGCAACAAGATGGTGTAAGATCCGCTCGGGACAGATCATTGCCATGGAAGGTCGGGAAATACGGATCGTTGCTTTTCAGAGCTGCTGGGAAAAGAAAAAAGGACAGGCTGAATCAATGCCCGTCCTCTACGATCATCGCCAAGGGGATCACATTTTTCCTTCTTACGTCGTCTCCGCCAGTTCCGCCAGTTGCTGATCGAACGTCTTTGCTTTTTCATCGTGTTCGTTGGTAACGGTCTGGAGTTCCGCAAAACGGTTATCGATCCTCGCTTTGTTCTCGCGGATGGCCTGCGAGAGCTTCTTGATGTTCAAGGCCTCGCCCTTGACCGTTACTTCCAATAGCCTCTGCGTGTCCTGCTCGACGTCGTATTCGAGCTTGGTGATCTCTTCTTCTAGGGCCGTGATCTTCTTCTTCAGCGTGCTTAGCGCTTTCGAACGGTCGGAGATGATGGCGGTGCGCTGTTTCTTCGCATCCCTCCGGTTCCCGTTCCGGTCGCTGTCCTGCTTCTTTCCCTTCTTCACCTTGACGCCGCCTTCATCGCTCCAGCCGACGCGTTCGAGGAAGTCCAGATAGGTGCCCTCAAAGACCGAGACCGTGTCGTTGTCGTAGACGATCAGCTTGGTGGCCACAGCCTCGAGGATCAGCTCGCTGTGGGTCACGATGATGACGGCGCCGTCGAAGGCCTCGATCGCCTCGATCAGCGAGTCGATGGACTCCATGTCCAGATGGTTCGTCGGCTCGTCGAGCATCAGCAGGTTCGCGGGAGAGACAAGCAGTTTGCCGAGCAGAACGCGGCTCTTTTCGCCGCCCGACAGCACGCTCACCTTCTTGAGGGCGTTGTCGCCCTCGAACATCATGAGCCCGCAGATGGCGCGGCCCTCGCCCTGGCCGCAGTCGGGGTGCGAGTCCATCACCTCCTGGAGCGCTGTTTTCTGGGGCTGCAGGCGGTTGATGTTCGTCTGGCCGAAGTAGGCGATCTTCGTGTTCGGGTGGAGTTTCACCTCTCCGCCCGTTGGCGACATCTCCCGCGCCAGGAGATTCAGGAGCGTGGTCTTTCCCTTGCCGTTCTTTCCGATGACGGCGATGCGGTCCTTTTTAGCGACGCCGAAGCTCAGTCCTTCGATCAGCTTCGGGGCGTCCGGGGAAAAGGAAAAGGACAGGTCCTCCACGGTCATGAGCCATTTCGCTTCAAAGGGAGCTGACCGGAACTTGAAATCGAGAGATCTGATCTCGTCGAGCTTCTCCAGTTTTTCATGACGCGCAAGCGCCTTGACGCGCGACTGCACCGCGCTTGCCTTGGTGGCCTGGGCGCGGAACCGGTTGATGAACTGCTCCACCTCTTTCCGCTTCTTTTCGTCGTTCTGGCGGGTCTTCTCATAGATCTCTTCCTCGAGCAGGATCTGGTCGTAGAGCTTCTGGGTGCCGCCCTGGACCTTGCGCATCTTGTAGCGGTGGATGATCATGGTGTGGGTGGTGACGCTGTCCATGAAGTCGCGGTCGTGGGTGATGATGATCATCTCGTTCCGCCAGGCCCGCAGGAACTGGATGAGCCAGCGGACCGAAACGATGTCGAGGTAGTTGGTGGGCTCGTCGAGTAACAAGAGATTTGGTTCGGACGCGAGCACCTTGGCGAGGTTCAGGCGCACCTGGTAGCCGCCCGAAAGCTCCGACGGCGATCGTTCGAAGTCATCGTTCGTGAACCCGAGGCCGTGGAGGATGGCCTCGGCCTTGTAGGTCTCGTCGATGTGGTCCTCGTTCGGCGGCAGGGCCAGGCAGGCTTCTCGGAGGACCGTCTCTTCGGTGAAGTGGATGTGCTGGGACAGATGGCCGATGGAGTAGCCCGAGGGTACGGTGATCGTGCCGGCGTCCTGGTGCTCTTCCCCGAGGATCATGCGGAAGAGCGTGGATTTCCCGTGGCCGTTCCTGCCGACGAGACCGACGCGCTCGCGGGGATTGACGGTGAAGCTGACGCCGTCGAAGAGCATCTGCTTGCCGTAGGATTTTTCTATGTTCGTGACCTGGAGCATGGTGTGATGCCGCTCTGCGGCGAACGCGTATATTACCGCAAACATGCTGGAGAGGCAAACAAAAAAATCATCGGCCCTTTTGTGAAAGAAAGAATAGTTCGAATTCTATCCGCCGTTGTCAGGCAGCTGATCCGCTTCTTCAGTGCCCAGATGTTCTTTCCGTAATTAACGGTTTTTGGCGAGCGTTCCCGGACAGGCTGAGCGCCGCTTTCCGGCGCGAGTTTTCGAGTTTAGCATCTGTTCGCGTGGGAAACAGGCCATACCCTTAAAATACCCCATCGAAACGCTTCACTCCTGCCTTTTTCTATGGTATGGTGTCGGCGCTCAGAGAACAGGTATCGTGCATGTTGCTCTCGGCGGAAAAAATCCAGCTTCGGGAACAATGTTTGATCATGACATCATATAAGGACATGACTCCCCGGAAAAAACCTGCCGACAACGGTCGGCTCGTGATGGTCGTGGACGGCGATTCTCACCAACTCGCCTACCATGCAATGCTCCTCCAGCGTTTCGAGTACCGTGTCTGTACTGCCCGTGACGCCGAGCAAGCCCTGACAATGGCTGCCGGGGAGGTCCCTTCGCTTGTCATCACCGAGTTGGACCTGCCGCAGATGAGCGGCCTCGACCTGCTTCAACGGCTGCGACAGGGGCCCCGGACCGCGGCGGTACCGGTCCTTGCCGTGATCCGGACCGGCGACCACGGGACCGAGGCACGCTGCCTGCGGGCCGGTTTCACCGCCTGTCTCGGAAAGCCGATCGGAGCCGAGGACCTGTATCGTGCCGTGCAGGCCGCTGTCGAGCCGGAGCCGCGCACCAGTCTTCGCATCCATGCCCGGATGCCCGTGACCGTGAACAATATGCCGCTCGACTGCGTCGAAGGCGAATGTGCGTCGGTCATTTCCGAACACGGCATGTATATCCGCACGCTGAAGCCCCATCCGCCGAACTCACTGCTTGCCGTCCAGATTGCCCTCAAAGGAAGGACCATTTCGGCAGACGCCGTGGTCCTCTACAGCCACCGGTTCGGAGAAGGGCCATTCGGCGAGCCCGGCATGGGCCTCAAGTTCGCCCGGATCGCGCCGCAGGACCGGGAATATATCCGCTTGTTCATCCGCAACGAGTTCCCCGCATAAAGGTCGAACTTCGAACGTCTTAACAAACCAGTTCTTCCGGGCAGACGCGCCGATAATTACGCATAAAAATCTTGAACTCTTCGCACCACGGGGTTCGCCGGTGTAGAGGAGCGTCTTTGGCCGAAGAAACATCGTCAGGGCCTGCTGTGATAGACTGGATACGGCAGATCGGTCATCGGGGATGCGGTGTATTTTTAAACTGAGCTTGGTCTAAGATGTGCGTTGCCGGAGAGATGTCAGGACGGGACTATCTTCGGTATTTACCCCATGCGCAGTTTATGGACGGACGCCTAGTGTTTTCGGCCTTTGCCGAGGGATTCCATGATCGTGGACATGATCGCTTCCGGCTGCCGGAGCGGCTGGTGGTTGCGCAGCAGACCTACCTGGTTCTGGACGAATTGCTCTGCTTCACGGGAGAGGGGAACGAGCTGTATCCCTGCCCGGAAATTATGCCCGACCTGCCGGCTCCACATCATTACGCCACTGCGATGGCCGCCCACGCGGTCCCGGAACCATACAAAGCCGGGGTCGATGCGCTTTTCCGACGCTACCCCCACTCCGTTCGCGCTGATATCCTTGAGGTAGGCCACATGATCGCTCCACGCGAGGTCCTTGAAGGTGATAATGCAGAGCGCACAATCCCGCTGGATGGCCAGCGGATACCTGCCTGCTTGCCGCAGTTCGGTCCGTGCATCGATCTCGATCCTCTTGGTCATTGCTGCACCAGCCCGGTTGTAGAGAAGACTTGTGTCCATCTAGGAACAATTCTATTATACCGCTGATCTGCCGGCGGGAGACAGCTGAGCGGGTGATTATTCCTGCAACGAATTGTTTGTTTGTGACGGACCGTCTTTTTTGTATAGAGGCATGCAGGCGGATCGTTCCCTGCTTTATTTTTGCGATTCAATGTGCTATTCTCCTGACAGTTTATTGCGCAGAGGCGCATTGCTCCCGTGGAATCAGAGTATTGTTTCCCTCGAACCTTGGCCTAGTGAGGTTTGTCTCCTGTGGGAGGTAACATGAAGCGCGTCTGTGCGTGGTGTGCGAGAGAGATGGGTACTGTAGAAGGGAGCCGCCATCCTGATACGGAGATATCCCACGGCATCTGCGAGGACTGTGTGGATAATCTCGCGTTCCAGCAGGGCGTGATGTTCCAGCGCTTTCTCGACAGCATCCCGGTACCGGTCCTGGCGGTTGACCGCCACGTTGTGGTGAAGGCCGTGAACCGGAAGGCCTGCGATGTGCTCGGCAAGAATCCGCAGGAGATCGTCCAGCACCTGGGCGGCAATGTTTTCGAATGTGCTCATGCGAGGCTGCCCGAAGGGTGCGGAAGGACGATCCACTGCTCGGGGTGCGTGATCCGGAAATCGGTCAACCGGACCTTTGAGACCGGCGAACCCCAGGTCAGCGTTCCGGCGACCTTGCGTCGGGGGGACCCGGACCATCCCTCGGCTGTTGTTCTCTTCATTACCACGGCACGATCGGGTGACGTGGTGATGCTGCGGGTGGACCGCATCGAGTAGTGACCTGCGGGAGCTGCTCTGCCGGCCGAACAGACAAAATGCGCGCAGTACTTCGCAGAGGTGACGTTCATGGAGAGAACAGGGTCCGTTTCCGAGGAACTTGCATTCAAGGCCGCTGAACTGGACGCCGCAATGCAGGAGGCCGGGTTCCACCTGGCATTCGCCGATCCCGAGGCGTCGCGTGATTTCGGGTACCGGGCGCGGTACATACGGAGCAAGAGCACGATGCACCCCCTGCTGAATGCGAACCTGGAATACTATCACGCCGTAAAGGCGTTCAGCCTGAAGATCAGCACCACCGATGAGCAGCAGAGCAAGGCCTATGGGTTTCTCGCGAAGAACTATGGGGGGGACATCAAGGAGCTGCTCAGCAGCTATTTTTCAAGCGCACGAAAAGGAATCCCGCTGAAGGTCGAGGGGAAGAAACCCCGTTGATGCCGGCGGAACGAAGATCTTCTGCCCCGCGAGGGCGGGACTGCGGGGAGTCCGATACTAACCGGCCGGCGAGGCCGATTGTCAAAGGAGGAGTATGAAAAAGTCCTGGGGAGCATTGATCGCGGTCTTTGGTGTTGTCGTTCTTGCGGCTGCCGCCGTCGAGGCGGGCGCCAAGCAGCCTGCCGATTACGGCAGCGTCGTGCTGAACAACTTTTCCACGAAGGCAGGTCTTGCACCGGTCGTTTTCGACCACTGGTTGCACCGGACGAAGTACACCTGCAGGCTCTGCCACGTGGATATCGGGTTCGGCATGAAGGCGGGCACCACGGAGATCAGGGCTGCTGACAACATGAAGGGTGTCTACTGCGGCATCTGCCATAACGGGAAGGCGCAGGCGGGCGGCAAACCAGTGTTCGCCGCCTGCTCGACGGACCGGACCGACATGAAGCGCTGCGAACGGTGCCATTCCCAGGGAAAGAGCGTCAAGAAGGAAAACGATTTCGCAGCCGTCACGGCGAAATTTCCCCGTGACAAGTATGGCAACGGGATCGAATGGGAAAAGGCCATGGAGAACGGGCTGATCACGCCCATCGACCACATCGAGGGCGTGTCTCTGAAAAGAGCCGCCAGACCGGTCCAGCAGGATTTTGCCATCAAGGCGAAGTCCGCGGGGATGGCCGATATCATTTTTTCCCATAAGAAGCACGTGTCGTGGAACGGCTGCGAGGTCTGCCATCCCGATATCTTCGCAGGCGGAAAGCGGGGCTCGACAAAATACACCATGAAGGATATCAACGAGTCGAAGTTCTGCGGTGTCTGCCACGGCACCGTCGCCTTTCCGCAGGCCGATTGCAGCCGGTGCCATTCGAAGCCGGTTAAATAATGTCGATCCACACGAATCAAGGGCATCTCGCGGCGTCTCGGAGATGACCGTGGCAGCGGTGCCTCCAGCGGCGCGATCGTCGGGAAGGATGGCTTATGACCCCGGTGAAGCTATTTGCGGACCTGCTGCAGGAACTCCAGAACGGCATGAAGAGCGGCGCCCTCTATATCAGCATCGCTGAGAAGAGCGAAGATATGGCCCGGTTCTATTTTCGCGACGGCGATCTCTACCATGTCCGGTATGGGACCGCCATCGGGAACGACTGCCTGGACATCCTGGAATTCTATACGATGAACAGCGCGTCCTTCTATGACGGGATATCCGCGCCCGATACGCCGGCCAGGGACTTGCCGGCGACGGCGGATATCATCGCCCGGTTCAGAAAGAGCGGCCAGAGCGTCAAGGCGAGATAGTGCCGCGAGGGATACCAGGAGGTACTACATGGCCGGTAAGGTGTGTCCGACACGGGGATTTGAAAGACTGCTCGTCGCGACCGACGGGTCCGAGTTCAGCAAGGCCGCGGTCCGGGAGGCGATCGCCATCGCCAGCGCCTGTTCGAGCACCCTTTCCGTTCTGCTCGTCTTCGAAGTGAGCGCAGAGATCGAGCTCTGGGACGCGCTGTCCACGGAACGACTGGAAACGCAGATGAGAACCTATCTGGAGGGGATCAAGGCGAGGGCCGCACGCGGCGGCGTGAAGTGCGAGGTCATCCTGCATCTCGGTGACGAGCCCTACAAGCTCATCGTTGCCGAGGCAAAAAAAAGAAGGATCAGTACCATCGTCATGGGCAGCCATGGCCGCACGGGGCTCACGCGGCTGATGATGGGCAGCACGGTACAGCGGGTCATCGGTCATGCACCCTGCAAGGTGCTGGTGGTCCCGGCCAAGGCGAAGAAAAAATAGCCTGCGGCTTCCCTTATTTCCCACGGATTGACGGCAACAGGATCGCCCTGACCTGCAAAGCGGAGAAATGCCATGAGCGGCCCAGCGTTGGTGAGCGGGCAGATGCGGTACATCCTGGTCGTGGACACGGACTGGAATGAGCGCTTCACCCTGAGCATGCTCCTGCAGCGGTTCGGTTACACGATCGCGAACACGAACAGCGCCTGCGAGGGCGTCGAGTTCCTGTGCGTGGCGCCGGCTGCGGCGGTCTTCGCGGAGGCAGGAGAGGTCGGTGAGGACCTGGCGGCGCGGCTGCAGGCCGACGCACGGTTCCGGGACGTCCCGCTTGTCATGGTCGCCGGCGGACCGGACCATACGCTCGAGGGACGCCTGAAGCAGGGAGTGCTTGCCGGGCTGCTCCGGACGCCGCTCAATCCCGAAGAGGTTTTCAAGGTAGTTCAAAAAGTGATCGAGAAGGGTCCGCGCGAGAATATCCGTATCCCCACCGCCCTGGAGGCGACCCTGCGGGATGAATATGGCCCGACGCCGGGATTCGTCACGGTCCTGTCGCAGTATGGCGCGTTCTTCCGGACCCTGGAACCCCGGCCGGCCAAGGCGCGCACCGGCATCAGCATCTCCTTCGGGGACCGTACCGTGGACCTCGAAGCTGAAGTGCTCTACATCGTCTCCTTCGAGGAAGGTCCCTTCTGCGAACCGGGCATGGGGATGAAGTTCGTGAATATCAAGCCGGAGGACAGCGCCCTGATCAGGTTCTTTATCTATGAACAGCTCGGTGCGGGGATCCTGCCTTCCGGACATGCCGTGGGACAGGCGTGAAGAAGGAGAGGCGGTTCCTTGCCATGGCGGGCCGTGCGGATGCCGTGGATAAGAGCATTTTGCCGTTAGATCAGCAATAATCCTTTTTCCCTCAAGGTCTTCCACTCCCTTGACCGCAGAAATGAGCGGAAAGGAGAAGAAAACCGCTTCTCGTAATCCTGCTGCAATTCCTCCAGCGTCAGTAGAGCGCTATTCTGCGCGGCAAACCGTGGAAAGGCGTCATGCAACCAGTCCCCGACCTCCCTGCTGGTGGTCAAGGCGAAGCTCTCTGCTCTCCCCTGAAAGACAAGGCGCACCTTTTTTCCGCGAGCCGCCTGCGTTGCCGGGTCGCCGTGCATGAGCCGGGGCTGGTTCCCGATCCAAAGCAGGCTTGATCTCGACCGGTCGTCATCTGCCGCAGGTCCTTCCCTGATCGCTCGTTCCACGTAATCCTTTTTTACCGAAATTCCAGGAACGCGAAAGTCGAACCACGATCTGACCGCAAGGTCCGTACCGATGCCATGCATGTAGTTGTACACTGCCTTGTTCAGACCCTGCGCAAAGGACCGATGATCGCAGCCCGTGGGGTCTTCGTGGATGAGGTCGTTCCTTGCAAACCTTCCCGCGGGACGAGCGGCGATGGTGCAGTGGTATCTCTCCGGTTCGTTCCCTACGTCGCTGTGAACGGTAGCGGTGAACGAATGCCAGAATGCCGATTGAACGAGCCCCTCGCTGAAGAACTGCCGTACGATCTCCAGGGCGTCAATGGTTTCCTGCACGGTTTGCGTTGGAAAACCGTACATCAGATAGGCATGCACCATGATGCCTGCGTCGCTGAAATTGCGGCACGCCCGGGCAGCCTGGCGAATGGTCACCCCTTTATTCATCAATTTTAGCAGCCTGTCGGATGCCGCTTCCAGGCCTCCTGTAGCGGCAATGCATCCTGATGCAGCCAGCAGCCGGCAGAGGTCTTCGGTAAAGGCGCTCTCGAAGCGGACGTTCGTCCACCAGGATATGCTGATCTGCCTTCTCAGCAGTTCCAGGGCAAGTCCCTTCAGGGCCGCAGGCGGTGCGGCCTCATCGACAAAGTGAAATCCGCTCTGTCCGGTCTGGGCCATCACCTGCTCGATCCTGTCGACCAGCACGGGGGTCGGTGTGCTCTCGCAGCGCTTGATATAATCGAGGGCGGTATCGCAGAACGAGCATCGATGCCAGTAGCAGCCGTGAGCGACCGTAAGCTTGTTCCAAAGCCCGTCGCTCCAAAGGCGGTGCATGGGATTGGCGATCTCGATGAGAGAAAGATATCTGTCCAGGGGGAGATCGGAATAATCGGGACAGCCGGTCTCCGAAGGGGAAAGGTCCTTCCCCCGGTCATCATGATGATAGACCACTTCGTCCCCGGTCCTGATAAACGTTCGGGAGAGGGCTCCCATATCCGCATTGCCGTGAAGGAAGTTCAGGATCCCCAGAAAAGGCAGTTCCCCGTCGTCCAGGGTGATGAAGTCCACAAAGTTGAAGACCGCCGGTTCCGAAAGTTCACGAAGCTCGGTATTGACGAACCCTCCGCCCGCGACGATCTTGATGCGGGGGGCTGCTCGCTTGACAAATTGTCCGCATTTCAATGCGGCGTAGAGGTTCCCGGGAAAGGGAATGGTCATTCCCACAACATCGGGACGCTGCTGTTCGAGGTGACGCTCCAGCAGTTCTATAAGCCAGGCGTCAATGATCGTATCGGGTCGTCGCAAGGCGTCATCGATCGGGGCAAAAGAATGTGCGGACATTCCGAGCTTTTCCGCATACCGGCTGAATCCGAAATAGGGTGTAATGGCATCTTTGATCAGATCGCCGATATCCTCAACATACCGTGTCGCCAGGAACCGCGCCCGGTCATTCACTCCGATGCTCCCGAAGGACCATTCTAGGTCGGGCAATTGGCCGAATCGCGAGGCCCGCGGCAAAAAAGGTTCACTGCAAAGGAGCCGCGCAAGGGTGGTGTCGCGGTACTGCAGAAAATCCATGACCCGATCCACCGTCCGCAGATAGTTCTGCTCGTTGCTGATGATTCGAAGTGAATTCGGGGAGATTTTTCTATCGGCGTTTTTCGCAAGCGCGAAAAGTTCCTGGAAGCCTGCCCGGGAGAATATCCTGTTTATCAGTTCGATGCCCAGGTCGGCCTGGAACACCTCATAGCCGCGCGATCTCAAGAACCCTTTCAGATAGGGCGATGCAGGATAGGGCGTATTGAGCTGGGTGAAGGGAGGAGTGATAAGGAGTATTTTATGCATGGGGGGTAGTATTCCCGGCGTCCGGTGCAGCGCGTTTTTCTCTTTTCCCAATCTTACTGAAGTCCATACCCTTTGGCAAGCAAAACCGTGGAGCGCGGCCTTTGTGATAAAGAGGAGGACATTTCTTGTTGAACGCGCATAGAACGTTGCGGAGTGCGAACCGTCCCCAGTTTCATCGGGAGCCCGATCCCAACACAAGGCCATGGCCCGGCCGCTTATTGACTCTTTATTGCATTTCCGATATATTTATTGCAAGGGAAGAGCATTGAAGCGCTGTCCACACCAACACAATTTTTCCATTGCAGTACCAATCCATCCAAAATGAAGTTTCAGGCACGGGAGCGAAAAGAACCGAGATGACACAGCGAGCCGGCGAGCCAGTTCCAATTCCATTCACCCGCAAGAGCAGGTACATCCTGGTGGTCGAAAGCAATGCCAACGACCTGTTCACCACTGCAATGCTTCTCCACCGGTTCTCCTATCCCGTCTGCACAGCTCGGAACGCCCGCCAGGCTTTGGACATGGTCTCCGTGGCCATGCCCGCCCTGGTGGTCATCGACTTCAACCTTCCGGGCATGAACGGCATCGATTTTCTGCGGGTGCTCGGAAGCAATCCCCACACCTTTTCCATACACCACCTCCTCCTTCTGCCTCCCGGTGATATGGGTCACGGGATGAACGACGTCGAGCGTGGCGGGCACTCGATCCTGCGAAAACCCGTGCCTTTGGAAGATCTCTATCGCGCCGTTCAGGCGGCCATGGAGCCGACACCGCGGGCCAACATCCGCGTCCAGACCGCACTGCCGGTCACCGTGAACAATGTCGCGCTCGACAGCGCCCGGGGCGAATGCGCCACGCATGTATCGGCCCAGGGACTGTATATCCGCACATTCAAGTATCACAAGCCTGATGAGCAGATCGCCCTGCAGCTCACCATCGGAGACCGCACCGTCAAGGCCGACGGGAAGATCCTCTATACCCGCAGGCAGGACAGCGCCCCCTTCGTGGAGCCGGGCATGGCGGTAAAGTTCACCAGGATCATGGCCGAAGACCGGGAGTTCATCAGGCAGTTCGTTCGCGACTCGGTGACCCGGGGGATCGTGATGGAACTTCACTAGATCAGCAGCATCACCCCTTCCTCTCGTGCTTTTCTCCGATTTCCCGCAAGACCCAGGCGACCAACAGCGGCGAGGCATGACAACACAAGGGTTGACCGGTCCATTTCCGATATGCAATCGCGAAAAATAACGCTATAATATATCCGTTGCAACTGCGGCGCAAAACGCCGAAACGCTCGTCTTCAGGAGGATCGCATATGAAGAACCATTCGCTGCCTGTTTTGATAACCATTCTGCTTGCCCTCGCTCTGCTCCAGGGATGCGGGTATAATACCATGCAGGCCAACGAAGAGGCTGTCAAGGCCGCGTGGGGCGACGTCGAGTCCTCGTACCAGCGGCGCGCCGATCTCGTCCCCAACCTCGTTGAGACCGTCAAGGCCTACGCAAAGCATGAACGAGAGACGCTCGCCGCCGTGACCGAGGCGCGGTCCAAGGCCGGTTCCATCACCATGACGAAGGCGATGCTCGACGATCCCCAGGCAATGGCCAGGTTCCAGGAGGCCCAGGGAGCGCTGAGCTCGTCGCTGTCGCGGCTCATGGTCGTGGTGGAGAGATATCCCGACCTCAAGGCGAACCAGGGATTCCAGGACCTCGCGCACCAGCTCGAGGGGACGGAGAACCGGATCAACGTGGCCCGCTCGCGCTACAACAAGGCGGTCGAAACCTTCAACACCTCAATCCGCATATTCCCGAACAACCTTACGAACAGCATGCTCCTGCACCTGAAACTGAAGGAACCCTTCAAGGCGGACGAGGGCGCCGCAACAGCGCCCAAGGTGAAGTTCCAGTAGCCTGCGGGATAATGATCATGGGGGGAAGACAGAACGGAACCGGCCGGAGACGGTCCGCGGCGGTCCTTACTGCTGCCGCGGTCCTGTGCCTGCTCCTCGGACCGACGGCGTCCTTCGGCCTTGATGCGCCGAAGCTGTCGGGCCGTGTGAATGACTACGGGAACATGATCTCTCCCCAGGCCCGGGCAACGCTCGATGCCGAGCTTGCTGCTTTCGAGCGCACGGATTCGACCCAGGTGGTCGTGCTCACCGTGCCGACCCTCGAAGGGGACGCGATCGAGGAGTTCAGCATCAGGGTCGGCGATGCCTGGAAGATCGGCCAGAAGGGGAAGGACAACGGTGTTCTTTTCATCGTGTCGAAGGCCGACCGCAAGATGCGGATCGAGGTCGGCAGGGGCCTGCAGGGGGTGTTGACGGACCTTCAAGCCGGCAGGATCATCGATACGGTGGTCAAACCCCGCTTTAAGCAGAACCGGTTCGACGACGGATTTCTCGAAGGCACCCGCGCCATCATCGCCGCCACGCGGGGCGAGTTCAAACCGGCGCCGAAGCCGGCAACCTACGTCAGCCCAAGCCGGTATTTCGAAGCTGTCCTGGTAGCCGTGTTCCTTGTCCTGCCGTTCCTGAGGCGGATCAACCGGTTCCTCCCGGTCCCCGCGGGCGCGGCAGGCGGGCCGCTCCTGCATATGTTATTCGCCGGCGGCGGCGCGTCCGTTTCCACACTCGGCATCCTGGCGGTCCTCGGCGGCGTGGTCGGCCTGTTCG
>JAGVOT010000081.1 GCA_020052615.1 Nitrospirota bacterium | reverse complement strand
TCTTTGACACTGAAGAAGCGGATCAACGTCTGATAAAAGCGGATCGGTTCGATGACAAAGTTGAGTTATCTTAAGACATATCCGCCTTTATCCGGTTCTTATCGGCAGTTATCCGTGTCAAAACCTCTTTCTTTTTCTTTAACATGGACAGGCGAAGCCGGGGAAAAAAGGCCGGAAAGTTCCTTTGCCGCGGGATGGTCTCTATGGTCCCTATGACCGCTTCGACCTCATCAGCGCCTGAACCGGATCGAGACTGTAGGGGCTGCCGTGCTCGATGGCCGTGAGCACCGTCCCTCCGCCGGTAAAGAAGTAGTAGCTCGCGTCATCCATGACCGAAAGGTACAGGCCGGGCAGGAGGTTCTTGAACTCCTGGAGGGTGTCCCCGCCGCCGTACATCTTCATGGCGTTCCGGTTCAGGTCGATGGTGTTGTCCAGCGCCTGCGATCCGGCGGAGAAATGGGGGGTGTATCCCATGACGGCATTGACGAAGATGGTCTTCGCCGTGCCGATGGTCCCGGCAACTACGCGCTCCTCGAATGACCGGGGATCGATGTCCAGTACGTACCCGTAGGAATTGCCGGGTTTGAAGTCCTGTATGGTGATGGTCCGGTATCTGCCCTCAATTCTCTTGTCCGGGATGTCCGATTCGACGATGAAGGGAAGCTCGACGATCTTGCCGTTGGCGCGGTCCTTTTCCACCAGTTCCCGGGCCAGCTCGCGGTCCTCGTCGGTCACCCCCTTGATCCGTACGCCGTATTTCGCGCAGAGGTAGGTATTGTAAATGACCCCGCCGAGGACCAGCCGGTCGACCTTGTCGTAGATGGCATTGAGGGGCTTGATCTTGGTGTCGTATTTGGAACCGGCGACGACGGCGAGAAAGGGCCTTTGCGGATTCATGACGCCGTCGAGGTGAACGATCTCCTGCTGGAGCAGGAAACCGGCGCAGGAGGGGAGCGATCCGGTGATGGTGACCGTGGAGGCATGGGGCTGCCACGAGCCGAAGGCGTCGTTCACGTAGATATCGGCCAGGCCGGCAAGCTGAAGGGCGAAGCGCTCCCGGGGCTCTCCGCGGGCCTCCTCTCCCTGGAACCAGCGCGTGTTCGGAAGATAGATGCCGCCGATCTTCCGTTCCCGCAGGTCCCTGACCGCAAGGTTGATGGACGTGTCGATCCCGGCGATGCCCAGTTTCGGGTCACAGGGAAATTTCGGGATATGCAACTTCGTATGGAGCTTCTGCTCGAGATAGCGCACCACCGGCTCAACGGACTCCTCGGGCCGGCAGGTGATGTCGCCCGATTTCTTGTCGCGGGGCCTGCCCACGTGGGTCATCATGATGGGCCTGCCGCCCCGCTCAACGATATGAAAGAGCGTCCCGATGGTGCGATCGATGCGGAAGGGGTCCTTGATCGCGCCGCCCTTCACAACATTGTGATCGAACCGGACGAGGACGACCTTCCCGGCGAGGTCGGCATCCTGGATGAGCGGCAGGTTCGGGTGCAACCCCTTGCTTATCATGGCGTAAGCTCCTGTACATCGCTTGAATCGAGGAACGAGCGCATTCCCCGCAGCTCGCTGCGGGGTTAGCGAGCGATTAGAATAAATAGTATAACCTTGACGATCGAAGATTCCCTGCAGCTTGCTGCAGGGAGCTTCAATGCAGGTACATCGGTAGTATAACACAGGGGAGGCATGCGATGCATCTGCTGGCCGGTCTCGCCTGATGGACCGGAGCGCGGAGAGGGAGAGAAGGCTGGAATGTGCGGTCATGTCGCGGCAGGCATGAGCGTCCGCGGCTTACGGCTTCTTCAGCTTGTTGAATATGTTGGGGTAGAGCTTCGATCCGCAGTCGGAGCACATGCTATGGCTGAACTCTGCCTCGGAGTGTTCCCTGATGAATGCTTCCAGTTGCGTCCAGTTGCCCTCTTCGGTCCGGATCCTCTTGCACGATGAACAGATCGGCAATATCCCCTGGAGCTTCTTGATGGTGTTCAAGGCCTGCTGCAAGTCGTTTATGAGCTTGGTCCTTTCCTGCTCCCGTTCATTCAACTGAAGGGCCATATGATCGAATGTCTGGCCAAGGCTTCCCAATTCTCCCCCCTGCACACTGTCGGCCACCCTGACCTGCAGATCGCCGCCCGCCATTTTGCGGGAGGCCGCCTCCAAATGCGATAGACGGTCCACGATCGATCGTTTGCCGATGAACCAGGCGAGCAGCAATGCCAGCAGGAAAAAGAGGGCAAAGAACGACAGGTTCGTGGCAAGATGCGTCGTTGCGGCAGCGGTGACCGAAGCAACGGGGATCGCCGTCCGAATATACAGGTACGGTTCCTGTTCGCCGGCCAGCCGCTGTTTGCTGTAGGCAAAATAGCGTTTTTGACCATCGATGCCTTTTTCAATGATCCCCGTGTCTTCGTCAGGTCCCCGCTGCATCTTTTTGAAATGCTCTTGATCGAAGAGCTTGCCCACATAGGGCTCGGGATTGACGGACCTGGCCAGGATCACTCCCCTGTGGTCAAGCAATAGGTAGCCCTTGCCGGCGGGCAGGACGGAGTCTCCGATCAAATGCTTGTAGTAATCGAGATCGAAACCTAGAACAATGACGCCGGCGACGGCTCCCTTATCATCGCTGTAAGGATAGGCCAGGGTCAGGACCGACTTCCCGGTAAATCTGCTGACAAGAAATTCACCAGACGATAACTGTCTTGATGTCAATGCCCTCCTGAAATACCGGCGGTCAGACATGTTTAACGGGGTCTTCGAGGGTACGGCTGAGGCCACGACCGCGCCCGACAGATCGGTTATGAATATATTCGAGTACCGGGTATGAAATTTGAGGAGATCGCGCAGGAGCGGCTCCACCTGTGAGGCTCGACGGTTCCTCACGTCGGGCAGTCGGGCCAATGTCGTAAGGAGCTGCTCGGCGGAAGCCATGCGGCTGCGCTGTTCGGCGGCGATGATCGTAGCAAGTTTCTGCGTCTCTGCCCGCGCGTCACTGATATCTTTTGCCCGCTGTGCAAATCCCGAGGAGATCATGATGCCCGCAGCGGGAAGCGCTGCGATGAGAACGATCAGCAAGAGCTGATTCCTGATGGGCATGGCATGGAGTTTGATCATAGCGAAATATGATTTATTCGAATTTCAGCATGGTCGGCGGGACTCGTTCTTCCTGCCGAAGCGGTTATCAAGATGTATCCGCTCATACTGGAGCTATTCTAAAGCTCAACCATTAGTATGTAAAGAAAAAAGGCAGGGTATTTTTGGGGTACACAGTAAAATACAGTCAGGCACTATTTATTAGGTTGATTCCTCTCTCGGTCCTCTCGCCGTGCGGGACCTGACGGTACTGATCTCAGAGGTTGCCCATGATCGCGGGGAGATGAAATTCCGGTTAAGATCGCTCTCAGCGCGGCCATGGGGAAGGAAGCTGATATATGATCATCATCATAAGGCCTGCGCACAGGACCGGCATCTCCTGCTCTCGACAGGTCCAAGAAAATTCTTGACAGGAACAGGCCGTTGGAGTACTGTACACCCGCATCAAATTTCCTCTTTAAGTCTGGTCCCGTGAGGCCAGAAAGGGCAGGACATGAAAAATTTCTACAAGACAATAACGTCTGAAAGCGTGCACACGAACCTTCTTCCCGGCATCCCGGGGAGAAGGTTTTTTTGCGACCATTTGAGGAGTTCGCGGTGACCAACAGCAAGGAAAAGGCGCTGATCCTGGATAGGTCAGCAATCGACCGGGCCATGACACGGGTGGCCCATGAGATCCTCGAGAAGAACAAAGGGGCAAAGTACATCGGCCTCATCGGCATCCAGCGGGGAGGCGTGCATCTGGCGAAGCGCCTGGCGGAGAAGATCAAGGCGATCGAGGGCGTCGAGGTCCCCGTCGGCAGCCTGGACATCACCATGTACCGGGATGACCTGAATACCCGGAAGTCCCAGCCCGTGCCGCAGGCAACGGACATCACCTTCGATATCAAGGAAAAGGCCATCGTGCTCGTGGACGATGTGATCTTCACCGGCAGGACGATCCGGGCGGCACTGAACAGCATCATGGACTACGGCAGACCGAAGCGCATCCAGCTCGCGGTCCTGGTCGACCGGGGCCACCGGGAGCTTCCGATCCGGCCTGACTTCGTCGGCAAGAACCTTCCCACGTCGGCCAGGGAAAAGGTTGAGGTGTCCCTTGCCGAGGACGGCCTGGAGGAGAAGGTCGTCATATTCGAGGAATAATTCAAATTGCGGATTGCGGATTGCGGAATGGATAAAGCACGTAAGGCGTAAGGCGTAAGGCGATGGGAAAAGACTTTTCCCCTGACGCCTGACCCCTCACGCCTGACGGTTGTAAACAGTGTTTACGATAGGGGTCAGATCATGGCGCTAAGTACAAAAGACCTGCTCGGCATCAAAGGAATGGCGGCGGACGAGATCAAGCTCATTCTCGACACCGCCGCGACGTTCAAGGACGTTTCGGAACGGGACATCAAGAAGGTCCCCACCCTTCGCGGCAAGACGGTCATCAACCTCTTCTACGAGGCGAGCACGCGGACGCGGACATCCTTCGAGCTTGCCGGCAAACGGCTTTCTGCCGACGTGATCAACATCTCCACTTCCACAAGCAGCGTGACGAAGGGCGAGACGCTGCTGGACACTGCCCGGAACATCGAGGCCATGAAGACCGACATGATCATCGTGCGCCACGCGTGCTCGGGCGCTCCCGAGTATCTCGCGAAGCGGCTCAAGAGCTCGGTGATCAACGCGGGAGACGGTTTTCACGAGCATCCGACCCAGGCCCTGCTGGACATGTTCACCATCCGTGAGAAGCTCGGCAGGCTCGACGGCGTCACCGTGGCCATTGTGGGGGACATCCTGCACAGCCGGGTCGCCCGCTCGAATATCTACGGGCTTGCGGCCATGGGCGCCACGGTCCGCGTCTGCGGTCCTCCGACCATGGTCCCTCCGGGTATCGAGAAGCTCGGAGCGAAGGTCTTCTTCGACATGGATGAGGCCGTGCAGGGCGCCGACGCCATCATGATGCTCCGTCTCCAGCTCGAGCGGCAGGCGGCGGGGCTTTTTCCGGGCGTGCGGGAGTATGCGCGGCTCTTCGGTCTCAATCGCGCCCGCCTGGACCGGGTGGGAAAGAGCGCGATCGTCATGCACCCCGGTCCCATGAACCGGGGGGTGGAGATCGCCTCCGATGTGGCCGACAGCTCCTCGGTCATCCTCGACCAGGTGACGAACGGCGTGGCTGTCCGCATGGCCGTGATGTTCCTGCTGTCGGGAGGGGCAAAGGCGGAAGCGTGATAATTGCGGATTGCGGAATGAAAAACATCATTCTCATCGTACAGTGAAAAAGGCGCGACAATGAACATTCTTATCAAGAACGGCCATATCATCGATCCCGCGAACAAGGTGGACGGGAAGTTCGATCTCCTTGTCGCCGACGGAAAGATCGGGAAGCCCGGCAAACCGGGCTCCCTCCCGTCGAACGGAGCCCAGGTCGTCGATGCTGCAGGCAAGCTCGTCGTTCCGGGCCTGATCGACATGCACGTGCATCTGCGCGAGCCGGGATATGAGTACAAGGAGACCATCGCCGCCGGGACGGCAGCGGCAAAGGCCGGCGGATTCACGGCGGTCTGCTGCATGCCCAATACCAACCCGGTGAACGACGGCCGGTCGGTGACCGAGTTCATCCTGTCCCAGGCCGCGAAAGCCGGCGCGGCAAGGGTCTTTCCCATCGGCGCCGTCACCAAGGGCTCGAAGGGCGAGGAGCTTGCAGAGATGGGCGAGCTCCATGACGCGGGCTGTGTGGGCGTCTCGGACGACGGCAAACCGGTGATGAGCGCGGCTGTCATGCGGCGGGCCATGGAATACTCGAAGATATTCGACATCGCGGTGATATCCCACTGCGAGGACGCGAGCCTTGCGGCCAAGGGCGTGATGAACGAGGGCTTTGTCTCCACCGAGCTGGGCCTCCGCGGCATCCCGAATGCCGCCGAAGAGGTGATGACCGGCCGGGACATCATGCTCGCGGAACTGACGGGCGCGAGGCTCCACATCTGCCACGTCAGCACAGCGGGATCGGTCCGGCTCATTCGCGAGGCGAAGCAGCGGGGCGTCAAGGTGACCGCCGAGACCTGCCCGCACTATTTTACGCTGACCGAAGAGGCGGTGCGGGGGTATAATACCATGGCCAAAATGAACCCGCCGCTCAGGACCGCTGAAGACGTCGGTGCGATCAAGCAGGGCCTGAAGGACGGGACGCTCGATGTGATCGCCACGGACCACGCGCCGCACGGCCTCGACGAAAAGTCAGGAGAGTTCGACGGAGCGCCCTTCGGGATCGTGGGGCTCGAGACCGCGGTTGGTCTTTCTCTCAAGCTGGTGCAGGAAGGCGTGCTGACGATGACGCAGCTGATCGAATGCATGAGCACGGCGCCTGGCCGGATCATAAAGTCCGGGGGCGGGACGCTGTCGGCGGGCGCCGCAGCCGACATCACCATCATCGACCCGGGCATGGCGTGGACGGTCGATGCAGGAGCATTCAAGTCAAGATCAAGGAACACGCCCTACGACGGGTGGAAGCTGACAGGAAGAGCGGTGCAGACGATCGTGGGGGGAAGGACCTAATTTCGGATTGCGAATTGCGGATTGAAGGAAGGAAAGAAGCATGAAAAAAGCGATCCTTGCATTGGCGGACGGCATGGTGTTCGAAGGGACCTCCTTCGGAGCGGAAGGGGAGGCCTCGGGCGAGGTGGTCTTCAACACGAGCATGACGGGATACCAGGAGATCATGACCGACCCGTCGTACAAGGGCCAGATCGTCACCATGACCTACCCCCAGATCGGGAACTACGGGGCGAACGATGAGGACGTGGAGTCGGGCCATCCCCAGGTCGAAGGCTTCATCGTGAAGGAGTACCTGGATTTCCCGAGCAACTGGCGGATGAAGCGGTCCCTTGACGACTATCTCAAGACGCACGGCATCCCCGGTATCCAGGGGATCGACACCCGGGCCTTGACGCGCCACATCCGCGATGCGGGCGCCCAGCCGGGGATCATTTCGACGACGGACCTCGATGCCAGCAGCCTTTTTGCCAAAGCAAAGAAGCTTCCCCAGATGAACGGCCTCGACCTTGCCAAGGAGGTGACCTGCAAAAAGCCTTATCAGTGGGACGAGGGCACGTGGGGCCTCGGAACAGGATATGGAAAGAAACCCGTGACGCGGTACAAGGTCGTGGCATACGACTACGGGATCAAACGGAACATCCTTCGGCTGCTCACCAGCCGGGGGTGCGACGTGACCGTGGTGCCTGCGACGATGCCGGCGGAAGAGGTCCTGGCCATGAAACCCGACGGCGTATTCCTCTCGAACGGCCCCGGCGATCCCGAACCGGTGACCTACGCCATCGAGAACGTCAAAAAGCTGCTCGGCAAGAAGCCCCTCTTCGGCATCTGCCTGGGCCAGCAGCTCCTGGGCCTGGCGCTCGGGGGGAAGACCTACAAGCTCAAGTTCGGCCACCGCGGAGCGAACCAGCCCATCATGGACCTGACGACCCGGAAGGTCGAGATCGCCGCCGAGAACCACGGATTTGCCGTGGACCTGGAAACGGTGAAGGACCACGTCGTCATGACCCATATGAACCTGAACGACCAGACCTGCGAGGGCTTCCAGCACAGGACACTCCCGGCCTTCTGCGTCCAGTACCACCCCGAGTCGTCGCCGGGACCCCACGACAGCCGGTACCTGTTCCAGCGGTTCGTGGATATGATGGAAAAGCATAAGAGCTGACACGGAGACGCGGGGACGCGGAGATGTGGGGAATAGCCGATGGTGGGAAGTTGAGAAGGTAGGAAGGTACGAAGGTAAGATGGAAAGAAGATGCCAGTCCGTGATTTCATGCCCATCTGTTGCCGTATCCGCCGTTATCATAGCATTTATCGGACTTGATCCGTGCCAAATGTTGTGATTTTATCCGTATCCGTCCGTGGCAAAGAAGAAGATAAATGCTTTCTCAGGTTGAATTAGAACATCGCATAGAGGTCGCCTACAAGCTTCTCGAAGCCTGCCGCGTCTGCCCCCGCGAGTGCGGCGTGAACCGGCTGAAGGACGACAAGCTGGGTTTCTGCCGCTCGGGATTGAACCCCGTCATCTCGAGCGTCAGTCCGCACCACGGCGAGGAGCCGCCGCTTTCGGGGACGAGGGGTTCCGGCACGATCTTTTTTACGAACTGCAATCTCCGCTGCGTCTATTGCCAGAACTACCCCATAAGCCAGATG
This sequence comes from Nitrospirota bacterium, assembly GCA_020052615.1. Classification (GTDB taxonomy): domain Bacteria; phylum Nitrospirota; class UBA9217; order UBA9217; family UBA9217; genus JAAXXJ01. The sequence continues at coordinate 1,103 of JAGVOT010000081.1, read as the reverse complement.
GGGAACGGCGCTGAACGGACGCCCGGCGAGCTTGCCTGCCAGATGCTGTGGCTGCAAGAGCAGGGCTGCCATAACCTGAACCTGGTGACGCCCACGCACTTCGTGCCGCAGATCCTGAAGGCGCTCGGCATCAGCCGGGAGCGGGGCTTCAGCCTGCCGGTCGTCTACAACACCAGCGGATACGAATCCCTGGAGACGCTCAGGCTCCTGGATGGGATCGTAGACATCTACCTGCCTGACATGCGGTACAACGACAACGCGGTCGCACTTCGGTGCTCCGTTGCGCCGCATTATGTCGAGATCAACCGTGCGGCAATACACGAGATGTATCGCCAGGTCGGAAACCTGAGTGTTGACGAGAAGGGCATCGCGAGGCGGGGATTGATCATCAGGCACCTGGTCCTTCCGGGAGGACTGTCCGGCACCGAAGGGATCATGAAGTTCCTTGCCGAGGAGATCTCTCAGGACGTCTACATCAGCCTCATGTCCCAGTACTTTCCGGCATACAAAACGGGCGAGTTCCCGGAGATCGATCGCAGGATCACCGAAGCGGAATACGATGCCGCGTACGCAAGCAAGATGCGGCATGGATTGAAGAACGGCTGGGTGCAGGAGTTTGAGTAAGAAAAGATCGACACGGAGACACAGAGAAAGCCGAAGGTAGGAAGGTGCTTTCCGAGCGAGCCACAATCAGTTGTTCAGTTGTTGCCGTATCCGCAGTTATCATAGCTCTTATCGGACGTGATCCGTGTCAAAGGTTTTGATCTCTGATCCATCGAAGGAAGGTATATGCCGAAAAGAACCGACATCAAAAAGATCCTGATCATCGGCGCGGGACCGATCGTGATCGGGCAGGCCTGCGAGTTCGACTACTCGGGCGTGCAGGCGTGCAAGGCGCTCAGGGAAGAGGGCTACCAGATCGTCCTGGTCAATTCGAACCCGGCGACGATCATGACCGACCCGGAGATGGCGCACCGGACGTACATCGAGCCGATCACTCCCGCCTTCGTCGAGAAGATCATCGAACGCGAGCGGCCGGACGCGCTGCTCCCGACCATGGGCGGCCAGACCGCCCTGAACACCGCCGTGGCGCTCGCGGAAAC
>JAGVOT010000103.1 GCA_020052615.1 Nitrospirota bacterium | reverse complement strand
GTCCGTGTCCTCTTCCAGCTCATAGATCACGTCCGGTGTTGCTGATGCGCCCCAAATAACCGGATTCGGGGTGATGTCCGTGATGGACCGAACCCAGAGGCTTGCGGGCTTGGCAGCAGGAGTCATCACAGTGAAACTTGCGGTGCAGTTCCTCGCCTCGTTCATCGTGACCACGCCGTCGGCGCAGTCAGGATCGCCGCTCCAGCCGGCGAAGGCTGAACCTGCGTCCGGCGTCGCCGTAAGAGTTACAACGCTTTCCGCAGGATACGCTTCACCGCAGTCGGTCCCGCAGGAGATTCCTGCAGGACTGCTCGTAACGATGCCGCTCCCTGACGTTTCAACAGAAAGCGCCACCGACTCCGCGAAGACAATGCTGGCGCCGTGGGCCGGCGACCAGGCGCCGTGCCCGTACATGAACTGGACCGTGACGGTCTTGAGCCCGGAACCGCCGGTCAGGGTCCACGAATGCAGGCCATGGTAAGGTTCCAATGCCGACCAGCCGCCTGCATCGTTGCTTAAACGCATCGCGACGCAATCCCAATACATATGATCGCAGGACAGCGAAAGCGCCACGGTCTGCGCATAGGTCGTGGCCGCGCCGTTGTTGATCATGATCGGAGGCTGCGGGTCGTTCCATGCCCGATACAGTTTAAGCGGCATCCCCGCGAACCAGCTGGTATCCGCCCAGAGGGGCGCCCCGCCTCCATCGGTCAGGGGCTGGCCCGTTGACTGGTTGCATTGCTGCAGGCGCGCGTAATTATAGTACGCTTTCGGCACGCCCCATCCGTCGTTCCATGAGCCCGGACCGGACTCTGCGACGTAGTAGAACGTCCAATAGAGAAAGACGTAGTTCCCGGGCGCGAGAGGGGCGTTCTGGCCCGCATACCAGTCGATCCTGCCCTGCGCGGAAGGATCACGGGAAAACACTCTCCAGCCCGCCGGAGGGGCGACCGGCCAGGCAGCAAAGTGCGCTATCGTCCGGCCGATCATGTCCGTCATGTCGGGATAGGTGCCAAGGGGCTGGCCAGTGATCTGGTCGCAGTTGCTCAGATGGGCGGAGTTAAAAAATATAGAAGGGTCGCTCCAGGAACCAGAGGCAGATGCGTCGACGAGATAGTAGGTCCCGTTGATCAAAACATAGGTATTGGGCGACAGGACAGTATGCTGGCCCGCGTACCAGTCGATGTTGGATGTTCCCCCCGCCATGACGCTGTGAACGTACCAGCCCGCCAGAGGATCGATCGTGTAGGCCTGTTCCCTGACAATCTCTTGTCGAGATGCATTGTCAACCGAGTAGAAGCGTAAAACGTCTGTGGCAGAGAAGGTGATCGGGACGGAATAGGGCGCAAACGATGAGCACCCCGCTCCTTTGCAGAAAAAGGTCTGACCACATCCCGATCCGACACTGTCATAGCAATACAGCGATACCGTGACCGGTGCGATATAGGTCCCGCCGGGAGGCGTAGCCGCGGTCACGGGCGGGGCGGTATCGGACACCTCGACGACGCGCACCCGGCTGTTGCCCGAATCGGCAACATGCATCCCTCCGTTCTGGTCAACCGCAACACCCCAGGGCATATCAAGCATGGCAGAGGTCGCCGGTCCGTTATCGCCGGAGAACCCCGCAGCGCCGGTGCCGGCAGCGGTGACCAACGACGCGACGGGTGCTATCATCGCGATCCTGTTCTCGAGCGGGCAGGCCATGTAGACCGTATCGGCTACCGGCACGGACAAACCACGGGCGGTGCTGCAGGAGGGTACCGAGACAAGTTCCGTACCACCGTCCTTGTACACCCCAGAGTTCTGCGTCGAGACATACAGCGTACCGGAGGGATCTAGGGCCAGGCCATAGGGTTGTCCGATCGAGTAAGCCGTCGAGATCGTACCCGTAGCATCGATCTTTCTGATGGCGTTGTTGGTCTCGTCGGCAATGAACACTTCACCCGATGTGCTCACTACCACGCCGGTCGGAGCGTTGAGCAATGCATCGGCGGCCGGGCCGCCATCACCCAGATAGCCCGGCATGGAGTAGCCCGCGATCGTCGAGATGATGCCTGTCGTGTCAATTTTCCGGATCCGGTCGTTCATCGTATCGGCAATGAACATATTGCCCGCGTTATCGACGAAGATGCCGCTGGGATAGAACAGGCAGGCTTCGATCGCCGGACCTCCGTCCCCGCAAAAGTCGCCATACCCATTCCCCGCGACGGTCGCGGTCACGCCGGTGGCCAGGATCTTTACGATCCGGTGGTTATAGGTATCGGCGACATACACGTCACCAGCCGCTGTCATATGCACAGCCCGCGGAAGATACAGGCCGTCAGGAATGTCCATGCTGCCGTTGCCAGCAGCGGGATGGATATCGCCCGGCGCCGCCAGTGCCGGCTGCATGAGCAAAACACCGGTTAACAGCATCACACTCAAGAGCGTGATCGTTCGTACAAGCTTAAATGATCTATTCATGATCCCATTCCTCCAATGAAAGAGCGCGTACAGGGTGAACACGCTGGATGCCGCATTTATCACGAGACTACAGGGCCGTCCATATAACGCTGGCCGGGGCCGTGCCCAAGCAAGGCAGCACCCCTCCTCTCCCCTCAAAGTCGTTGTAGCTGCTGGCAAGTGCAACCGGTACGGCCGTATTCGCCATCACAGCGCCAACCGGTCCATTGATCCAGTAGACCTCGCGGCTATCGGAATCCATTGCGAAGCAGCGGTCACCTGCAGCGTTCTTGCTGCCCATGGTGTAGCTTGCACCCATCGCCGATGTGTTGACCACCACGCCCACATTTTGCGAAACGCTTATGGTAAACGTTGTATTGGCGCTCGGCGCGGTCCCGTTAATTGAGTACTGGTAAATTTCGATGGGAGGAGAACTAGAGAGGAGCACCGAAGCGGAACCAGGAGTTCCGGAATAACCAGAGGAAGCATACACCCCCCAATTGGTATAGAACGTCTTCTCCGCAGCCGCGGCATTTCTGAGGTCTGCGGCAGCGGCGGCATTGGCACTCTGATAGTTGTACGCCATCAGCTGCGTACCGGTCATGACGATCAGCACGAACACCAGAGATACCACCACAAGGATCTCGACGAGCGAAAAACCTTCCATAGTATGCTTGAACATTGCACTACCTCCCGACAGGTCTATTTGGAAAAGCGATAGGGCAACCCATTGACAGAAAATGGGCAAAAGATGCGAGAAGTATAGTATTGAAGTTGCAGCAGGTCAATTAATGTTTGAGGAAATAGCGGGGTATTTTCGGGGTAGGGAAATAAAGTGGCACAAAAAATGTGGGTGCAATTTGGTGCAACAGCGTTGTCTCAGGCCATTTTTTCGGGCGATCTCTTCTTGACACCTTCAGCCTGCAGTTCCTCGAAGGCCGTCATAGCCGCTGTGGATCCCTGGGCAACGGCGACGACGATCTGCTTGGGCGCGCCGGTGATGTCGCCGGCGGCATAGACGTTCGGTATCGATGTCCGCATCGTGGCGAGGTCGGTCTTGATGTAGCCCAGGTCATCCACTTCAAGGCCGAGCTGCTTCGCCACCTCGTTGTTCGGGATGTAGCCGATGGCGATGAATACGCCGTCCACGGCCATTCCCAGGGCTGTGCCGGAGCCCTTGTCCACGATCTTTACGGACCGCACGACCTTGTCGCCGTGGATCTCCCGCACCTCGCTGTTCCAGAGCACCGGGATGCCGGTCTGTTTCAGGCTTTCCTGGAGCCGGGCCTCGGCGCGGAGGCTGTCCCGCCAATGGACCAGCGTGACCTTCGAGCCGAGGTTGTGCAGATAGAGCGCGTCGGTCACCGCCGTGTTCCCGCCGCCGACGACGACCACCTTCTTGCCGTCCTTGAAGAAGTACCCGTCGCACGTTGCGCAGTAGCTCACGCCCCTGCCGTAGAACTTCTGCGCGCCCGGGGCGTCCAGCGCGCGGTTCCCCACCCCCGTGGCGAGGAGCAGCGCCCGGGTGTTGTAGATCGCGTGATTCGTCTTGAGGTGGAACCTGCCGTCGTCCCTCTCCTTTGACACCTCGGTCACGTACTCACCCACGTGCACCTCGGCGTACTGGGACGCCTGCTGGGCGATGAGGTCCACCAGGCTCTTGCCGCCGATGCGCATGTAGCCGGGGTAGTTCTCCACCACGGGCGTGATGGCCACCTGTCCGCCAAGGTTCGACTTTTCGATGACGACGCAGTTCAAGCCGGCGCGTGCCGCGTAGATGGCCGCCGTAAGTCCGGCCGGTCCGCCGCCGATGATGACGAGGTCCTTGTCCTGCGGCTCCCCCGATATCTGGGTGGAGGCCATCTGCGGTTCCTTGAGCGTGAGCAGGGTCTCGACGAACGCCGGCTCGGGCTGGAGCCCGGCGCCGGTGAAGATCGCGTTCACAAAAGTCTGGGGCACGGTCAGGGACCCGAGGTTTTCGGCGAGGTCGTGGTTCTCATAGATCTCGATGACCTCGGCGGAGATGAGGTCCGGCCTCGCGATGACCGAAGCGAATGCGGCAAGGACCTGCTGCGGGCAATAGGGGCAGGTGGGGCTGACAAAGACCTGGATATCGCGCTTCTCGCGGAGCTCGGCAAGCTTCTTGAGCGACGGTTCCGACAGGATGGTCGCTCCCGACGACGCCATCATGATCGCCACGAGCAGGGACCGTCCCTCTTCACCCATCGGGGCCCCGGTGTAGCGCATGCGATACTTATCGGGAGCGATCAGCACCGAAGGGGAGCGGGTCACGGCCCGCTTTTGAGACTGCGCGTCTCCGACCGTATGAAAGGACGCCTTGATCTTGTCGGACAGGGTGGCCAGGGACCGGACCAGGTCGACAGCGAAGTCGTTGAACTTGTCGTTGATGCCGGCGAGGGTATAGACCTCGATCGCCACATCGGCCTTCAGTTGTTCGAAAAAGGTCTGCTTGATGGTCTGTTTCACATCATCGGGAATAAGTTCCTGCTGTTCGGCCATACCTAACCTCATCTCACGGACGTTATTACTTGATCCGGTTCGAGATCGTCTTGAACTCCGGCGTGCCCGCCACGCCAAGAAGCTGGAACAGGACCGTCTCGGTGTTGGTCAGAACGCCGCCTGCGTCGCGGATAAGCTCAACGCCCGATCTCCAGTTGGCCTTGGTCCTCGAGCACACGGCGTCCATCACCAGGTGGACATCGAAGCCGCCCTTGATGAGCCCGAGGCTGGTCTGGAGCACGCAGATATGGGTCTCCATGCCGGTGACGATGATCTTCTTCTTTCCGAGCCGCTTCATCTGTTCGTTGAACGACGCCTCGCCGCAGCAGTTGAACGAGACCTTCTCGATGGGCAGGTATACCGGCAGCGCTGCCGTGATCTCCGGCAGTGTCCTGCCGAGGCCTTTCGGGTACTGTTCGGTGACCACGACCGGAAGGTTCTGCATCCTGGCAAGCTCGACCAGGTGCAGCGTGTTCTTCACGACCTGGTCCTTCCTGTCCATAACGACGGCAAGCCGCTCCTGGATGTCGATGATCAGAAGCACCGCATTGTTCTTGTCCAGTATGAACTTATCCACTGACATAAATGTTCCCCCTTCCTTAAATTCCTTGTACAAAAGCGACACGGGTACACGGGGACACGGAGACGGGGGGACGCGGAAAAAAGGGGACTTTGTAATCAGCAATCCGAGATCCGCAATTTACGACGGCATCCTGCCGCCGCTCATACCCCTCATGAGCCTCCGTAGCCGACCGAGACCTTATCGCCTTCAACGATCACCGGTACACTGCGCTGTCCCCTGGAATACTTGAGCATTTCGTCCAGTTTCGCTGCGTCTAGTTTCACGTCGAAGTAGTCCGCCTCTGCGCCATAGGCCTCCCGGGCCTTCACGGTATACGGTCAACCGGCCTTCCCGAAGATCGTTATCCTGCCCGCCATGATCTGGCCTCCTTTTATTTCCCGTTGGTCATTCCCGGGCCGTTCTGATAAAATTGTATCACAGGCGCCTCTCAGGACCAAAGGAATTTTATCATTCGGCTTCAGCGACGGAACAAAGCATTGATCACCCATGTCTAATATTCCAGCAGAGAACAGTTCGGCCAACCTTGACGATGATGCGGCCCTTGTCGCCTTGTCCCGACAGGGCGACCTGTCGGCATACGAGTCCCTGGTGGAGAAATACCAGAAGCGGATGCTGAACATCGCCTTCCGCTTCCTTGGCAATTTCGACGACGCCTCGGAGGTCGTGCAGGATGCTTTCGTCTCGGCCTACAGAAACCTGAAGGGTTTCCGGGCGGAAGCGAGGTTCTCGACCTGGCTCACGGCCATCACCATGAACCTTTCGAGGAACCGGCTGAAGCGGATGAGATTGCACCAGTCGAGGGTCCCCGTTTCCCTCGATGCGCCGATCCGGACGGACGACGGCGAGGTGATGGCCGATCCTCCTTCGGGCGAGCCCTCGGTCCTGGACCGGATGGAAAAACGGGATGTACAGGCAAAGATCCTGGACTGCATCAAGATGCTTGAGCCGGACTTCCGCGAGGTCCTGGTCCTTCGGGATATGCAGGATCTTTCCTACGAAGAGATCGGCGGGATGCTGAAGGTCGCCGCGGGCACGGTCAAGTCGCGGCTGTTCCGGGCGCGGGAATCGGTGAAGGACTGTTTGAAGAAGACCATGGGAGACCTCTTATGAACCACGAAGAGATTCGCCATAAATTATCGGAATTCATCGATGGCGCTGTTGCACCCGGTGCACAGGCGGAAATTGAGCATCATCTGAAGACCTGTTCGGAATGCTCCGAAGCGCTGCGCGAACTGCGCAGTGCCGTCGAGCACATTCATGCGGTCGAGGAGGTGGACGCCCCTGCCTGGATGACGCAGAAGATCATGGCGAAGGTGCGGGAAGAGCGGGACTCGAAAAGGGGGTTGTGGCAGCGTGTTTTTGCTCCCGTGCTCGGACACTTCCCGGTTCAGGCAGTGGCTGTCCTGTTCCTTGCGGTTACCGCCTTCTATATCTATCACAGCATCAAGCCCACACAGAAGTATACTGAGGAACCTGTCGGCATGGTGTCAAAAAAGGAAGCTCCTGCAGGTGATCACATGCGGGAAAAGGATGCAGCTGTGCGGGACGCCGTGCCAAAGGCAAAGCAGGCGCCCGGAAAGCCGGACTACAAATCTCTCGATATGAAATATGCCTATGAGAAACCGGCGCCGCCGGCGCCGCAGGACCGGTCGGTCGCATCGGCACCGGCGCCGGCAAAAGAAGAGAAAGCAGGAAAACCGGCAGCCGCTCCCCGGACCGCAGCGCCGTCCTTCATCACAGAGCAGGCCGCGCCATCGACCGGCGCCGTTCGGCAGCCTGAGGCCAGACGCGAGGCCCTGTCCGAAGAGCTCGCAGCAAAAAAGGCCTTTGAAGGTGACCGTGAGGCCGAGACGCTGCTGGAGGTGACCGAGCATTTCGTGAAGGTCGATCTGCCCGAGAATATGAAAAGGAAGGGACTGCGGTATCATACCCGGAAATTCGATCCTGGCCTCACAGACCTCCGCTGGATGGGGGAAACGAAGACCTTCCGTGCCAGCCCCTGTTCCAACAGGTATGTGGTCGATGTCGACCTGTCCGGCAGGCTGGCGAAATACCTCTACTGCTACGACCGGTCCCGCATCCGTCTGCTCGGCGTCTATGAACTGCGGCAGGACGGCTGGACCGAACAACAGCGCTAGTCCCCGCCAGGGCCTGTGGCGACCCTGACCATCGCGGAAGCGTCTCAGCCCGGAGTGACGGCAGATCCACGGGCCGACCCCAACAAAGTAATCTGGTAAAGCACAATAATACCTGTAGCTTTTTTCTTTTTCCTGTGCTATAGGTGTTATACTATTTTGAACGTCAAGGACGCTGGCCTTATTCCCATGAACGAACATGATATGACAGAAGAACAGCTTGCCAGAGAGCTCGAAAAGATGCGAAAACGCGTCTCCGAACTGGAGGTCCTGGAACGCGAACACGTCCGCGTGCAGGACGATCTGAGGCGAAGCAAGGACAGCTTCCGCTCGCTTGTCGATTCCACCGACGACTCGATCTATGTCGTGGACAGGGACTGCAATTACCTGTTCATGAACAAAAAGCATCTGTCCCGTCTTGGCTTCACTTCCGAGGACCAGGTCACCGGCAAGAACTACCGCGACTTCCATTCGGCCGCCGAGACGGAGGACTTCCAGAACAGCGTCAATTCGGTCTTCCAGAGCGGCGGGTCGCTCCATCACGAGTACCAGGCGGAGCGGGACCAGAAGTTCTTCATCAGGACGCTTAGTCCTGTACGGGACACAGCGAACGCCGTCACCGCAGTGACCGCCATCTCGAAGGAGATCACCGACCGCAAGCGGATGGAAGAGGAGCTACGCTCCCTGTCGCTTACCGATGAGCTCACCGGCCTGCATAACCGGAGGGGGTTCTTCACGCTCGTGAAGCAGGAGCTCCGCATGGCCAATCGGCTCGGCAAGGACGGGCTGCTTTTCTCCGTTGACATGGACGACCTCAAGGTCATCAACGACACCTGCGGCCACCAGGCGGGCGACCAGGCCATCCGGGGAGCAGCGGACATGATCCGCCGCAACTTCCGGGATTCCGATATCATCGCCCGCATCGGGGGCGACGAGTTCGTCGTTTTCCTTATCGAGTACGTGCCCATCGAGCCGGACCGGCTCGTCCGCCGCCTGCAGGACATCATGAATATCTACAACTCCCAGAGCACCAATCCCTACACCCTGTCCCTCAGCATCGGTTGGTCCCGCTACGATCCGGGGAAACCCGTTACGATCGAGGAGCTGATGCACCAGGCGGACCGGAACATGTATGAGCGCAAACGCGCCCGCGCCAGGACGCCCTAGCCTTTCCCGGCATCGCTCATGACCTCCGCGTGATCCCTTCTGAACAGCAAACCGAACTTTGCCCGAGAGCGTAGTTGCCCGGTCGACCTTTCGGGAACTTTTCAGGAACCTCTCTTGTCCAATGGCCCAGAAGGCGGGCACCAGGCATCACCCGCCCCCCCGGGGCAGCACCCCGACATCAGGAGGTTCACCATGGTTACCCAGTTCCTTTCTCTGCTGTTGGCCGCAACGATCGTCCTGTCCGGAGGCGGTTTCTCGCACGCAGCGCCGGCGCCTGCCGGCAAGGCGGCCCCCGTCGCCAGCACCGTCGACGACCAGAGGTCCGTCAGTCTCACCATTTATAACGTCAATCTGGGACTCGTGAAGGACCTCCGCCAGATCCGTCTGCCCCAAGGAGTTTCCGAACTCCGGTTCATGGACGTGGCGTCCCAGATCATCGCGACAAGCGTACACATCAGATCTCTTGCCGATCCCGGCAGCCTCCTCGTCCTGGAGCAGAACTACGAATATGATCTCCTGAATCCCCAGAAGCTCCTGGACAAGTACGTGGGCAAGGAGGTAAAGCTGTACAGCAGGGATCCCTTCACCGAGCGCGAAGAACTCGTGGCCGCGACGCTGCTTTCGAACAACGGCGGTCCTATCTTCAAGATCGGCAACGAGATCACCTACGGCCATCCGGGCCGCGTCATCTTCCCCGGCGTGCCCGAGAACCTCATGGCAAAGCCCACGCTCGTCTGGCTTGCCGAGAACACCCTCCTGAACGGCCAGCAGGTGGAGGCCTCCTACCTGACCGGCGGGATCAACTGGCGGTCCGACTATGTGGTCACCCTGAACGACAAGGACGATCAGGCCGATCTCTCGGCCTGGGTGACCATCGAGAACAGGAGCGGCGCGACCTACCGGAACGCGAAGCTCAAGCTCGTCGCCGGCGACGTGAACCGGGTGACGGACAAGCATGAATACGACGCCAAGATGCTGCGCGTCGCCGAGACAGCCGCCGCAAAGGCCCCTGCGCCCCAGTTCAGGGAGGAGTCCTTCTTCGAGTACCACATCTACTCGCTCCAGCGCACCGCCACGGTCAAGGACAACCAGACCAAGCAGATAAGCCTCGTCCAGGCGGACGCCGTCCCGGTCAGAAAAGAGCTCCTGTACCACGGCGCGAACCATTATTATTACAGCCGCTACGGCGAGGCCTTGTCGAACCAGAAGGTCGGCGTGTTCGTCGAGATCCGGAACAGGAAGGAGAACAACCTCGGCATCCCGCTGCCCAAGGGTACCGTGCGCGTCTATAAACATGACAGCGAGGGCAGCCTCCAGTTCGTAGGCGAGGACGCCATCGACCATACGCCCAAGGACGAAAAAATCAGGATCAAGCTCGGTGATGCCTTTGATGTGGTAGGAAGCAAAAAGCAGACCGACTGGAAAAAGATCGCTTATGACACCTACGAGGCCGCCTTCGAGATCTCGCTGCGGAACCACAAACAGGAGGATGTCGTAGTGAAAGTGGTGGAGCCGGTCCCCGGCGAATGGAAGATGCTCGCGTCCTCCCATGAGTTCACGAAAACCAAGGCCTTCACCGCCGAGTTCCTGGTTCCGGTCCTGAAGGATGGGGAGACAAAGGTGATCTACCGGGTCAGGATGAGATATTGACCGGCCTGGCAGACAGCCTGCGAGGTTGCGGGTCGCGACAGGATCAGTCCTTACCTGCCGTCGGCCCGCGACCCGCTCCTGGGGGTATTCCTGTTTCATTCTTGTGCATCAGCATCAGCGGCACAGCAGTTAAGAATATTGCATTTTTCTTCATCCCCTCCTATAATACTTCATGTTTTATCCTTCCAGTACGCTTCTTGCCGGTCTTTCTGGAACCTGCTGAGCGACCTTATGGAGAATTTGGACGCACGCAAAAAAACGCAGCCCGGCAGGATCAGCCCGCACAAAATCGCATTGATCTATGGGCTGACCGGTTGTCTGTGGATCCTCTTTTCCGATCGGGCGCTGTCTGCATTGTTCTCTGATCCCCGGATGTTTGCCCGGATGCAGACCTACAAAGGCTGGTTCTTCATCATCATCACCGCCGCTGTTCTCTACTGGTACGTCAACAGGCAGGTTTCCCTTCATCGCCACGTGGACAGGACCCTGGAAAGCGCGCTCCACGAGCTTGAACACGAGAAATCGCGCTTTGAAGCCGTTGTCGCCGCCATGGGCGAAGGGATCAGCATTCAGGACCGGGAGTTCCGGGTGCTCTACCAGAACCAGCATCACAAGGACATCGTCTGCGGCGACCGTGTCGGAGAGTACTGTTACAGGGCCTACCAGCGCCGCGACCGGGTCTGCCCCGGCTGCCATGTGGCGATGTCCTTTCAGGACGGCAAGATCCACCGGGCAGAACAAAGGCGGTTCACCGAACAGGGAACGATTCATTACGAGATCATCGCCTCGCCGCTCATCGACCGATCGGGCAACGTCATTGCCGGGATAGAAATGGTCCGGGACATCACGTCGCGCATGAAAGCGGAAGAAGCGCTCCGGACATCGGAAAAGAATTATCGCGATCTTGTGGACAATGCCCTCGTGGGAATCTACCGCACCAGTCTTTCCGGCCAGCTCCTGTATGCAAATGAGGCCCTTGCGAAGATCTTCGAATTCCCCTCGCCAGAGGCCCTCCAGGCGGAAGGCGCACTGATGCGCTACCGGAACCCCTCGGACCGTGCGGTCATGATCCAGCGCCTTCAAGACCACGGCTCCCTCCGGAACTTCGAGCTTGACCTGCTGACCCGTACCGGCCAGACCCGGCATGTCCTGCTGAGCGGGTCCCTGGAGGGCGACATCATCTCGGGAATGATCCTGGACGTGACGGACAAAAAAAAGGTCTCCGATATGAACAGGGACATCCTTCAGGCGGTGGACGAGGCCTTCATCGTCATTGACCGGGACTTCCGAGTGGCCTCGGCGAACCGGGCCTATGCCGACCAGGTGCGGATGCCGGCCGAAGCGATCATCGGGAAGCACTGCTATGAGATCTCCCACAAGATCCAGAGGCCTTGTTACGAATCAGGCGAGGAGTGCGCTGTTAAGCAGACCTACGAAACGGGGATGTCCCATGCCGCTCTTCACACCCACCGGGACAGCGCCGGGAACTATGTGTACGTGGAAACGAAGTCCTTTCCCATGAAGGACTCGAACGGCAACGTCGTTTCGGTCATCGAGACCATCAACAACATCACCGCGAAGCGGAACCTTGAGGACCAGCTCCGCCACGCTCTCAAGATGGAGGCCGTCGGCACCCTTACCGGCGGCATTGCCCACGATTTCAACAATATCCTGACCGCCATCCTGGGCTACACGAGCATCCTCAAGACACAGGCCCGGGAGGGCAGGCAGTCGCCGGAGATCATCGAAAGCCTTCTCGCGGCGGCGAACCGTGCAGCAAGCCTTACGAAAAGCCTCCTTACCTTCAGCAGAAAGCAGAAGATCGAGAACCGGCCGTTCAACCTGAATGACACCGTCCGGAACATGGAGAAGCTGCTGCTCAGGGTCATCGGTGAGGACATCGAACTCGTGACCATGCTTTCAGACGGGGAATTGAAGGTCCTGGGCGATGCGGGGCAGATCGAGCAAGTCCTGATGAACCTCTGCACCAATGCCCGGGACGCCATGACCGAAGGCGGGGTCCTGACCATTTCGACGGCACGGCAGGAGCTTGACCGGGAACGCGCTTTGGCGCTGGGCCTCGAGGGACCGGGCCGCTATATTGTGCTCGCAATAGCGGACACCGGCATGGGAATAGGCGACGACACGCGGGGGAAGATCTTTGACCCCTTCTTTACGACCAAGGACATCGGGAAGGGCACGGGTCTCGGCCTTTCGATCGTCTACGGGATCGTCAAGCAGCACCACGGAAACATCTTCGTGACCAGCGCGCAGGGAAGCGGCACGACCTTCTCGATCTATTTTCCCGAGGTCGATGCGTCGATCAGCGGCCACCGTGCGCCGGTTGGGAAGGACCTCGTCCGAGGTTCGGCGACGATTCTGCTTGCCGAGGACAGCAGGGAAGTGCGGGACCTCACCCGGGACGCCCTTACGGCGGCGGGATACACGGTCATCGAGGCAGTGGATGGAGAGGACGCGGTTGAAAAATATCGTGCGAACCGGACCGCGATCGAGGTGCTTGTCCTCGACGTGATCATGCCAAAAAAGAACGGCAGGACCGTCCTTGGCGAGATCAGGCAGATGGACCCTGACATCAAGGTGCTGTTCATCAGCGGATACACTGCGGACTATCTCGGCAGAAAAGGCGTCCTCGACAGTTCAACGACGCTGCTCTCGAAGCCGTTCCTCCCCGAGGACCTCCTCCGGAAGGTCAATGAGGTCCTCCATGTTGGCGGCGCGATCTGACCGATCGCTGCGCCGCCCCGCTTCCCCACCCTTACCCGTGCTTGGATAGAGCAGTTGACTCGGAGACATGCGGATACGCTGGAAAGTGGGCGGGGTCGTTGTGATGGAGCAGGCCGGTTGTTCAGCATCGTCAGGACTTCTGCTGTGTCCACCCGCCCTTGCTCTGCTGGTCGCTGCAGTCCGCATTCCGATCCACCGCCAGGGCGCTACATCCATTTTTTCCGCTTGAAGTAGAAACCCATGGCGATCCCGATCCCCGCCATGATGGTCCAGGCGAAGAGGTACCCGTATCTCCATTCGAGCTCGGGCATATGTTTGAAGTTCATGCCGTAGACCCCTGCCAGAAACGTGAGCGGCATGAAGATCGTGGCGATGACGGTCAGGACCTTCATGATCTCGTTCATCCGGTTGCTGACGCTCGAAAGGTACAGATCGAGCATGGTCGAGAGCATGTCGCGGTAGATCTCCACGCTGTCGATTGCCTGCACCACGTGGTCGTACACGTCCCGCAGATAGGGCGCGGTCGTCTCCCTGATCAGCGGCGACTCCCGCCGCACCAGGGACGAAACGACCTCGCGGAGCGGCCACACCGCCTTGTGCAGGAACAGGAGCTCCCGCTTCAGCTGATAGATCTGTCCAACGACGGTCTTGCCGGGCCGGGCGATGAGCTCCTCCTCCAGCAGGTCGATGCGGTCTCCGAGCTTCTCGAGGATCACGAAGTAGCCGTCCACCAGCGCGTCGAGGAGCGAATAGGCAAGGTAATCCACGCCCATCTTCCGGATCTTCCCCCTCCCTGTGCGCAGGCGGTCGCGGATCAGGGGGAACACGTCGCCCTTGACGCCTTCCTGGAAGGACAGCAGGAAGTTGTCTCCCACGATGAGGCTCACCTGCTCCGGAACGATCCGGCCGTCCTTCTCGTCATAGGTGAGCATTTTGAGGACCACAAAGAGATGCTCGCCGAAGTCCTCGACCTTGGGACGCTGGACCACGCTCATCAGGTCCTCGGTCACGAGGCGGTGGAGGCCGAAGCACTCGCCGATCTTTTCGAGCATCGCGGGGTCGTGCACGCCGTCCACATTGATCCAGGTAGCCGTAGGCCTGGCCTTGTAGACCACGCATTCGTCCACGGCGTGCAGCGGCCGCTCCTCGAAGGTCTGCTCATCGTAGTCTATGAGCGTGACTTCGACCTTTCCGACCGCCTGCTCGCCCGTGTACACAAGCGATCCGGCGGGCAGCCCTACCTTCTTCGTCCTTCGCTTTGACGCTCTCGGCATGGTCGTCCGGGCCTTTCTTGTTCACCGCTGGCGCGTTCCGTCACGTCGTTCAGCGGAAGTCCGCCAGTGTTCTTGCAAGCTTTCCCCGGTTGAACTGTTCCTGCTTCACCAGCGGCAGGCCGCTCAGGACCGGTAAGCGCTCCTCAAAGATCGGCCGGTCGTTCCGATAGAGGATCCCGAGAGGGATCTTGTCGCCCCACTCGAGCGACTTCCGGAACGCGGCGGCGCGGTCCGCGGGATCGTGGTCAGGCCCGAGCTTGTAGACCCGCTGGCGGTACCACTCATAGGTGTTCACCTTGTTGAAGGAGACGCAGGGCTGAAGGATGTCCACGAGCGAGAAGCCCTTGTGATTGATCGCTTCTTTCATGATCCCCTTCAGGTGCTCGATATCGCCAGCGAACGCCCGTGCGGCGAAACTGCACTCCAGCGCCACGGCGAGCGCCATCGGGTTGAACTGGCCGGAGAGCACTCCGAAAGGCATGTTCTTCGTCACCATGCCCTCGCCCGTCGTGGGTGAAGGCTGTCCTTTGGTCAGTCCGTATATCTGGTTGTCGTGGACGAACAAGGTGATGTTGATGTTCCGCCGCATGGCGGCCATAAGATGGTTGCCGCCCTCGCCATAGCAGTCTCCGTCGCCGGTCGTGACGATGACCGGCATATCGTGGTTCGCGAGCCGGATGCCGGTGGCGACGGGAAGCGCCCTGCCGTGCAGCCCGTTAAAGACATTCCCCCGCGTGTAATGAGGGAGCTTTGCCGCCTGGCCGATGCCGGACACGAGCGTGTACCGGTGCGGCTCGATCCCCAGCTCCGCCATGGCGTCCCTGAAGGTCTTGAGGATGGGGAAGTTCCCGCATCCGGGGCACCATGCAGGTATTTGTCCTCGATACTCATCGGGCGTTGGCATTGGCGTCTCCTCGAACGGTCTTGAACACGAAGCGCGCCTGATACCGCAGACGCGGTCGGCTGCGCAGCCGTTAGTGTTTCTTTATTATTCCCTTCAGATTCTTTACCAGCGACTCGAACGTGAACGGCCGGCCGTCGTACTTGTTGAGCAGCGCGCCGAACTCATAACCCGTCTCGGTCCGCATCAGCCGTGCGAACTGTCCCGTCGCGTTCTGCTCGACGCAGATGGAAAGATGCGCCTTGGTGAGAAGCCTGAGATAGTCGAATTTCTCCGTGCCGGGAAAGGGACAGATCTCGCTGAAGTGCAGCATCGAGATCCCGTAGTTCTTTGAGAGCTCGTCGACGGCTTCCCGCAGGAGGCCGTACAGCGAGCCCCAGCCGGCGACGACAATATCGGGATTGTGGTCGCCGTACAGGAACGGCGGGGCGACCTCTTCCTGCATGGGCGGCAGCTTCTTGAAGAGCCGTTTCTCCACCATGTCAACGCGGATGCCGGCGTCCTCGGTGATGTGCCCGTCCTCGTCGTGTTCGTCGCTGTCCGTCACCACCAGGTGACTCGCGTCACCGGGCACGCCCAGCGGGCTCACTCCGCTCTCGGTGAACGCGTGGCGCTTGTAACCGGCCAGCGCCTGGAACGCCTCGCCCCGAAGGCGGTGGTCCGTCGTCCGGAGCCGTTCGAGATCGAAGCCCTTATAGGTCCACTGGGAATCGGCGAGATAGGTGTCGAAGAGGATGAAGGCCGGGACCTGGTATTTTTCGGCCAGGTCAAAGGCCTTGTTCGTCAGAAAGAAGGCCTGCTCGGGCGTACCCGGCGCGAAGATGAACCGCGGGAACTCGCCGTGGCCCGCGTGGAGCACCATATGCAGCTCTCCCTGTTCGGTCCGGGTGGGGAACCCCGTTGCCGGTCCCGGCCGCTGTCCCATGGCGATCACGACAGGCGTCTCGGTCATGGCGGCAAGCGACACGCCCTCCACCATCAGGGCGAACCCCCCGCCCGAGGTGCCGGTCATGGCGCGCACGCCGGCGAACGACGCGCCCAACGCCATGTTGATCGCCGCGATCTCGTCCTCGGCCTGCTCCACGACCATGGCGTATTCCTTTTCCTTGCCCGCAAGGTAGTCCATGATGCCCGTGGACGGCGTCATGGGATAGGCCGAGTAGAACTTTACGCCCGACGCCAGCGCTCCCAGGGCGATCGCCTCGGTCCCGCCGACAAGCATGTACGGCGCAGCCTTCTCTGCCGCGGCAACGGCGAAGCTGCATTTGATGCAGCCCTTCACCGCGTGGTCGTATCCGGCCAGGGCGGCATTCCTGTTCGCGGTGACCACCTTCTCACCCTTCCTGCCGAACGTGCCGGCGATGATCCCCATGAGGATGCCAAGCTCCATGCCGAGCATGCCGAGGACGGCGCCCGTGGCGACAGCGTTCGCCATGATCTTGTCCCCGCCATGCTCCACGGCCAGCCTGCTGAACGGGATGTCGAGGAACGACGGCTTTTCGTGCTTCTCCTTGAGCGCGTCGGCATCGTAGATGATCCGGCCGTGCTGCGTAAGCTCCTGTTCATGGAGCCTGATGCTTTCCTTGTCCAGGGCAACGAGGATGTCCACCGCATCCTTCGGCGCCATGACCGGCCGGTCGGCGAACCGTATCTGGTAGAAGTTATGTCCGCCGCGGACCCGGGACTCATAGTCCTGGTTCGTAAAGACGTGATAACCGCCGCGGGCAAACACCCGGCCCAGCGTTTCGCCGATGGTCTGTATGCCCTGCCCTGCCTCTCCGCCGATCTTGATCGTGTAGTCCATAGGCACCTCTAGTTTTTCACCGCACGATGATCCGGAATGAACAGCAACGGAAAGGTCATCGTTCTTCCAAGTCCTCAAGCGTCAGGTCGCCGCTGCCCAGGAGATGGTACAGCAGCGCATACCCGCCGCAGGGAGACGCTGTTCCGCCGCTCAGGATGAAATCGCAGTCACCCTCCCGGAACGAGCAGAAAGCGCACACCCGTCCTTTCAGGCCTTCAATGGTTCGCCTGTCGGGCGCGGTCGTTCTCCTTGGCCTTTCCCGGGACAGCTTGCGGCCTTTTTCGATGAGCCGGTGTACGACGATGAACCCCTGGCAGGCAAGTTCCTCGTTCTTGCCCGGTTTGTAGTACCGGCAAAAATTCCTGCAGAGCGTAGTGTCGGTCTTTCCCTGCTTTCCCCGGGGCATGGACACATTATAACAAAAATCATTAAGGCATCGTGTATAATTAACGTATGAGTTTTTCTCTCGCAAGACAGGCGGTGTTGAAATGGCTTGAGGCCCCCTCGGTCTACCAGATTGCCAAGGATGAGCTCTATGAGCTTGACGAGCAGTCCTTTCGCTTTCTCAGGGCCTGCGCCTCCGCCGGCGGGTGCGATGACAAGGACAGCGCCTTCGTGGATTACTGTCTTGATGAGGGACTTCTGACGCGGGAGCGGGTCACGGTCGCACGGCCCCCTCTCAAGCCTTCGCCGGACCCTTCGCTGCGCTACCTCGAGCTCCAGCTCACCGGCAAATGCAACCTCCGTTGCAAACACTGTTATCTGGGTGACGCCGGCGACCGGGAACTATCGGTGGCTGAGGTCCGCTCGGTACTGAAGGAATTCGAGGAGATGCAGGGCCTCCGGGTACTTCTTACGGGCGGCGAGCCGCTCCTGCACTCCCGGTTCGACGAGATCAACGAGATGCTTCCGGATCTGTACCTCAGAAAGGTGCTGTTCACGAACGGCGTTCTTCTGAAAAAGGACCTCCTGAAACGGCTCAAGGTGCATGAGATCCAGGTGAGCATCGACGGCATGCAGAGCGCCCATGACGCACTGCGCGGCAGCGGGACCTACGATCTCGCCCTGAGCGCCCTTCGCCGCGGTCTGGACGCCGGCTTCGAGGTCTCCGTTTCGACCATGGTCTTTCCCGGCAACCTCGGGGACTTTGACGCCATGGAACACCTTTTCAGGTCGCTGGGCGTCAAGGACTGGACCGTTGACGTCCCCTGCGCCGAGGGAAGACTGCGTGACAACCGCGAGTTCGTTGTCGCTCCCGAGATCGGCGGCAAGTATCTCGGCTACGGGTACGGCGGCGGCATGCACGCCACCGACAGAGGATACGCCTGCGGCCTCCATCTTATGGCGCTCCTCTGCGATGGGAGGGCCGCAAAGTGCGCGTTCTACGGAAACCGCTCCGTCGGTTCCCTGAACGAAGGCCTGCGGACCTGCTGGGAGCGCATACGGCCCATCCGTCTCGAGAGCCTTGACTGCAAATGCGAGTACCTGGAAGCGTGCCGGGGCGGATGCCGGTATCGCGCCGAACAGATGGACCGGGCGACCGGAAGGGACCTGTACCGCTGTTCACTCTATGGGGTCATTGACAAGCAGGGGTAGACTTGCTACTATTTAGCTGATGATGAAAGGAGGCGACACCATGTCGATCAAGAAGGTTGCGAAGACCACGGCAACGACCTGCAAGTGCAAAAGCTCCTGTTGATCATGCACTGAATCGCGCTCCAAGGAATACGAGCTCGGGGAGTGATCCCCGAGCTCTTGCTTTCTCTCGTACTCGTACTGGACCGGGCCTTGACCGTTACGCCACTTTTCTCCCGAATTCCTCTCGCGCCTCGAAGTTGCTCACGAACTGGTCCACCTTGATGCCGAGGTGCAGGCAGCGGATATTGTTCATGCAGTCATCGGCGTCGCTCTTGTCGATCTGCGTCACGAGCTCCTGCTTTCCCCGCTTGAACTTCAGGATGTAGGCGTCCTTCTCTTCGTTGAACGCGATGCCCACGCTCACTTTGTGCTTCTCGATGTCCGGATACATTTCCCGGATCTTTTCTTTCAGTGCGACAATGGTGTATTTCACAGAGATCACTCCTCTCTTTCGCTCATTTCAGAATGTTCCGACCCTATCCTTCTATGACCCCCCGCTCCTCCCAGAGGAACCAATTCCCCGTGTCCGAAAGGTGGCTGTAGGTATTCTCGAAGATCTCGTAGTGCTGCCGTTCCTCCTCGATGAGCCGCTTGAACAGGGCCTTCTCTTTCTCCGTGGTGGCTGCGGCAAGGGACTTCTGATAGAATTCCCTCCCTTCCTTCTCCATCTGCATCGCTATCCTGAAGGCTTCCAGCTCGTCCTTGCTTGCGGCCACCTTCTTCATCATCTGGTCTTTCATCGACTCAAAGACCGTAGCCACCTTCTTCATGGGGCTGACATCATTGATGGTGATGTTCATGCCCTTGATGAGGTCGGAGATCATGACCAGGTGCCGCTTTTCATCCTCCGTGATGCTCAGGAACATCTTCTTGCCGGCCTCGTAGTTTGTTTTCGCAGCGGCTTCAGTGTAGAATTGTATGGCGTCGGTCTCCATCTTCCTGGCCAATTCCAATGCGTTCATGCTGCCCTCCTTGGTGTTGTGATCCAAAGATAAATACAATAACCATATGAAAACAATGGGTTAATGTTCATTAAAGACCTGTCGCATCCTCATTAATTTCGGTTTGGTCTTATTATAGCACACAATTTCAACTAGTTGAACGCAAAATCGGTTAAAAGTTGTCCTTATTCAGGAAGGATCTTCCGGCTGGAAGGAGAGAAGGAGTGAATGGAAAACGACGGCTTATATCTGCTGAATGAGGGAAAAGGACGCCTTGATGAAGCACACGCCCTGGGGAAGCTTGCAATTGCCTGCTTTTTTCTGGCCGGAGGGATCAGCGGGGCCCTGCAGCAGCGACAGGCCTGTTCTGGTCTCTGCCGTAATTCTGCCGAACCCCGGAGAGAGCGCCTTGAGCGCTTCACCGTGTTCGGCCTCAAGCCGGGCGAAGCTCTCCCGCGCCGCTTTCAGTGTGTTCGCGAAGGCGCTGCACGCGCTGCAATAAGGATCGTTCTGCCGGCTCCTGAACACGCCCATCAGGAAGTGATGACCGCGGACCTGATTTGACAGTTCCATGTTCAAACCCTCCGGGAAATTGGTGTCTTCATACTACGGCATGGCGGGAAAATGCCAAGAAGTTCAGGGACGGAAGTGCGGAGGGAACGCCGAGGGTCACCAAAGCAGGCTGCCGAGCGCAAAGGCTCCCGAGGCGGTTATAATGGCACCGGTGACGCGGTTCACCCAGACCAGTTCATGGGAATGAAATCGCCTGCCGTACAGACTGAACAGCGCGACCAGAAAGAGCCACCACAGCGCTGACCCCAGGAACACACCCAGCACAAGGACTCCCGATGAAAGGGCGCTCCCCTTGATCCCCGTCAGCCCGAAGCCCGCAAAGACCGCGGCGAAGGAAAAGATGGTCATGGGATTGGTAAGGGTCAGAAAGAACGTGGAGGAATACATTCCTGCATAATGACGCGCTGACCGGGGCAGCTCGCACTTTTTCACCGGCAGGGCGCGGAACGCCTTCATCCCCATGAACACCAGGACGGCCCCTCCGATAAGCCTGAGCCGCGACTGATGCTCGACAAGGAGGTCCGAAGCGAACGTAAGGCCGAAGGCTGCGATGAACCCATAGATGGCGTCGGCCGTTGCCGCGCCCATGCCGGAGAAGAACCCCGCTCTCCGGCCGTGCAGCAGCGTACGGCGCGCGCAAAGAACTCCGATGGGACCGACAGGCGCCGCGATCACGAATCCGATGAAGAGGCTTTTTAGGAAGAAAAGGGCATCCATGAGATAATGGGCCGTATTCTACGAAATTCGCCCCTTTTATTGCAAGGATTTTTCCTGTATTTCCGTGCCCGCGATATGATTTATCTCATAGCAATAATAGTGTTTTCTGAGTAAAGTGGGACCATCAAACATCAACACCGTCTCAAGGAGGTTTTCCATGAAGAACGATACCCATGCAGGATGCCCGTCCTGCGCATCTGTTGCCGTGGCTGCCGAACCGGCAGCAGCAGACGAAGTGAAGCGGCTTTCCCACTGGCCCATCCAGATCAAGCTTATCGGCACCATCGCGCCGTTCCTGAACAATGCCGACCTGCTGGTAGCGGCGGACTGCACCGCCTTTGCGACCCCCTACTTCCACCAGGAGTTCCTGAAGGACCGGAAGGTGCTGATCGGGTGCCCCAAGCTCGACGACGGCATGCAGTATGTGGAGAAGTTCACCCAGATCTTCAGCACGACGCCCCTTAAAAGCCTTGCGGTCCTCCGGATGGAAGTGCCCTGCTGCAGCGGGATGACCATGATCCTGAAAGAGGCATTGAAGAAGTCGGGAAAGAACATCCCCTTCACCGAGACGGTCATCGGCATCAAGGGCGACGTGCTGTCGGAAAAGCCTGTTGAGCGGTGACCGGCGGCTGTTGTCCCGCATCAACGTCATGTGAAAACAGAAAGAGGGGAGCAGCATGCTGCTCCCCTCTTTCTTGCTCTCCCGGCTCCTGTCTCCGCTTGAGCAGTGCAACCGTCAGCCCTGCGCCTATCCCCTTGATGGCGCCTCACTCGTGCCCGAAAGCGATCGGGCGCTACGCTATGAGCTCTCTAACCTTATTTTCGAACTCTTCGGCCTTCTGCTGTTTCCCAAGGCCGCGAATGGTGTCCCGGCAGGGATCGATCATCCCAGCCAGGTCGGAGTAGGTCCTGCACTTTTCGATGCGCCCCACGAAGGCGTCGGCCTCAGGTCCGAGGACCTTGTACATATAGTCGATCATGTATTGCTTCGCGCCGGTGTTCAATGGCTGGACCGTTACCGATGCCGCCGCTTTGGCCTGGACGGCTGATCTTGGAACGGCCTTGCGCTCGATGAACCCATGGGTCTCAAGATCGCTCACGATGGTCTTGCCATCGAACATGCCCGAGATCCTGGCGAGCAGGTCCTCCTCGGTTGTCTTGCCGTCGATCATGATAAGCACCGAGCGGTGCTTGATCGGCAGCTTGTTGACGCGAGTCGCGATTTCCTGTTCACCTTTGGCCGACTTGACGAAAATATCAGTTTTATCCATTGTGGGCGCTCCCTTTCGGTTCCCGTTGTCCCAATTCATCTGGATTTAGATCAATTGCTAGAATAATTGCAAATAAACTGCCAGATGCAAATTAGCCGCTAAATCAACCCCTTACAAAACACCGCCATAGGGTTTTCTCAGAAATAAGACTGGATCGTATCATTTTTGTGACAGAACGTGATCTAAGGAGATCACGATAAGATAAACAAGAAGGGTGGATGGCGGGCAGTTGTAACCCGGTGCGAGCGGCTGCAACCGTGGTTACCCGGTGTTTGTGAATAAGCGGAACGTTTATCCTTTCTTAATTTGACCGCATCACAGCTCGATCTTCCTCTTTCCAATGTCCGAGCTTACATCCCGATGGAGAACATTCCTTCCAGGTCATGACGCGAGTGAACACGGAATGCAATGAGGGTCTCGGACGTGAGGATGCCCCGCACCTTGAGCATGTGGTGGGTCACGAGATCGGCAAGCTGGTCGTTGTCCCGCGCGCGGATGATGACCGCCAGGTCATACCTCCCGGCAACTGAATAGACCTCGGATACTCCCTGCATCTCGGCAAGCTCTTCGGCGACCTCGTTGACCCGGTCCCGCGATACAGTGAGAAGAACCAGTGATGTGACCATGATAGACCTCCCTTCAGATTGTTCTTAGTATAACAGATTTATTGCATTCAATATATCAGGTTCTATTGCACCGCGGTTCGGGTGCAGACCGGCGTCCGGTGTGGCTGTAGCTGTGGGCGGGACAGCCACCGTGGCATCTGGCGTGGAGCGTACAGGTGGTCCGGGGGCAGGTGTTCCCGGCAAAGGTCCTGAAGAACGCGAGCGCGGGATGGCGCCAGATCGCATCGAAGGGATCGGCAAGGATGTTCCCGAGCCGGTATTCCCCCAGTCCAAATAAGAGATTGCAGGGATAGACCGAACCATCGGGGAGAATGCCGAGCTTCGTCGTCCCCCCGGGGCAGCGGGCCATCCGGAGCTGGGGATACTGATCGATATCCGGAATGAACCCGGAGCAGAAGACCACGCCTATCTGGGAGCCGTACCGGCCGCTCACCTCCGCGAGGAACACGTCAAAGGAAAGGGACCCGTCGAGCTCACCGGGGCCGAGTGCATCGCGGTACAGGAGGTAGTAGCGCCGCGGCGCCAGCGCGAGTACCTGTTCGATCAGCCCATGGTCGACAACCCTGGTGAAGACGGTCTTGACGATCGGACGGTGCTTCCGGAGGAACCGCCCGAGGTCCTTCAGCGTCGCATGGTCGTTCACCGAAACCCCGACCACGACCCTTGCGAACCGCCGCATGATCTCCGCAAGCTGGTCCGGGTCCCTCCCGTTCGAGCTGATGTTGACCCGCATGCCCCTGCCGCAGGCGTGTTCGATCATCGGCAGGAGCTCCCGGTGCAGCGTCGGTTCACCGCCGATGATATCGAGGACCTGCACGCCCGCGCCCGTGACCCTGTCGATCATTGACCGGAATGAAGCGAGGGTCATGTCCTCCCCCGCGGACAGCGCCTGGTTGAAACAGAAGTCACAGCGCCGGTCGCAGCGGAGCGTCGGGGAGAACTGGACATAATCGGGTGCAAGCGGTTTATACGTCATGGATAAGATACCGGTCTCTCTTTTTTATGAGGAATCCTTCACGCTCGAGCTGCTCCAGGTTCTTCTTCACGCGCTCCGCGTCCATGCCGGTCTCCTTCACGATCCGGTCCTCCGTGAGCGCTGCTCCATGGACGAGGGCCTTCAATATCCTGCCCCGCACCTGGCGGTTCGAGTTCTCGAAGGGGCTCTGCCGCGTGTAGTGCGCGCTCCGGACATTGGGATTTCCATGCTCCTGCTTCAGCATGGTCCCGTAGTCCATGAGAGCATTGTACCATTTTCGAGGATTATCGGTGTCGAGAGCCCGCTCAATGACCGGGACCAGTTCATCGTCGTGCACCCCTTGGCGGTCGGCAAAGAACTCGTGGATGAACACCCGGCGGACGTTCGTATCGAGGAACACGACCGGCTTGTTGAAGGCAAAGGCCGACACGGCGCCCGCAGTATATTTCCCGATGCCCGGCAGCGTCACAAGGATGTCCGGGTCAGACGGCAGCCTGCCCTTATGCTCCGCAACAACGATCTGCGCCAGCTTCCTGAGCGACAGCGCCCGGCGGTTGTAGCCCATGCCGGACCAGATCTTGAGAAGCTTCGGGAGCGGCGCCTTTGCTAATGACGGGAAATCAGGGAAAGCGGCGAGGAACTCTTTGTACTTCTCGATGACACGGTCCACTTGCGTCTGCTGCAGCATGATCTCGGAGACAAGGACGCGGTAGGGAGTGACGCGCTTCCGCCACGGCAAGTCGCGGCCCTGGTTGTCGTAGTAATTGTAGACCTTTTTCTGAAAGGAACGGATTTGGGACGGCGTGAGGGGCGATGTGCGTGCTTTTGGCCGGGAGCGGATCGGGGCTCTCTTCGAGGTCATATATGCGGGCATTGCGTGGTCCTTCCTTGCCATCGTGATCAGAATACACGATAAGGCAGAGCAAGGAAGCTGTCAACAGGTATGTACGTTACAGAGAGAGCCAACGGCTACACTTACTAGCAATGCAACCATGTCTGATACATAAGCGGTGCAGAATATTGGTTGTTACTTGCTGCTGCGAGAGCGACGTTCCAAATTAGTTGCTTAATTCATATACAATGCTGAATTCAATAATTAATGGTTCCTTCACATTATCGCCTAGATGGGTAGCCATATAACTTATTTCGACCATATTTCTTTTTAGTGATTTCTGCATAGTAAATAGCAGAAATGGCCCCTCTCCATCTTTTCCAACTATCGCGTTTCTCTTCCACATAAGTCTCTCCCGAGATCTTTTTACACCCTCCTTATCAATATAAGCATACGCATCTGAATAGATGTTTAACGTGCCATGCTTCGACACAATGCTATTTTCTTTAACAACATAACGTAAATTATGCAGCGAATTATTGACGTCATCAGATGATACAATCACATCTCCATTAGGCAGTTTCTTAAACTGCAACTCAATCTTGCCAGCATTTTCAAAAACCCTGTTATCGCCCGGACCATAAGTTTTTATTAATGCTTCGTATTCCTTCTCTGTGATTCCGAAATTGGGATGATAGGGAAGAGGCTTTCTAAGATCATGATTTTTGATATATTTTGCATACCATTCGTTTTGTTTTTCTATAGTTTTGTCCAATCTGCCCTTGATCTCCAATATTTTTTCACTTGACATACGTATTCGTAGATTGCCTGTAATTTTCCCATCGAGTGGAAGATATGGTGACATAATGCCCCAATCCTCTGCAAATACCGGATGAGCAAAGCAGAACAAAGCAATAAGTGGAAGTATTATCTTATTCAAGGATGCATCCTCCTGAAGAAGGTTAATGTTAAACAAGTCATTATCGGGACGAAACCTGGCACCAATACTATATGATTATCGTGCATTACGTTGTCACGAATATATGCTTGATTCACGGTTATGTCAACGCTGACATGAGGGACATGAGGGACTGTATGAAAATACTGTGAAGGATACGGTACGGAGCTTTACATATTGCAGAGGTTGAAGCCTATAACATCTTCAGGAAGAATCCTACAATGCAATTTTCACTTGCACTTGAGCAGGAGCATAATACAGTTGCCTATAATAATCAAGTTATGCGATGGGGTATTTTCAGGGCAAGAGATAAAACGGAAGTTGAGCTACTGATCGGAGAGACAAAACGGCCCCTGCCGGATGACCGACAAGGGCTGGAATGGTAAAAAAAATCAGAGCGGGCCGTAAGCCGAGTTCTGTCTCCCCGGTCTCCCGGGGCGGTGAGCATTTATCTGGGCCGTTGATTGCTCAACGGCTCGAGCGATCTACCCGGAAGTCTCGGACGGGCCGTCCTTATTCCCTTGCGGGAAGCGCTTCCCTATGTGATCTTGCTCCAGGCGGGGTTTTCCAAGCATTCCCGGTCGCCCGGGAATCTGGTGGGCTCTTGCCCCACCGTTTCACCCTTGCCCTTGCGGGCGGTCTTCTTTTCTGTGGCACTTTCCATGGGGTTGCCCCCTGTCCCGTTTCGGGACCGCCTTGCCCTGTGGAGCTCGGACTTTCCTCCCCCCGTTTCCGGAGAGCGATCACCTCACCCGCTCTGAAATCAAAGAACAATACAACGGGGTCCAGGGGCCAGGGTCAAGGGTCCGGTTAATTAACAAAACCCTTCCCTTCACTGGCTACTGGCTCCCGGCTACTGGCTACTGTATCTTTTCGTCTATCGCTTTGTTCGCCAGCCCATCCGCTTCCTTGTTCTTCTCCCTCGGTATGTATTGTACCTCGACGCTGCCAATCCTGGCAATAAGCCCTTTTACCTTGGTATGCAGCGGCTTGAGCCCCTCGTTCTTCACTTTGTACAGGCCGTTGATCTGTTTGACCATGAGCTCGGAGTCCGCGAAGAGGCTGACGCGGCGGGCGCCCACCTTCACCGCGTGTTCAAGGCCGATGATAGCGGCGGTGTACTCGGCGATGTTATTGGTCGTCGTCCCGAGGTACCGCGCGATCTGCTCGAACGGCTCCCCGTCCCGCAGGATATAGACGCCGGCGCCGGATTCCCCGGGATTGTTCCTCGATGCGCCGTCGGTGTAGATGGTCAGTTCCATAGTTCAGGATAGGTCGTTTCACCGCGGAGGCACAGAGGTCACGGAGAAAAACATTCGAAACGAATAAAACCTAGGGACATCGCTTTCGGTGATTTTGCCCTTGCCGTCCTCTGTGTCCTCGGTGTCTCTGTGGTAACGCCGGCATTAGGGCATCTTCGGAGCGATGGCTTCCTTATAATAGAGGATGCGCTGGCAATTCGGGCAGGTGATGATCTCGGTGTTCTTTTTTACGTTCACGAAGATCTGCGGCGGTATGCTCATGAAGCAGCCGGAGCAGGACTCGGCCCGGGCTTCGACGACGACGCGCCCTCCCTGGGCGACATACCGTTTTTGATACTTGGCGAGCAGGGCCGCGTCGATGCGCGAAGCGATCTCATCCCGCACCCTGCCGTCGGCCGCCAGCTCGCCCTCCAGTTTCGCCATGCTCTCCTCGAACTGTTTCCGCTCTGCATCGATCGCCGCCGATTCCTGCGCGGATCGCGCTTCTGCCGTCTTGATCTCGGCAGCAGCGGCGTCGATCTTTTCCATCAGTTTGAGGATGTCCTCCTCGATCGCCTTGTTCTCCTGCTCAACGGTCTCGATCTCTTTCAGCAGGGCGGTGTATTCCTTGTTCGTCTTGATGTCCGGCGTTCGCGACTTCAGCTTCTCGACCTTCTGCGATCCCTCTTCGAGATCGCGGTCGCGGTCGCGCTTGGTCTTCTGGGCCGTTTCCAGGGCCTCGCGGAAGCTGTCGAGCTCGGCCTTGTTCGCCTCGCTCTTCCGTTCGAGCTCGGCGAGCATGTCGGGAAGCCTCTTCTTCTCAGCCTGGCGGGCGCGGATCGCGCCGTCGATCTCTTGAAGCTGGATCAGCAGGTTCAATCGTTCTTCCATGGTCGTCTCCAAAAAAAAGTGCGCCTGAAGGCGCACTTTTATCAAATCCTATCTTCCTTCCCTGTGTATCCGTAATTCCGCATTCCGCACTCCGCATCGTCAAGGATGGTGGGCCCACCAGGACTCGAACCTGGGACCAACCGGTTATGAGCCGGTAGCTCTACCAGCTGAGCTATGGGCCCTGCTGTGAAGCCTGTTCAAACTTCCCCTGCAACGTTTCCGGAACCGAACGCCGATCGAGGGAACGGTATATTGACACACCGCAGCCGAAATGTCAAGCAATCCGCAGGGATCTTATTCCACGAAGCTCTTGAGCTGCTTGCTTCTGCTCGGATGGCGAAGCTTCCGGAGCGCCTTGGCCTCGATCTGGCGTATGCGCTCGCGGGTCACGTCGAACTCCTGGCCCACTTCTTCAAGCGTGTGGTCCGTGTGCTCGCCGATGCCGAACCGCCAGCGGAGCACCTTCTCCTCGCGGTCGGTCAGCGTGTTCAGCACCTTGCGCACCTGGAGATGCAGGTTGTTCCTGATGGCGAACTCAAGGGGCGAGGCGATCTTCTTGTCCTCGATGAAATCGCCCAGATGGCTGTCCTCTTCCTCGCCGATGGGCGTTTCGAGGGAAATGGGCTCCTTGGCGATCTTCATGATCTTGCGGACCTTTTCCACCGGCAGCTTCGTGGTGGAGGCGATCTCCTCGGTCGTAGGCTCCCTCCCCAGGTCCTGCACGAGGGCGCGGGAGGTGCGGATCAGCTTGTTCATGGTCTCGATCATATGGACCGGGATGCGGATCGTGCGCGCCTGGTCGGCGATGGCCCGGGTGATCGCCTGGCGGATCCACCAGGTGGCATAGGTGCTGAACTTGTAGCCCCGCTGCCATTCGAACTTGTCCACGGCCTTCATGAGGCCGATGTTCCCTTCCTGGATAAGGTCGAGGAACTGGAGCCCGCGGTTCGTATATTTCTTTGCGATGGACACCACCAGGCGGAGGTTCGCCTCGACCAATTCGCTCTTGGCGAGCTTCGCCCGTTCCTCTGCGCGTTCATAGGAGCGGAGGGCCTTCTTGAGGTTGTCGGCAGATATGCCGCAGTCCTGTTCCACTTTCTTGATGCGCTTGCCGGCGTTCCGGTAGGCCTTTTCCATGTCCAGGAGCGCTTCGGGCTTGATGCCGGCCTTCCGGGCCGCATTGGTAAGGTCCCGTCCACCAAGGCGCACCTTCCTGAAGAGGTCCCTGAGCTCGGTGATGCTCTTCCCTGTTTTTCTCTCGAATGCATGGACCTCCCGTTCGCAATGGTTGATCTCCGTCACCATCTCATGGACCTTCATCACGACACGGTCCGTCTGGCGACAATGAACGTTGAGCGCCTCGAGCTTGTCAAAGAGAGTGTTCCGCGTCGTCAGCATCTTGTCCCGGAGGCCTTTCTTCTTGGCCTCATTCAGACGGGGGCTGCCGACGCTCTTGTGGAAGGCGTTCAGGGCCTTGCTGTGCTTGTCTATCTCTGCGATCAGCTTGAGCACCCGGGCCTGGAGCTCTTCCTCGTTCTGCGCCTGCATGTCCTCGAAATCATCATCGCCGGCGTGCACCACCTCGTGGATGCTGATCTTGCCCTTGCGCAGCCGTTCGCCGAGATCGCGCACATCCTGCATCGAAAAGGGGATGCTGTAGATGATCTGGGCCGCCTCCCGTTTGCTCTCTTCGATCCGCTTGGCAATGGCGACCTCGCCCTCCTTGGACAGCAGCGGCACGGTCCCCATTTCCTTGAGGTAGAGCCTGACGGGATCGTCGGTTTTGCCGAGCCCGACATCGACATCCTCTTCTTCGGCCTCTTCCTCGCCGGCTTCTTCTAGGCCTGCCTCCTCGGTCTCGACGGCCTCCTCGGCATCCTCGTCGCCGACGGGACGGGCCTTCCCGTCCGAGCGCGGCGCACCGAGCTCGATATCGGAGTCCTCGTCGCCGAACAGCGAGATGATGCTGTCAAGCTGCTCCGTTGATACCTCTTCGGCCGCGATGGGTTCGGCGCCGTCCTCGAAGGGCATGTACCCCTGCTGCTTCGCCGACGACGGCTTCTTGCTATCGCCGGTCCTGCCCCGTTTTGCCATATCCCTCAGTTCCTTTTTTGGCATACCTGTTCTTCCTTCCCCCGATATCTGCTCGCGTGACCGAGGTCACTGCGTTTCTTTCCGCCGCATCTGCACGATCTGCTCTTGAAGCGACCTCAGTTGTTCCCGGTCTCCCCGGGACTCTGCATCATGGATGGCCGCCAGCAGCGACTTCATCTTCCTTGCCGAACCATGCTGTTTGATCCGCTCCACGCAGTCCGCGCACGTCTTTGCAAGGTTCAACTGCTGGTCATTGCTGCTCTCCTGGTCGTTGTTCTCTATCTCCAGCACGCTATAGTGCGAGAAAAGCCGGTTCAGCTCATCGTCTCCCCCCAGGGAGATTTCACGAAGGTCGATCCCCTTGCCGCTCTTCAGCGTTGCAAATATCCGCTCTGCCGCGCGCCGGTACAGCGGGTCCGTGAAGTCCTCGGGCGAGATCTGCTCAGCCAGGCTCCGGGCGACGGCCTCGTCCCTCAGCATGAGGTGGACCAGCATTTCCTCGGCCCGCGGCCGCTGGCCCTTCGGGGCCGTCGTTCCCGATGCCGTCCGCTCCCGCGGTCCAGTGTGCGCGGTGCGCTGCTTCGCCATGTCCTGGCGCAGGGTCACTTCGTCGACGTTCAGGGCCTCGGCGGTCTTCTTGAGATAGTGGTCCTGCTCGATGCCCGAGGGCAGCCTTGCGATGAAGCCCAGCATCTCGGCCTCGCGCTCCACCTTCTCATCGATCGATGCGGCCGCGCCGTCCTTCACCACCTGGGCGAGGACGAAGTCCATGAACTTGACGGAGCCCCTGAGGCAGGCGGCGAAGGCCTCGTACCCCTTCTTCTTAAGAAAGGTGTCGGGATCGTCGCCGTCGGGCAGCGATACCACGTTCACCTTCATGCCGCTCCCGGCAAAGAGCTCGAAGCCGCGCAGCGCAGCCTTGACGCCCGCAGGATCCGGATCGAAGATGAGCATGAGCTTCTGGGCGAACCGCCGCATCAGCCGCAGGTGCCCGTCCGTAAGCGCCGTGCCGAGCGTCGCCACGGCGTTCTTCGCGCCGTACTGGTGGCACGCGATGGCGTCGAGGTATCCCTCGACGATGATAAAGTATCCCTGTTTCCGGGCCGGCTCCTTCGCCTGGTCGAGGCAGTAGAGCACGTTGCTCTTGCTGTAGAGCGGG
The DNA here is from genome assembly GCA_020052615.1 of Nitrospirota bacterium. Taxonomy (GTDB): domain Bacteria; phylum Nitrospirota; class UBA9217; order UBA9217; family UBA9217; genus JAAXXJ01. Next base: position 1,749 of record JAGVOT010000103.1, on the reverse strand, counting down.
GTCTCGGGCGAGTTCAGGTACTTGGGCAGGGAGTCGTCCATCACCCTGCCGCCGAAGGCGATCACCTGACCGCTGATGTCCCGGATGGGAAAGATGATCCTGCCCCGGAAGCGGTCGTAGTGGCCTTCACCCTCGCTCCGCTTGACGATGAGCCCGGCCTTTTCCAGGAGCGCCGGCGAGTGGCCCTGCTGCCGCAGATGCCTTAGGAGCCCGTCCCACTCCGGCCGCGCGTAGCCCAGGGAAAAGTCCTTGACGACCGCATCGGTCAGGCCCCGATTCGCGAGGTATGCCCGGCCAGCGCTGCCTGCCGGTCCTTCGAGCTCCCGCCGGAAGTAGTCCGCCGCCTCGGCGGTTATCTTGAGCAGCGATTTCCGCTCGTCGTCGCTCTTCTTCCCGTCCGCCCGGGGCCTGCTCTCGGGAAGCGTGATGCCCGCTCGCCCGGCGAGCTGTTTCACCGCCTCGGGAAAGTTCAGCCCCTCCTGCAGCTCGAGGAACTTGAAGGCGTCGCCTCCGACGCCGCACCCGAAGCAGTGGAAGATCTGCTTGGCCGGGTTCACATTGAACGACGGCGTCTTTTCGCTGTGAAAGGGGCACAGCCCCAGCCAGTTCTTGCCCGCCTTCTTGAGCGACACATACCCCGAGACCAGGTCGTAGATGTCGACGCTGTCCCGCACCCGCCGTATGATATCTTCGGAGTACACCTTAGTATTTCAGCTCCGCCACGGTCACGCCGGCCCCGCCTTCGGACGGCTCGCCGGTACGAACGGACGCGACGAGCGGATGGCCCGTCAGGAGCCCGCTCACCGCGGCCTTGAGCGCTCCGGTTCCGAGCCCGTGAATGATGATGACCTGGCGGAGACCCTTCACGCTGGCGCCGTCAAGGAACCGTTCCGTCTCGGCCAGCGCTTCGTCCACCCGCAGGCCAAGCAGGTTCACGCGGTCAGGCAGGCCTTCGCGCTCCTCGACAGCGGCGCTCCAGCCGGAGCTCCGGCTATCCCGCTTCGCGGCCGTCTCCTGTTCCAGCGGGACCGCGTCCCGCATTGCTATCCTGAGCTTCAGGCCGTCCGCGTCCACCTCAAGCTCATCGTGATGGACGAACAGCACGGTGCCCGTTCGTTTCAGCTTCGGCATCCGCACCCGGTCGCCGGGATGGATCGTTCCGCGATCGACCGGCTGCCCCGATGGCTCTGCTTCCGCCGGTTCGAGCTGCCGGGCAAGTGCGTCGATCTCCCGTCGTTCCCGCTCGACCTGCCCGCGGTCGATCGCTGCAGCGCGGGACAGTTCCTTCAGCTTCTGCCGAAGGCCGGCGAGTGCTTCTGCCGCCTCCTGCTTTGCCATCGCTTTCGCGTTCCGCGCGACCTCTGACGCTGTCCGGTGGAGCTGCTCTGCTTCGGCCTTAAGCCGTTGCACCGCGGCCAGGTCCTGCTCCGCCTGCTGACGCTCCGAGCGGAGCCGGCGGGCGTCCTCCTCGACCTGCTCCAGGAGCCGGTCGAGGCTTGCCTCGTCCCTGCTGAGACGGGCGCGGGCGTCCTGCACGACGCTGTCCGGAACACCGAGCCGCGCCGCCATATCAAGCCCGTAGCTCCTGCCCGGCCTTCCCGGGAGAAACCGGTAAGTCGGCTGAAGGGTCCCCGGGTCGAACTCCATCGCGCCATTGACAGCGCCGTCGGTCCTGGCGCCGAACAGTTTGAGCACACTGTGGTGCGTCGTGATCACGCTCACGCAGCCGCTCGCCTGCAGGCTCTCCAG
>JAGVOT010000014.1 GCA_020052615.1 Nitrospirota bacterium | reverse complement strand
TATTGTTTCCATTGTGACACTCCTCTCATGAACCTAACTTCGGAGTGTCACCCTATTTTCTTAAAAACCCGGTATCATAAACTGGTCGCTAGGACAAGGTCTGGACGATCAGGCCGGTCACCAGAACCATCAAAATGTGGACAGGATGTCTGATCGTTCGCATGTTCAATGGGATGTCAAGGGAACTGCGATGATGGATGCTCAGGTCTAACCGCGTGGAAAGCGTACTGGAGTGCAGTTTCCGTATTGCTTTCCATGAAAACAGTCGCGGTATCGCTGAGCAGAGGATAACATTCCAGGGCGAAGCGGTCAAGGGTCAGCGCTTCGGACCAGGGAGATATTTTAATAGGAGTAAGTCCCAGTCGTTCTCAGTCGACTGTAATCTCGTAAACCAATTTATCGGTGACCAGCATTTCAGTTTTATCGTGAACCCACTACCCCGTCTCCTGCATCTCCCGCTTGAACTCCGACGTGTAATGGAACCGGATGTCCGGGAAGTCCTGCTGCAGGCTCTTGATGATCCAGGCGGTCTCGGCGAGGTACACGAGGTTCCCGTCCTTGTCCCTGGCGATGCGGTCCCACCGGTACTGGCAGAACTTCTCGATCACCTTGGGGTCCTCGGCGGTGAACCAGCAGGCCTTGTGGATGTCCATGCGCATGAAGCGGCACTTGGCGTTGTACTCATGCTCCAAGCGGTACTGGATCACGTCGAACTGGAGCTCGCCCACGGTGCCCACGATCCGGCGGTTCCCCTGCTGCTGGGTGAAGAGCTGGGCCACGCCCTCGTCGGTGAGCTGTTCGATGCCCTTGGCAAGCTGCTTGGACTTTCCCGGGTCCAGGTTCACCAGCTCCTTGAAGATCTCGGGCGAGAAGGCCGGGATGCCCTGGAACTGAAGGTTCTCGCCCTCGGTCAGGGTGTCGCCGATCTTGAAGTTCCCCGTGTCGTACAGGCCGATCACGTCGCCGGGGAAGGCCTCGTCGATGATGCTCTTCCGCTGTCCCAGGAAGCTTGCCGGGCTGTTGAACCGGATGTTCTTGTCCAGCCGGACGTGGTGGAACATCTTGTTCCGCTCGAAGCGCCCCGAGCAGATGCGCAGGAAGGCGATGCGGTCGCGGTGGCGGGGATCGAGGTTCGCGTGGATCTTGAAGACGAACCCGGTGAAGTTCTTCTCATCGGGGGTCACCGTCCGGACGTTCGACGGCCTGCCCAAAGGCGGCGGGGCGATGCGGGTGAACGTGTCGAGCAGCTCTTTGACGCCGAAGTTGTTGATGGCGCTTCCGAAGAACACCGGCGCGAGTTTCCCGTCGAGGTATCTCTCCACATTAAAGGGCTCGTAGGCCCCCTCGATGAGCGACGCGTCCTCGCGGAGCTTCAGGGCATAGTCGCCGAGCTGCTGGTCCAGGACCGGGTCGTCGAGCCCGGTGATGGCCAGTACGTCCTCGGCCACGGTGACGCCGCCGGGCCGGAACAGGCGGAGGCTTTTATTGAAGAGGTTGTACACGCCTTTGAAGGACATGCCCATGCTGATGGGCCAGGACAGGGGCTGCACCCGGATGTTCAGCTTCATCTCCAGTTCGTCCAGGAGCTCGAAAGGATCCTTGCCCTCGCGGTCCAGCTTGTTCACGAAGACGATGACCGGCGTGTTCCGCATGCGGCAGACGTTCATGAGCTTCTCGGTCTGCTCTTCGACGCCCTTGACGCAGTCCACGACGAGGATGACGCTGTCCACGGCCGTGAGGGTGCGGTAGGTGTCCTCGGCGAAGTCCTTATGGCCCGGCGTGTCGAGCAGGTTGATCTTGAGGTCGTTATATTCGAACCCCATGACCGACGTGGCAACGGAGATGCCGCGCTGGCGTTCGATCTCCATGAAGTCCGACGACGTGCTTTTCCGGATCTTGTTCGATTTCACCGCGCCTGCGGTCTGGATGGCGCCGCCGAAGAGCAGGAGCTTTTCGGTGAGCGTCGTCTTCCCAGCGTCGGGATGGCTGATAATGGCGAAGGTCCGCCGTTTGCTTGTTTCTTCCGCGTAGCTCATGGTCGTATCGTTGTCCGTCGTCCCCTTATTTTGCCTCTATGGAAAACACAATGCAGGGGCAACCCTGTGTGGTTGCCCTCTTGCGGTCGGCCCCATAAGGCCGCCCCTACAATAATCGCGCAAAGGCCACGTACCATAACAACTAACTCCAGCTCTGTCAAGGAGAGAATTGGCCGCGCCGCCGCGTTGCGGGCCGTGAGGGCGCGTGTCGATAATTGTTTTTCTCAGGTTGCAGTCTTTGCTTTTCTATAACCGGAAACCTTCTGCCCATTTATATTATTTATAGGCAAAATTCTTGACATTGCCTGGGGGGTGTGTTAATTTTTTCGAACTTAAAACGGAAGACCCTGTGTTCTCGTATTCGCGAGGCGTACACGCATGATCGATATCAACATCACCTTTTTTTATCAGCTCGTCAACTTCGCCGTTCTTCTTGTCGCGCTGAACTTCATCCTCTTCAAACCCATGCGCGCCATCATGAAGGAGCGCGAGGAGAACATCGGCGGCGCGTTCGCCGACTCCAAGACCGCCCAGGACCGGGCGCAAGTCCTTCTTGAACAATACAACATTTCCCTTGCCGAGTCCAAGCAGAAAGCGGCCGCGGCATACAATGCCTTCTATCAGCAGGGGCTGGACGCTCAGCGCGACATGATCGCCGCCGAGCGCGCCAAGGCAGGAGAGCTCCTCGACAAGGCCCGGAAAGAGATCGCTGAAGCCGCGGCGGCCGCGCGCGGCGACCTCCGGAAGGAAGCGGACAAGCTGTCCCAGGACATCTCAACGAAGCTGCTCGGCAGGGCGGTGTAGAGGATCAGGAGCCGGAAGCGGGAGCCAGAATAGAGAAGATAGCCGGACCACAATCAAGATCATGAAAAAGTACCTATACATATTGACCGGCATTGCCGGTGTCGTCTTCGCCTCGGTGGTATTTGCATCATCAGGCGGCGGACATGGCGCCGAGGAATATACCTTCATGGGCGACTGGCTTCCCCGCATTATAAACTTCGCCATCATCGTGGGGCTGTTGTTCTATTTCCTGCGAAAGCCGGTCCGGGACCTGTTCAAGAACCGCACCGCTGAGATCGCGAAGGCCATGGAGGAGTCCAAGGCAGCCCGTGAACGCGCGCTCGCAGCGCTCGCCGAGATGGAGCGCAAGGCCCGGGAGATGGATGCCGAGACCCTCACCATGGTCGCCGATGCGCAGGCCCGTGGAGAGAAGGACAAACAGGCCCTGATCGAAGAGGGCCGGAAGATCGTCCGGGACATCCAGGAGCAGGTGAAGATCGGCGTTGATATCGAGGTGCAGAAGGCCAAGGCCGACCTCGCTACAGAGGCGGCACGCCTTGCCGTCGACCTTGCCGAGGGAAAGATCAAGGACAAGATCAGCAAGCAGGACCATGAACGGATCGTGAAGGACTACATTGCCAGCGTGGGAGGCCGGGGTTGATCACCATTGTCGGTAAGCGATACGCCAAGGCTTTGGTGGAGCTGAGCCACGAGAAGAACGTCGTGGACAAGACGCGCGCCGACCTCACCGCCTTCGCGGAAGTGGTGGACGGGCAGGCGTCCCTTCAAAAGCTGTTCTCCAGCCCCGCATTCACACCGGCCGCCAAGAAGGCCGTCATCGGAGAGCTTGCCGCGAAGCTTGGCCTCCAGCCGACCACGACGCGGTTCCTGTCGCACCTCGCCGAAACGGGCAGGATCCGGAACTTCGGCGACGTGCAGCAGGCCTTCGAGGAGTTGCTGGCGGACCGCCAGAACCGGGCCCGGGCGCGGGTCACGACGGCGACCCCCCTTGCTGCCGGCGAAATCGCCGACATCAAAAAGAAGCTTGAGACCGTGACGGGCAAGCAGGTCGAGATCGACGCGAAGGTGGACCCTGCCGTCATTGGCGGGGCGCGGGCCCAGATCGGCAGCGTCATCTACGACGGGACCATCAAGAACCAGCTTGGCAAGATGCGCGAGAAGCTGGCGAAATAGAATAACCTGACAGCAGACAGCAGACGGACAGACAACAGACGAGATTTTCAGGTAGTGCTTCAGTCTGTAATCTTGTCGTCTGACATCTGTCATCTGATCCAAAGGAGCAACCGATGCAGATCAAGGCACAGGAAATCAGCGAGATCATCAAAAAGAAGATATCCGATTTTGAGAAGACCGTTGAGGTCGCCGAGGTGGGCACCGTGATAACGGTCGGCGACGGTATCGCCAAGGTCTACGGCCTTGACAACGTCATGTCCGGCGAACTGCTCGAGTTCCCCGGCGGCATCATGGGCATGGCGCTGAACCTCGAAGAGGAAAATGTCGGCGCGGTGCTCATGGGCGACGATATGAATATCCGCGAAGGCGACATCGTCAAGCGGACCAAGAGGATCGCCGAGGTCCCCGTGGGCGACGCCATCGTGGGCCGCGTGGTGGACGGCATTGGCCAGCCCATCGACGGCAAGGGCCCCATCGCCTCCAAGGAGTCCCGGATGATCGAAGTGATCGCGCCGGGCATCGTAAAACGCCAATCGGTGCGCGAGTCGCTCCAGACCGGCATCAAGGCCATTGACGCCATGATCCCGATCGGCCGGGGCCAGCGGGAGCTCATCATCGGCGACCGCCAGACCGGCAAGACTGCCGTTGCCATCGACACCATCATCAACCAGAAGGGCCAGAACGTCATCTGTATCTACGTGGCGATCGGCCAGAAGCGCTCCACCGTGGCGCAGGTGGTCAAGACCCTGACGGAGCACGGCGCCATGGACTACACCATCATCGTGTCGGCCACAGCGTCAGACCCCGCGCCGCTCCAGTTTATTGCACCGTACACGGGCGCCACCATCGGCGAATACTTCCGCGACAAGGGCGGCCACGCCCTCATCGTGTATGACGATCTGTCAAAGCAGGCCACAGCCTATCGCCAGCTCTCGCTGCTCCTCCGCCGTCCCCCGGGACGCGAAGCCTATCCCGGCGACGTGTTCTATCTCCATTCCCGGCTCCTCGAGCGCGCGGCGAAATTGTCCGACAAGCTCGGCGGCGGATCGCTCACGGCGCTGCCGATCATCGAGACCCAGGCCGGCGACGTTTCCGCCTATATCCCGACGAACGTTATCTCCATCACCGACGGACAGATCTTCCTTGAGTCCGATCTCTTCTATTCCGGCGTGCGGCCGGCCATCAACGTCGGCATCTCCGTGTCGCGCGTGGGCGGCAGCGCCCAGATCAAGGCCATGAAGCAGGTCGCCGGCACGCTCCGCCTCGACCTGGCCCAGTACCGCGAGCTCGCGGCATTTGCCCAGTTCGGAAGCGATTTGGACAAGGCCACGCTGGCGCAGTTGAACCGCGGTCAGCGCATGGTCGAGCTCCTGAAACAGGACCAGTACTCGCCGCTCCCCGTCGAGCAGCAGGTTTTGGTCATTTTCGCGGGTACCAACGGCTACGTGGATGACGTGCCGGTAAACGCGGTCAGAAAGTTCGAATCGGAACTCCTGCGGTTTGCGACGAGCAAGTACCAGTCGCTGCTTGACGACATCAAGGGCAAGAAACAGCTCGACGACGACCTCAAGACGCGCATCAAGAGTGCCCTCGATGAGTTCAAGAAGACGTTCAGCGCGTAAAGCACAATTGCGGAGTGCGGAGTGCGGAGTGCGGAATGAAAGGCACGAAGCAGCCGTCCTCCGCTGATGACTAACTCAGCGGGATATCTATGGCCAGCTTACGAGACATACGAAGAAAGATCGTCAGCATCAAGAAGACGCAGCAGATCACCAAGGCCATGAAGATGGTGGCGGCGGCGAAGCTTCGCCGCGCCCAGGAACGGGTCATTGCGGCGCGGCCCTACTCCCGCAAGATGCTGTCGGTGATCGCGAGCCTCGCCTCGCGCGTTGAGCGGGCGCAGCATCCTCTCCTGGCGAAACGCGAGCCCAAGCAGGTGAAGCTTCTTGTGCTCACTTCCGACCGCGGACTCTGCGGCGCCTATAACACCAACATCCTCCGGAAAGCCGTCGAGGCGGTCAAGCAGTTCAAGGCCGAGGGGAAAGAGGTAAAGGTTAATGTCGTGGGCCGCAAGGGGCGCGACTTTTTCCGCAAACGTTCCGGGTACACGTTAGGCAAGGTGTGGTCGGACCTCGGCATGATCGACTATGAGAAGGCCGCCGATGTCGGCAAGAATATTGTAGAGCGTTTTACGGCGGGCGAGACCGATGAGGTCTATCTCCTCTATAACGAGTTCAAGAGCGTGATGCAGCAGAAGGTGACCCTTGAGAAGCTTCTGCCGGTGGAACCGCCGGTCGAGGCGGACCCGTTCATGGCGGCCGTCGATTATCTCTATGAGCCGTCGGCCGAGGCGATCCTGACCTCCATCCTTCCGAAGCACATTGAGGTGCAGGTATACCGTTCCATGCTCGAAAGCCAGGCGAGCGAGATGGGGTCGAGGATGACCGCCATGGACTCGGCCACAAGGAACGCCAAAGACATGATCGAAAGGCTCACGCTGAAGTTCAACAAGCAACGCCAGGCCGCGATCACCAAGGAGATCTCGGAGATCGTGGGCGGAGCGGAAGCGCTGAAGTAATCAAACTCGAAGCACGAATCTCTAAATTCTAAACCACGGTATATGATTTCGTAATTAGGATTTCGAATTTGTCGTAAGTTACAGGGGGTTATCAATGAGCACAGGTAAGATCGTACAGGTCATGGGCGCGGTGGTGGACTGCGAATTCCCCGTCGGAAGCCTTCCGAAGCTGATGAACGCTCTCCGGATCGACCAGGCCGCCGACAAGAGTTTTGGCACGCCGGAGACCCACCTGACGCTGGAGGTGGCGCTGCACCTCGGCGAGAACCGGGTCCGGACCGTGGCCATGTCGTCCACCGACGGCCTCATGCGCGGCATGAAGGTGAACGACACCGGCAAGCCGATCTCCATGCCTGTGGGCAAGGAAGTGCTCGGCCGCATCATGAACGTCATCGGAGAGCCGGTCGATGAACTGGGGCCGATCACGACCAAGGACACGCTTCCCATCCATCGGTCTGCGCCGATGCTCGAAGAACTCGATCCGTCGAAAGTGCTTTTCGAGACCGGCATCAAGGTCATCGACCTGCTTGCCCCCTACACGAAGGGCGGCAAGACGGGCCTGTTCGGCGGCGCCGGCGTGGGCAAGACCGTGCTCATCATGGAACTGATCAACAACGTGGCCAAGCAGCATGGCGGCTACTCCGTGTTCGCCGGCGTGGGCGAGCGCACCCGTGAAGGTAACGACCTCTGGGCAGAAATGAAGGAGTCGGGCGTCATCAACAGAACAGCGCTGGTGTACGGCCAGATGAACGAGCCGCCGGGAGCGAGGCTCCGCGTCGGTCTCTCGGCCCTCACCGTGGCTGAGTACTTCCGCGACACCATGGGACAGGACGTGCTCCTGTTCGTTGACAACATATTCCGTTTCACCCAGGCAGGCTCCGAAGTGTCGGCGCTGCTCGGCCGCATGCCTTCGGCCGTGGGTTATCAGCCGACCCTGGGCACGGAAATGGGCGCTCTCCAGGAGCGCATCACTTCCACGAAAAAAGGATCGATCACCTCGGTGCAGGCCATCTACGTGCCGGCCGACGACCTGACCGACCCGGCGCCGGCAACTGCGTTCGCCCACCTGGACGCAACCACGGTGCTTTCGCGTCAGATCTCGGAACTCGGCATCTATCCGGCCGTGGACCCGCTCGATTCAACGTCCCGGATCATGGATCCCCATGTGGTCGGAGCGGAGCACTACGCCGTTGCGCAAAGGGTGCAGCTCGTGCTCCAGCGCTATAAGGAGCTCCAGGACATCATTGCGATCCTCGGTATGGATGAACTCTCGGATGAGGACAAGCTTTCCGTTTCCCGTGCCCGGAAGATCCAGCGTTTCCTGTCGCAGCCCTTCCAGGTGGCCGAAGCCTTCACCGGCACCCCGGGTAAATACGTGCCGCTCAAGGAAACCATCAAGGGATTCAAGGAAGTCGTCGACGGCAAGATGGATGACATTCCCGAGCAGGCGTTCTACATGGTCGGCGCCGTAGAGGAAGTGTTCGAGAAGGCCGAGAAGCTTGGCTACAAGCGGTAGACTGCCGGTAGGCGCTAGGTGATGATCTTTCCCCTTATGCCTCACGCCTAGCCCCTGATGGGTGCATTTTCTGAAGTCAAATGTCCGCTGAGGAATGGAAAAAGAAAATGGTTGCTGAAAAAGGAAAGATGCTCCTCGAGATCGTCGCGCCGAGCCGCCAGGTGGTGCGGTCGGAACACGTCGACGAAGTGATCGCCCCCGGCAGTGAAGGTGAGTTCGGCGTGCTCCCGGGCCATACACCGTTCCTTGCCACGCTCAAGGTGGGCATGCTTTCGTACCGCGAGGGTTCCGAGTGGCACCACGTCGCAGTGGACTGGGGATATGCGGAGGTTGGTCCCGACCGGATCGTTATCCTGGCCGAGGGAGCCGACCGCGCCGCCGACATCGACCTCTCCGAGGCCCGCATCGAGAAGGACCGCGCGGAGAAACTGCTCGCCGAGAAGCTCTCGGACAAGGATACCGAGAAGGCCCGCATCGACCTCATGCGCGCCATGATCCGCATCCAGGTGGCGGAGAAACACGGGCAGAAGTAGCAGAAGTAGTACGGCCGGGAAGGGCGCCTTCCCGCATGCATGAACGATCAGCACGGCAGCCCAAAGGGCTGCCGTTTCCATTTCGGCCCTTCAGGAAAAGCCCGTTTTATCTGCAGGGAGCATCGATAACAAGCCCTTGACAGGGAACACCGGTTAAATTATATTGTTCCCTAGGTCCTATGCTTAAAAAACTCCAACAAAAAGGGATGATCTCGGGGTTTAAAAGAACTCCCCAGCGGCTGTCGATCCTCGATCACCTCGACGGGAACACGTCCCATCCGTCGGCGGACGACATCTATCGCGTGGTGGCCAAGAAGAACCCGTCCATGTCCTTTGCGACGGTTTACAATACCCTGAACACCCTCGTCCAGACAGGGGCCGTCCGGGAGTTGACCATCGATCCGGACCGGAAACGCTACGATCCCGATACGAGCGCCCATCACCACCTGATCTGCCTGGACTGTAAAAAGGTCGCGGACATCCCCGGCGATATCCCTCTGGAGATGCCCCGGGGCGTTGCCAAGGATTACACCATTCTGGGCAACCACATCGAGTTCTACGGACTTTGTCCAACCTGCAAGAAACTGAAACGGAAGAAGTGAAACATCCCGCCGCAGTTCTTCGTTAGACGTCACCGTACATTCAGCGCGGCTTCGTCGGAGCACCTCGAAGAACATCCCGGGGCCGCCGGATGAGGATGGTATTTCATACCGACGTGATCGTACCAGAGGAGGTTATTCATGGGTTCCATCGAGATCAAACCCGGCATCCATTGGGTCGGCGCCATAGACTGGGCAGTGCGCGATTTCCACGGCTACATCACGCCCAACGGCACGACGTATAACAACTATCTGGTCCTTGACAGGCACGTGACGCTCGTGGATTCGGTGAAGGAGGATTTCACCGAATATACGATCGACAGCATCCGCGGCCTGGTGGACCCGTCCAAGATCGAGAACGTGGTGGTCAACCATATCGAGAACGATCATGCGTCGGGCATCGGGAAGATCATGGAGCTGACGCCGAACGCCGTGATCTACATCACCGACCGGGGCAAGAAGGCGCTCGACCGGTTCTTCGATACGGCGAAGTGGACCTTCAAGATCGTCAAGACCGGGGATACGCTCTCCACCGGCACGAAGACCATCCAGTTCATCGAGACGCCCATGCTCCATTGGCCGGATTCCATGATGAGCTATGTGAAAGAGGACAAGCTCCTGATCAGCCAGGACGCCTTCGGCCAGCACCTGGCGTCATCGGCCCGGTTCGACGATGAGTTCTGCGACCAGTATTCGGTCACGGCCCTTGAGCACGCGGTGCGCGATTATTACGCGAACATCCTGATGCCCTTCGGCACGCTCGTCAAGAACAAGATCGCCGACATCAAGAAGCTCGGGCTGGAGATCGACATGATCGCGCCGGACCACGGGATCATCTGGCGGAAAGACCCCGGCAAGATCCTCCAGATGTACCTGGACATGGCGAACGACAAGGCGGACCTCCGGGTCGTGATCGTCTACGACACCATGTGGCACAGCACCGAGCACATGACGATCCCGATCATGGAAGGCATCAAGGCGGCCGGCGTCGATGTGGACGTTCTGAAGCTCCGGGCCACGCCGATGAGCGTGGCGATCAAGCGGGTCTGGGAGTCGCGGGCCATGCTCGTCGGAACGCCGACGCTCAACAACATTATGTTTCCGGCGGTCGCGGAGTTCCTGACCCACCTGCGGGGCCTTCGCCCGAAGAACCGCATGGCAGGGGCCTTCGGCAGCTACGGCTGGGGCGGCGGCGCGGTGAAGGAAGCGTACGAACAGTTTAAGAAAATGGGCCTCGAAGTGGTGGAGCCGGGCATGGAAGTGATCTACCGGCCCAGCCTCGATGACGACAAAAAGTGCTTCTCCTTCGGCAAGCAGTTCGCCGAAAGGACGATCGAGTATCACAAAAAGTTCAACGGGCAGCCTGCGGGATGCAAATCCTGACCGGACGATACGACAGACAGCGGCGCCGGATGACCGGCCCCCGTTCCAACTCTTCTTCAGGAGGTGTCGATCATGTGGAGATGTACCGTATGCGGGTATGTGTATGACGAGGCGAAGGAAGGGAAGAAGTTCGAAGAGCTTCCCGATGACTGGACCTGCCCGGTGTGCAATGCGCCGAAGGAAGCGTTCGTGAAGATGTAAAACACAGGCCACAAAATTAGGAAAAAAAGCCGGAGGAAATATCCTCCGGCTTTTTTGTTCTTTCGGCAGGTTGCTTAGAAACGATAGCTGTACATAATTTGCTCGTTCATCTGGCTGTGTTTAATGGTCAGCGGAACGAAACCGGCGCCGGTATCCACCGTCGTCGTCACTTTCACTTCTGGAGCGTACGCAAGGGAGAAGTCGATGCTTGAATTCTTCGAGATGGCATATCCTGCACCGAGCGTGTAGTGATTTTCGATAATCGCCGGGAACAGCGGATTCACATAATCATTCGGGATTGGATTGCTTGCGATATTCACGCCGATGCGGCCGGTGAACTCTGGCGTGAACAGGTAGGCAGCGCCGAGCTCAAACACGGTCTGGTCCTTCCACTTCTGCGGCATGGCGAAGTTAATCGTGGAGCCTGCGCCTTCAAAGGTCATCTTGAAATCCTTCATGACATCTTTCCATCCGATGACCTTGACGTCGGCTGCGACTAGAAGCTGCTTGTTCGCGCTCCATGCGACGCCAATGCCATAGGTCGCCGGCCACTGGAAATCACGTACGGTGATCTTTCCGGGAGCTGCGGGACCTGCACCCTGTGCGCTGATGGTTGCGCCGTTGCTGTCCGTTTCCATGTCGTCGAGAGATGTCTTTGAATGATAGGTCGCGCCGACCGTGAACTCAGGGCTGATCTTGTAGACGGCGCCGATCTTGCCGGCGAAGCCGGTTCCCCTAGCCGCGCCGTTCATGTCGCCGCCGCCGGAGAAGTCGATGCGAGCCCAGTTCGTTGCGGGCAAAAGGCCAATCCCGCACAGAGGGCCCGTACAGCTGGTAAGCATGCTGCCGAGAGCACTGACCGACGCGGCCATCTTGAGGTCCAGGGTCGCCCAAACATAATCGACGCTTGCTGCGATGGAGAGATCCTTGTTAACGCTGTACGAGACCGGGACGATGAGCCGGCCGACGCCCAGTTCGGAGCGGACTTTATCGCCCGATCCCATGGCGAGGAACGAGTCGGCGCCGTACTCGGTGCCCATGCCGCCTTGGGCAAACACACCGACACCGTACGCCAGCTCACCCGTTTTCCGGACATAGCCGAATGCCGGCATCGTGAACAGGTCTGCCGACGATTTGGCATCCGGCATGCCGGTCATGCTGGACGTGATGTCGGGAGCGAGGAAGCCGATCGCCAGGTCGAGGCGTGCCGTCGATTCCATGAGGGACAGGGTGGCCGGGTTGTTCATGACGGCCGCGGTGCCGTTGTCATAGGCCATGGAGGCTCCGCCCATGCCGGTGGCGATGGGGCCGTATCCTTCCATGTTCATGCCGTTGGTGGCATGTGCTGCGGGGACCAGGGTGAGCGAGCAGAGGAGAACGAATAGAAATACCTTTGTTCCTGACTTATAGAGCAGTTCCATAGAAAACCCCCCTTTCGTATTTAAAACAGTGTATCAAAACTAGCATTGTTTGGGGGGCAAGTCAATCAGTATTTAATATGTGCAACAATGGGGCGCTGCGGAGGACATCGGCCGTTGCCGGGGATTGAGCCCGCCTCCTGCCCGCGCTCCCGTTCCCGTTTGACAGGGTGCCGGTAAGCATCTATAATCGCATCATTGTCGCAAAGGACCCGCCTATGAAGGACGAAAAGCATCGACATCTCAAAGACTGGCCTGAAGGAGAGCGGCCGCGCGAACGGCTCCTGAAGCACGGAGCGGACAAGCTCTCCGATGCCCAGCTCCTCGCCATCATCATTCGCAACGGCGCGGGAGGGCGGACGGCCGTTGATCTGGGGCGGGAGCTCCTGGAGAAGTTCGTCGACCTCTCCGGCATCGCCCGGGCGGGGGTCAAGGAACTGCGCGAGGTAAAGGGCATCGGACCCGCCAAGGCAGCGGAGATCAAAGCGGCCATCGAGCTCGGCAGGAGATACCAGCGGCCGACCCTTGCCGGCGCGTCGATGTGCGCAAGCCAGGAAGTGGCGGAATACTTCCAGCCGCGCCTGCGGGACGCGAAAAAGGAAGAGTTCCGCTGCGTCCTGCTGGACACGAAGAACCGCATCATCAGGGAAGAGACGGTATCGACCGGCAGCCTGACGGCGTCCCTGGTCCATCCCCGCGAAACGTTCAAGGCCGCGGTCCGCGAGTCCGCCGCAGCCGTGATCTTCGTCCACAATCATCCCAGCGGAGATACCAAGCCGAGCCAGGAGGACATCTTGCTCACCAAAAGGCTTGTGCAGGCCGGGGACCTGCTCGGCATCAGGGTTCTCGACCATGTCATCGTCGGCGACGGCGACCATTTCAGCTTCCGGGACAGCGGGCTCATCACACGAACAAACTGATCCTCTCAAAACTTAAACCAAAACGGCATCTCTCGCAGAGCACGCAGAGTACGCAGAGTAAAATCAAGATCCTTAAACCTATGTTTTAACCAGAAGTGTTTTATGAGTTTTCTCTGCGAGCTCTGCGCCTCTGCGAGAAAAAATTCTTCTGATTCGATATAGAATTTGAATGGCAGCGAACTGTCAGCCATTTTTACGGACCATTCTCCAATCATGACGGGCCCAGGATACATAGATGCCCATGTGCACCTCCGGGACGCGGAAGGCCTTGCCGATGCGAAAGAGGCAGGCGTTGCAGCGGTGCGGGACGCGGGCACCAGGGACGGCGCCGGTCTCCGGGTCTCAGCACCGGACGCGACGAAGGTGATCAGCGCGGGATGGGCGCTCTGCAAACGGGGCGGCTACGGGTCGCTGTTCGGCGTTTCCCTTGACACGCGGGAACAGATCGCCGCCGAAATACAGAAGCTCAGGGCGGCGGGAGCTGGTATAATTAAGGTCATTGCCTCGGGCATGGTGAGCCTGAAGCGGCCTGGCGAGGTCACCGCCGGCGGTTTCGACCGGGAGGAGCTTCTGTTCCTCGTTGATGCCGCCCGGAAGAACGGGCTTGAGGTCATGGCGCATGCCAACGGCGAGGCGGCGATCGTGAATGCAGCGGAAGCCGGCGTCCGCTCGGTCGAACACGGGTTCTTCATGACCGAAAAGGCGCTCGCGAGCCTTCATGCCAACGGCGTCTTCTGGGTCCCCACGGTCGGGGCGCTTCAGAGGGTCGCGGAGCGGCCGGACGTCGGGTACGAGGCGAAACGATTCGTCGAGCGCACGATCGACGAGCACCTTTCCCAAGTCCGCAAGGCCTTTGAGCGGGGAGTTCCTCTTGCCGTCGGCACCGACGCGGTCCTGCAGGACCGGCGGTACCGGGACTTTTACGAGGCGGAGCTTGCGTTCCTTCGCAAGGCTGGCCTGCCCGGCGACGCCATCTTCGCGATCGCCTGCGAAGGCGGGAAGAAACTGCTCGGAGTATAAAGAAAGTCTTAGACCGGTAACAGGAGCGACAGGCAAAGGCGATCTGGGAATTCAACGCAGATTTTCGCTGAACTACTTATGAAAGAACCCTGTAAGATGTACGTTCTTTGGTTTTTTCAGCGACGATCATAATTCGTTTCGTAGTCCTGTCAGCGTTGAGTGACTCTTTTGATCTTATCCGAAGTTATCCTGTAATCCTGTCAAAAGAACTCATTGATTTATCCAAGGGAGGTTTGCATGCGTATCGGCGTTCTTTCAGGCGGAGGAGATGCACCGGGGCTCAATGCGGTCATCCGGGCGGTCACGAAAACGGCCATCTTCAAGTACGGCTGGGAGGTGACCGGGATCATCGACGGCTTCGAGGGCCTGCTCTCGCCGACCAAGACGCGGCAGCTCACCTCGTGGAACACCCGGGGGATCCTGTTCGTCGGCGGCACGATCCTCGGCACCACGAACCGGGGCAATCCTTTTGCCCATAAGACCGTGGTCAACGGCAAGGATATCATCGAGGACATGTCGCCCCTGGTCCTGAACAACATCAGCGAGCTCGGCCTCGAGGCATTGGTGGTGATCGGCGGCGACGGGTCCCTCAAGATCGGCCACGGTCTCTCGAAGCTCGGCGTGCCGGTCATCGGCGTTCCGAAGACCATCGACAACGATCTCGACGCGACGTTCGTGACCTTCGGGTTCCAGACCGCCGTGGACACGGCGACCGAGGCGCTCGACAAGCTCCATACGACAGCCGAAAGCCACCAGCGGGTGATCGTGCTGGAGCTGATGGGCCGGTACGCCGGCTGGATCGCCCTCGAGGCGGGGATCGCCGGAAGCGCCGACGTCATCCTGATCCCCGAGATCCCCTACAGCATGGAGAAAGTGGCTGAAAAATTGCTCGAGCGCAAGAAGAGCGGAAGCAAGTCCAGCATTGTCGTTGTGGCGGAAGGCGCGAAGCCCGTGGGCGGCGAGATGTCAGTGCGCGAGAAGGCGACCGACGGCTATGTTCTCCGGCTTGGGGGCATGGGCGAGATCGTCGGGAGCGAGATCGGCAAGCGGACGGGATTCGATGTGCGCGTGACCGTCCTCGGCCACCTCCAGCGCGGCGGGAGCCCCTGTCCCTTCGACCGCTTGCTGGCCACGCGCTACGGAGCGGCGGCCGTGGAACTGCTGGCCCGGAAAAAATACGGCGAGATGGTATCATACCAGCCGCCGGACATCAAGTCCGTTCCCCTCGCGAGCGCCATCGATCAGCTGCGCCTCGTGGACCCCGATGGGGACCTTGTCAAGATGGCAGAGGGGCTGGGAGTGAATTTCGGCAGATGACCTTCTTTTTCTTCTTCATTATCTTCGTATACGGCGGCATTCACGCCTATGCGTTCCTGAAGGCCCGGCAGGCCCTCGGGTTCGGATGGGGAGCGGGTCTGGCCCTCGCGCTGTTCATGGCCTTCATGGTCATGGCGGTGTTCCTCATCCGCTCGCTGGAGCGCCATGACTTCGAGCTCACTGCCCGCACCCTGTCCTGGGTGGCCTACCTCTGGATGGCGCTTATCTTCCTTTTCTGCTGCAGCTCTCTTCTGATCGACTTGGTGAACTTCGCGCTCCGGGTCCCTGCCTGGCTCGGCAGCCAGGCCGCGTTCCTCCCGGCCGTCCCGGCAAGGCTCTCCTTCGCCCTGTCGCTCGCCCTGTCGTCGCTCATCTGCGTCTACGGGTATTTCGACGCGCAGAACATCAGGACCGAGCGGCTCGTCTTCGAGACCGACCGGCTTCCCCAGGGCGTTGACAAGGTAACAATCGCCCAGATCTCGGACGTCCATCTCGGGCTCATCATCCGGTGCGACCGCCTGGTGGCGATGCTCGAGGCGGTGAAGGCAGCCAAGCCGGACATCTTCGTCGTCACCGGCGACCTGGTGGACGCCCAGATCAACCACCTGCCGGGCCTGGCCGAGCTCCTGCAGGAGGTCCCGGCGCGGTACGGCAAGTTCGCTATCACCGGGAACCACGAGTATTACGCCGGCATCGACAAGGCCGTGGAATTCATCGAGCATTCAGGGCTTACCATGCTGCGCGGCGGATCACGGGACCTCGGCGTCATCCAGATCGCCGGGGTGGACGACCGGACCGCGATCCAGACGAAGGCGGGCACGCCGGCGCCGGACCGCGCCGCCCTGGCCGGGACGGACCGGTCGAAGAAGTTCGTGCTGTTCCTGAAGCACCAGCCCCATCCCGACGCCGACGCCGTCGGCATGTACGACCTCATGCTCTCGGGCCACACGCACAAGGGCCAGATCTGGCCCTTCAGCTACTTCAGCCGGCGTGCCCACCCGCTCCACGCGGGACGGTACGACGTGGGCAAGGGGTCCGTGGTCTACACCAGCCGCGGCACCGGCACCTGGGGTCCGCCCATACGCTTCCTTGCCTCGCCCGAGGTGACGGTGATCGAGGTGAAGCGGAAAAAGCCTGCGTGAGCTGACGTTGCTGCCGATGATGGAACGCATGAGCATGAGAACGCCGCATGTCCTCCGCTCCTTGTTGACCCTCGCCGGCAAGGGATCGTAAACGACCGTCGCAAGCCGATGAGATCGCACGGCAGGTGGGCGTGCATTTATGCAGCGATCAGCCGCCTGCCGCGTGCAGATGAAAATGCACGAAGAAAATCCTGCCCCACCGCTCACGCTCTCACCAGAACATGGAGACACAAGTGAACGTAGAACATCACTCGCTGCACCGCAACGGTCTGAACTGGCATGTCGTAACCGCCGGGCCGCCGGACGCACCGCCGGTCCTGCTCCTTCATTGCTGGGCCGGAAATTGGACCCTGTGGCAGACGACCCTGCAGCGCCTGTCGGTAAAGTATCGCTGCATCGCTCCGGACCTGCTCGGTTTCGGTCAGAGCGACAAACCACGGGGTGATCACTATCAGATCCCTGCTCAAACCGAGCGCACGAGATTCATATTGAACCATTTTGGCTGCGACCGTGCGCACGTTCTTGGCCACAGTATGGGCGGCCAAATTGCGCTTACGTTTGCGGCGCACGATCCTGACAGGGTGGATCGTCTGATCGTCGTGGACCCGGCCGTCACCGGACAGCTGCATCTGCTGGCCCAACCGTTGTTGCTCTTTCCGACCCTTGCACGACGGGGTATCGAATTTCCCTATCGATGGACGAATAAGCTGGGACACCGATTCCCCTCGATGGGCAGTCAGCTGATGCGCCCGTTCTTTCCCTATCCGAAGCGGCAGCGTGAAGCTGCGTTGTATTGGTTGGGACAGATGGGAGCCGACGGTCAGCTGGATTCTTCCGCGTGGGCCGTCAAAGCCATCATGGAATGGGATGTGAGGACGCTGCTGGAAGGCGTCACCGCTCAAACGCTGGCCATCTGGGGAATGAAAGACTGGCTCGTACCCGTACAGCAATGCTCCCTTCTGGAACAAACGATCACCAACTGCCGATCGGTACGCATCCCTGATGTAGGGCACTTTCCGATGATCGAAGCATTTGAGATATACATGAAAGAGATCGAGAGTTTCTTGGAGTAAAAATGGACCGTCGAACCGCGTTTATGACGTTGAGGAGAGTCGTGCAAATCGATAGCCGATAGGATCGATCACAATAAAGAAAGGGGACGGAATATCCGTCCCCCTTTTTGATCATTTCGTCCCAGGCGTTGACGCCTTATGCTCTCTTCTCAGCGTTGTTCTTAAAAGCGATAGCCGAGCGCTATATTGACGATGCCTTCGCTGCCGCTTACCGTGCCATCGACTGACCCGCCAAAATTGTCCTGAATGGTGAAATCTCCGTCGAACGATTGCGATCCGACCTCGATCCCGAGCTGAAAACCCGGATTGCTGAAGGTTATATAACCGCCGATGATGAAAGACACCGACGTATAACCTCCCGAATCCATGGGGTTCCATGCGACCCCGGGCGTGCTAAATTTCGGTTTGCCTGTCCCGATGCCAAGTTCTAACTTGCCTTCAAAATGCAGTTTCTCGCTTGCCTTGATGCCGATCCCGGCGCCCAGATTCACCCCTGCGGCGTCGTAATAGATCTGCGTTGGAAACGTCGGATCCTGATCATTTCCTGAATGTTTTCTCGAGAAGATGCCGGCGCTTAATACGAACCCCACGGAAGAGTCCTTATAGAAACCAGCGCTGTAGTCTAATTGATAGCCGACCCCTTTATCGTCGAGCTCTGACATAGGGACTGTAAAGCCGCTGATTTCCCCCTCCGTAATGCCCGCAGTGCTGCCATAGCGCAGCCGCAAGTCTCCGGTAGGCGCGGTCGCTGCTTTCGCCGGCTCTTGCGGCGCCTGTGGCGTCGCAACGTCCTCCTTCTTGACAAGTTCGATAGTGCTTTTGTCGATCTTCTTCCAGGCATTGTTCATTTCCACGGAGATCGATGTTTCGTCCTCGTTGATGATCTTGCCTCTCAATACGGCCCCGTCCTTAAGATAGATCGTCTCTGCAAATGCCGATGCTGCAAGAAAAGAAGAACAGAGAACGGTGAACGCAAGAGAAGCGAAGATAGTTTTCATTATGCCTCCTTAAACGCGATTCTGATTCACGCAATGAGTGCCCCCCCTCATCGGGAAAACAGTGCATCAAGTATATCTGAATGACCGGAAAAAAGAAGGAAATTGTATGGGTATTTACAGGGTACAGGCAGAAAGTTGTTGCAATGATTGTTCGATATTCCGCGCCGACCGATGATCGCAGCACGCAGGCAGCGTCAGATGCACACCTTGCCCATTCATCCGATCCAGACCGTTCCGGAACGAATGTGCCGCTCATATGCTAAACTATAAATACAATAGCACTCACGGCATGTGGTGCAATAAAGTGTCTGGATCAATCCGGTCGATGATGTTCTCTCTATGCGATTATGAAGGATCTATTCCGTATAATCAGCTCGTTATTTTTCATCACCCTGATATCGGTGACCTGCGGGAGACAGTCAGCGCCACCCAAAGAAGACTACGCTCCGCCGATCATCATAGACACCACTCCTGACAACCAGTCGCTCGATAACAACATCAATACGGCAATCACGGTCCTCTTTAACGAACGTATCGATCCGGCATCTGTCACGAGCGAAACGATCACGGTCAGTGCTGCGATGAACGGCGCTCTTGTCGAACGTGATATTGCCTGTGCAGGCGCTGAGGTAATCCTTAACGCACGATCGCCATTGCAGATATTCACTGTCTATGTCGTTCACGTGACCACAGGCGTGAAGGATATCGCGGGTAATGCCATGCTGAATCCCGTTACGTTTACCTTTACCACGGGGTCGCAGGGAGACAGTACGTCGCCTGACATATCGGAGACGGTCCCTGAGCACGGAGCTGTTGGCGTCGGCCTGAACACGACGATAGGGATAACGTTCACCGAGCCTATGCTCGCATCCACCATTTCGGCCACGCCATCACCGCTTACCGTCAGCACGGGCACAACCACTGTTGCCGGCAGCATCATATCGCTCGACGGAAGTACAGTGATCTTTGCCCCGGTCAATCCATTGGACTACGCGACAACCTATACGGTAACGATATCCGACAGCGTTACCGACCTCGCGGGAAACCATCCCCTGTGGGGCAACTCCTATATGTGGGACTTCTCTACTCGGATGCCGACCCAGGACATCATGCCGCCCATTGTGCTGTCCACGACCCCCGCGAATGCCGCAACGAACGTGTCCGTCCATGCCCCGGTTGTCGCGGTATTCAATGAGTCGATATTGGAGAGTTCCCTTACCTCATCGACCTTCCTGCTCACGGAGCTGCAGTCGGGAGGACCTGTTCCGGGGCAGGTGTCGGTCGTCAGCGGCGCCACCGCCCTGTTTACACCCGCGAACAGCCTGAAATACGCGACTGATTATCTGGTCACCTTGATCACGCATACCGAAGGCGCAGCGATCAGTGATATTGCAGGCAATCTGCTTGTTCCGAACTCTTCGCAAGGCTACACCTGGAGCTTCAAGACCGAACCGGCGATCCTGACGGTTACGAAGGCCGGGACGGGAAACGGTCTTGTGTCCGCTGATACGGGGACCTTTACGTGGATCGGGAACACCGGCACTGCAGTCTATACTGAATACGGCATAGCAGTCACCCTCACCGCGGCAGCCTCGGAGGGATCGACGTTCTCCGGCTGGTCCGGCGAGGAGTGCGCCGGCACCGGGACCTGTACGGTGTCCATGACGGCAGCGCGGAACGTCACGGCGATCTTCACGCCCAGCAGCACCTATTCCCTGACGGTCACCAGGGCCGGCACGGGCGGCGGCATTGTATCCGCGAGCACCGGGACACTCACCTGGACGGGCAACACAGGCACGGTCGCCTATCCTGATTACGGCACGCAGGTCATCCTTACTGCGATAGCGTCCCCCGAGTCAACGTTCACCGGCTGGTCGGGAGCGTGCAGCGGCACCGGCAGCTGCACGGTGATCATGACGGAGGCGCGAAGCGTCACGGCCGCGTTTATGTATGATTCCTATCTCCTGACGGTCGCCAGGGCCGGCACCGGCAGTGGTCTTGTGTCGGCCGATGCGGGGACCATTGCCTGGCTCGGGAACACCGGCACGGCGGTCTATACCGACTACGGCATGCCGGTCACCCTTGCCGCGACCGCCTCGGAGGGATCGACCTTCGCCGGCTGGTCCGGCGAAGAGTGCACCGGCACCGGGACCTGTACGGTGATCATGACCGCGGCGCGAAGCGTCAGCGCCACGTTTACGATCTACACCTATCCCCTTGCGGTCACGAAGAATGGTAAAGGAACCGGTGTTGTCACGGTGAATATCGGGACGCTCACGTGGGCCGGAAAAACCGGCACGGCGATCTATAACTACAATACGCAGGTCGTCGTGACCGCAACGGCGGACCCGGGTTCGATCTTCGAGGGCTGGACGAACTGCGAGATCGTCAGTGGGAACCAATGCACGCTTTCTATGACGGCAGCACAGGCCGTTTCCGTTACCTTCAATAAGTAACCTGATCTGCAGAGCGTGTATTGTTATCAGTCTTGAATCGAGGAGCGAGCGCACTCCCCGCAGCTTGCTGCGGGGTTAGCGCGCGATTAGAATAAATAGTATTACCTTGACGATCGAAGATTCCCTGCAGCTTGCTGCAGGGAGCTTCAATCTTCAGCGATTGATGCCCTGTCGGGCAGTTTTGCGACGTCGGTGCATTGAGGGGAGGTCGATCGGCAGCGATACGACGGCAGGATAAAGAGCCATGCTGCTAAAAGAACGTGAACCCAAGGGCTTCCGTCTTAGTCCAGAAAAGCCGCTTTTTTGACAGTAACGTTTCCGTCCTGGTACTCTACACCGCAAAACCAGCGACCCATGCCGAACCCTTCCCATACAGAGAACCGTCCGTTCATGTCGTTGCTGTCGGCCATTCGCCGATAATTAAGACGCATTTCCCTTGCTTTCGCTTCCAGGCCCGCCACCGGCATGCCAATGACCACACGCTGACAATAATTCTCAACCTGTTCTTTTGCCCACCGCACTTTCAGCTCCGTGTAAACGACCAGGATGCAGGATGCGATCACCAGGGCGACAACGGCCTTGCCAAGGAATTTTCCTGCTTTCCGCAATAATGTCGGCTGCCGTTCCGTCACAGGTCCTTTCCCTCTTTGTGTCGCCTCGCTTCCCGCAGGAGATCTTTCAACGAGCCGCGGTAATACCAAAGCAGCCCGCAGATGAAATAGAGCGCCATTGATACCTTGAAGTTTTCCCCTCTCAGCATTCGGTTGCCGGCGGCCGTATGATAGAGCCAGTATGCCCAATCTACCGCGAACATCGCCGGAACGAAAGCGGCCGCTATGCGCAACGGCCAGGCAACAGGCTTGTGCCGGATCGAATCGTAGATCGTCGTCACGCTCCACGGTGCGCAGAGGTACGTAAGCACGCCCATGACCAGGCTGATGCCGACATCCCAATCACTAATGTCATAGCTCACCGCGCCGTACAGGAGCCAGCTCATCCCAATGCCGAAGGTGGCGAGTTTCCACGGGCGTCGCAATTCACGGAAGTGGTTCCTGCCGGGCAGGAAAGCGATAAGGACCTGTTTGTCTGTCATGGTTATCTTTAGCTTTCTCCCGTGGGAGCAGGGTTCTTCTTTTTTGTCTTGCTGCGTTATTCCCAGGATGCCGCAGTTTGAACCAAATGGCACCGGATGTCAATCCTGTCGAAGAGATATTTAAGGGTATCGAAAGGTCGCTATGTATTGCAGCGAGTTGTGATGGGCTGAATCGAGGAGCGAGCCCATTCCCCGTAGCTTGCTGCGGGGTCAGGCGAGCGATTAGAAAATAGTATTACCCTGACGATCGAAGATTCCCTGCAGCTTGCTGCAGGAGCTTCAATCAAAGAGCGGGTTCACTCCCTGGCATCGACCTGGGCGTACACGGGCATGTAATATGCAATCTATGAGATAGGCTTGTTTGAATATTGTTCAAATAGCCCTTAAATACGCTCTTTTAAGAAGTTCTTACAGCCGTCACCCTGTGTCAATAGTGCTTCACTGCGGCGTTTCTTCCACACTGCGATGGCCGGTTCACCGACACAGAAATAGTATTATGCACGATGGCGCGATGTTAGCATCTTGGAAAGAATTAAAAAAGGTCCTACATTCTGATCTAAGGAGGGAACCATGGACACCGAGAAAGTTCTGGAGGAGTACCGAAGCGGTGACGACAGCAAACGGTTGAGCCTCTTTCTGACATACCGCGAGCTGCGGGACCAGTTCAGCAGCATCGAGCAGGAGAGTTCGCATGATGATTTCAACGTCATCCGGTTCCCCTGGAGCAGAAAGCATCGCGTCGAACGCGCCGCGTAACGGATCCTGTTGGAAGGACCGGCGGGCCATCGGGTATAAGCGTGCCCGGGCCCGGCTGGTCGTGGTCAGGTTGAAAGTGAACAACAAGGGGGTGAGCGATGCTTTCGTACGGTCAGAGCTTTCCCCGCCCTCGATCTATCTCGTGGTATAATTCTTCATTGATACAGAGAACCATTGAAACACCTGAAGGGTATTGTTTCCGCTGAGCCTTGCGAGGTTGCATGCGATGCTGAGGGAGATCGTTGATGTGCGGCAGATCCCCGGTGAGGCGGCCAGGAGGGTCTATTCCTCCGCGGAATTGGACCTCACCGTCTGGCTCGATGACCGGGACGGCGTCGTCGGGTTCGAACTTTGTTATGACAAGGGGAAGGACGAACGGGCGGTGCGGTGGAACCGGGAAACAGGAATAGTTCTGCACCGGAAGGTGGACGACGGGGAGAGCAGGCCGGGCAGGTACAAGGCCGCTCCCGTCCTTGTCCCTGACGGGGCGTTCCCGGTAAAAAAGATATCCCGGCTGTTTCAGGACAACAGCCGGGATCTGGATCGATCTCTCGCGGAGTTCATTTACCGAAAATTGCTTGAGAATCCTCAGTAGGTCCTATCTGCTCGCAAAGACGCGCACCGCCTGCGGCCCTTCCTTTCCCTGCTCCTCAAGGAACGCGACCTCTGCCCCTTCCTCCAGGCGGTCGAAGGTCGGCTCAATGACGCTGTTGCGGTGGAAATAGATCTCCCGCCCGTCGTTGGTCATGATGAATCCGTAGCCGTCGAAGGGGAATAGTTTGGCGACCGTTCCGCGGGGCGATTCCAAATGCGTTTTAACATCTCCCCGCCGTTTGCGGGTATGCTCCTCGAGCTGCCGCTTCCCCGCATCGAACGCATCCCGGATGGCGACATAGAGGTCCACGTTCTCTATACGGTTCACGACGAGTTCCCTGCCCGGCACGGTAAGGTCGATGCGGACGGAGAAGATCTTTCCCTGATGCTGTTTTCGCTGGGACTCTTCGACCGTGACCCTGCAGCTCATTATTCTCTCGGAAAACTGGTCCAATTTGTCGATCTTTTCCCGGATCTTTGCTTCTACTGCCTCGGAATGCGGAACGTTTTTCAGCGTGATCTGAGGTGTCATTTTCATGGTGTCATTCCTCCGTCCTTTCTTTCTTCATTCTCGTTTTATTAAAAAGTAGCAGAAAAACACAGAACTGTCAATCAGGCCAAAACGCATTGGCTGAGCTTGACGGCGGCACGATGCCGGTTTATCATTAACAGAGATGTCGAGGAGGGCATGATGAGCAGGGTCTTGTTTCGGGTGCAGCGGCAGTTCTGCGGCGAATGTTCGGCGGCGCTCCGTCGATTCCTCGGCGGCATGGACGGCGTGGACTCGGTGGCCGTGGAGAACGGCGCGGTGGCCGTCGACTTCGACGAGCGGAAGATCGCCGACGACCAGGTCAGGAAGCTCGCCCGGGAGAGCATCGAGAAGCTCGGTTACCGGGTGGACGAGGACTGAGGACCGATCAGACAGGATGGCAGGTGAGGCAGAGGTCGGTTGCTTTCATCCTGAGCAGATTGCCGTGGGGATTTTTATGCGGGTCGTGGCAGGTGGAGCAGGTGATCATCCCGTCGGTGAGGGGAAGGCCTTTGATATCCCCCGGGGGGACGAAATCGACCTTGTGGTCTGCCGGGGCTTTCCGGTCGGGATGACAATCGAGGCAGAGGGCCGAAAGTTTTTTCTTGAGCTCTCCCGCCTTCGCGGTGCCGGTCGGGAGATGGCACGTGGCGCAGTCCTTCTTGATCTCCGGAAGCGGAGAGCTGACAGGAGGCCGGGTCCGGGACGGGGGGGCGGTCCCGGCGCAGGCGTTCGTCACGATGCAGGTGCAACCCGCCGCTACAATGGCGAATGTTCGAAGGTCCACAGAGCCTTTCCCGGCCTTCCGGCCCCTCTCCGCTGATCTGAATTCCACAACGTGCTAACCCTACCACCGGGGTCCGCTCTTGTCAAGCAGGCGGCCCTATTCCAATGTTATTTCAAGGCTTTTTCTTGCACAATTTTTTCGGCTATGTTACTATGCCAGCCTGTATGCGCGCCATAATCGGATATCTTTGCGCCTGTCTGGTATTGCTTTCACCGGGCGCGGTAGCGGCGGAAAAAGGCCTCGCCATCAAGGGCGTCAGGTATTTTTCCTATTCCGGGTTCACCCGGATCGTCTTTGAGGCCGAGGAGGCCGCTCCCTATGTTCTGACGAAGCCGGGCGACGGTCGGACGCTCCACTTCAGCTCCTACGGCGGGCCGTTCACCGTTAAGGTCACGCAGCTTCCGGCCATCAACGACGGCGTGGTCAAAGGCATGGAGCTGCGCCAGGACGGTGAGCACCGTTCCCTCATCATCACGCTCGGCCCCGCGGCCGGGGACGCCAAGGACTTCGTGCTTCGCGGGCCGGACCGTATTGTTGTCGATGTACTGCGCGGCGCGGCGATCGCGCCCTCTCCCGACGCGCCCGGAGTGAAGGCCCCCGTCATCGTACTCGACCCGGGCCACGGCGGTACGGAAACCGGCATCGTAACGGCGCAGGGCGTGGAGAAGGCCCTCATGCTGGAGCTTGCTGCGAGCATCAGAAGGACGCTCAGGAAGAGCGGCGCCAGGATGACGGTGGCCCTTACGCGAGAACAGGACCAGGCCGTGACCCTCGACGATCGGGCCGCCTTTGCCAATGCCTCCGGGGCGTTCCTCTTTGTCAGTCTCCACGCAGCCCAGGGATCGGCGGGCCGGGTGTTCATCCTTGATCCCGATGAAGGCCGGTCGTCCCCGTCAACGGGCCGGCCTTCCGATTTTCTCGGCTTCGACGCGGCGAGCGAACAGCAGCAGATGGTCTGGGGTACCCAGCAGGCCGGACATTCCCAGGAGAGCGGCAGGCTCGGGAGGGATATCGCCCGCGCCCTTGCCGGTCAGGAGCGCGCGGAGC
>JAGVOT010000087.1 GCA_020052615.1 Nitrospirota bacterium | reverse complement strand
TACAGCACCTCCTAGGTTGGATTGGACTCTTTCCTAGAAGCATACCAGAGAGCTTAACCCTCTCTGGTATGCTGAGGTGCCTTCATATGATTATCAGGTATTGAATGTTTGACTTTCCCTTTCACCGCTGATATTGTTCCATCATGACCCGTCCCTTACGGATCGAATACGCCGGTGCCGTCTATCATGTCACCTCCCGGGGCAATGAGCGGAAGGCCGTTTTCAAGACCGAATCGCGAAGGCCATGAAAATTACCGTGATGGAGTGACCCATGAAAGAGTATACCTATTCAACGGCGCGAGCCAGGCTCGCCTCTGTTCTCGAGGAATCAAAGACGGAAGAGATCATAATCAAACGCAGAAAAGGTGAGCTGTATGCAGTAACGCCAAAGACCGCGTTTCTTCGCTCACCCTTCGACATCCCAAGTTCCGGGCTGAAAACGAACGTCACTGCAGATGACGTTGTCGGCATGGTCCGCGAGTCCCGTGAGCGCCCCGATAAAACCCGTCGTCCCTCACGCAAGGCGAAGAGAACATCTTAGACATAGTTGTTGTCCTCATATGACCCTCGCGGGTGGGACCGGCCTCGCCACAACGCCTGCCCGGCCTTGACCGGGGAGTTATAATATCCTATGAACGGCATCAGTCCGTGCGTAATACTGTACCAGGCTTGGCCTGCCCAGCCTTAGGTCCGAATGAGGAGAATGTTCCATGGCCTCCAGTTCCGTGGTCCTGCGCTGTCCTTCCTGCCGGACGTTGAACCGCGTTCCCGCGGACAAGCTGATGAGCGGCCCGCTCTGCGGCGCCTGCAAGACCGGCCTGCGTTTTCCCTCCGCGCCTGTCAACGCGACCGCTGCCTCCTTTGACCGGGAAGCGAACGACTGGCCCGGGACCCTGCTTGTTGAGTTCTGGAGCACTACGTGCGGCTACTGCCGGATGGTGGAGCCGGTGGTGAACGACATTGCCCGGTGGAAGGCCGGCAGGCTCAAAGTGCTCAAGGTGGATGTGCAGAGCGAGCTTCCCCTTGCACAGCGGTTCCAGGCCATGGCCACGCCCACATTCATCGTGCTCCGGAACGGACAGTCTCTCGCCCGGATCGACGGCGCGCCAAAGGAAAAGATCGACCTGGTCCGCTGGGTCGATCAGTTCCTGTAGGACAATTCCATCTGAAGGGGATGTGCCGGGGAGAGCGATCGTCAACCGTTTCCTAAGACCGCTTCGGCTGATCCGGAATGCAGGTAGCCTCGATTATCCTGTGGGCCTCGGTCTTGCTCATGCCGTCCGTCTGATAATAGACATAGTCATCTACCATGTCGCACAGTTCCTTGCGGGAAATTTCCGGCATCAAATCCAGGACTTCTTCCCTGAATAACACAGCGGCATCGGCAGCCGTTTCCTTCTTCTCTATCCTGTTCATGGCAGCCTCCCTTTAAAACCTGAAAGAGGTCTGATCCTATCTTCATTATAGCATGCACGGAACAGTCACATTGCCGCGGCCGGTATTCTGATCGTTCGCTCGTCGGTTTAACGAGGTTTATACCGTCCAAAATGAACGGGTCGTTTTATTCGTTCTGGCCGGCCGCGCTGCCCATCGGGCAGGGAATGCTTGATTTTTGGCCTGTTTTTAAGCCGCTCCGACTGGCACAGGGTTTGCAAATTTATTAACGCATTATTTCCGGCATCCAATATAGACGGAGAAACCTGCACAAATTAGAAGGCGGCAATAGAATCCTGCACCATGTGCCCTGTCAACGACCCAGGGGCCAAGGCAGCCGGGTGCGCTCACAGCGCATAACGGCAGTCAGCAAGGAGGGAGAATTATGCATTGCCCATTCTTAACGGGAAAATACTTTAAATCCTGCACCGTGAGCAGAGAGGTGTACGTGCCCAGTGCGTTCGAGACCGAGGAGTACTGCACGGACAGCCGGTACACCCTGTGCCCCTTTTACGCCAAGCGTCAGTCCGAGCTTGGCCCCATGCGCCGGAAGAATCCGATCTTCGCCGGCCGCTGACAGCTTCCGTTCGTCCCCCCGATGCCCTGTACAATTCCCGGCAGATCGTTGCATTGCTCGTTGTCAAGTCAGGTGTTTACTGTCTCTGATCTCGTCCGGCAGGGGGACGAGGTTTCGAACGATGCCGAGCCAGGAGAACAGCACCAGGAGATAATAGGTTATGTCGACCTCCCACCAGTAGAATCCCGCCCGGGCAGTTATGGGAAAATGGTGATGATTGTTATGCCAGCCTTCGCCGAGCGTCAGTATTGCCATCCAGACGTTGTTGCGGCTGGTATTCGGCATGTCGTACCTTCGCGAACCGTACATATGATCGATCGAATTGATCGAAAATGTCGCGTGGCTGCACGCGACGGTGGAGATGAAAAATCCCCAGACGAGCAATTGAGGACCGCTGGTGTTCAGGTCCGGCCGGTACAGGGAAAGGACATGCCCAATGATCAGGATGATGCCCGCCTCCACGATGGGGATCGCATAGGCGATGTTCTCGAGAAAGATCAGTTCCGGGTACTTGAGCCAATCCCTCACGTATTCCACCCGAATCCGCTTGTTCTCGGCCGCCAGTATCCAGCCGATATGGCTCCATAAAAATCCCTGGATCCTGGGAGAATGCAGGTCCTTCTCCGTGTCCGCGTAGATGTGGTGATGACGATGAATGGCAGCCCACCAGAGCGGCCCGTTCTGCATCGCAGAGCAGCCCCAGAAGGCGAAGAGGAACTGAAAGAACCTGCTCGTGGCGAAGGCATGGTGGGAAAAATACCGGTGGTAAAATGCCGTGATGGCAAACATGCGGACGAGGTAATACAGCGCGGCGAAAAGGACGGCGAAGGCGCTCCATCCGACCCAAAGGACACCGAGAGGCGCAATATGGAACAGGACAAAAGGAAGATTGTCCCTCCAGCGGATCCCCTTCTTCCCCTGGTCGCTCTCTTCGTGCAGGACGAAAAGGCTGACAGCCCAATGACGAATGCGGACGAACAGCTGATCAAGCATTCTTCCCATAACAGGATCCCTCGTGCCCGCCACCGGGGAAAAGCGCATGAGGTCATAGCACCGCATTAAATATAACACATTGTTCTCCAGTTTTTGATGCTGATGCGCTTCAGCAAAAATGCAACCTTTCGCTCTTTTTTTCCAGAAGTACCACCGGGTGCTATACTTGATGCAGCTCGGTCATCTGCGGATCCTGCATTACCGTGAGCGGACCGGATCCGAACCGCAGGTTTCTTCATGCCTGGACCACACTCGCCCTTCAGGATGTTGCCCAAGTTCACCGCGATACACGCGGTTCGGAAGAATAGCACGGCAGTGGGGCCATATCGCCCCAGGGGAACGAGGGAATATTGGTGAACAACCAGCCCGGGAGACATACTGCACCGCCGCAGCCCTGTTTCGTGGGCGTGAACATCGGCGCCATCACGCTAAAGGCGGTGGCGCTGCAGGGGGAGGGGTCTTTCACCCGCGTCATGACCCATCAGGGCAGACCCATGGACGCGCTCAGGGAACTGCTGCTGGAGAAGGAATTCGGCAAAGCAGAGTATTTCGGGATTTCCGGCAGCCGCGGCCATATCACGGAGGTTGCCGCCATCGAGCGGGCGTTGGCTGAGAGGTTGGGCGAGTTCGATGCTGTCGCTTCGCTGGGCGGTGAATCGTTTCTGGTGTACTTCCTCACGGACGGCAGGATCGCGAACGTCCTTTCGCACAATAAATGCGCTGCCGGCAGCGGCGAGTTCTTTGTGCAGCAGATCACACGGATGAAGCTGGACATGGAGGACGCGATCGATCGGTCGTTCATCGGCAAGGTCGTCCCCCTGGCAGGCCGCTGTTCGGTCCACTGCAAATCGGACATCACCCACAAACTGAACCGGAACGAAGCGAGCCCCGAAGACATCCTGCACACGCTTCATGACCGCATGGCCGACAAGGTGATCTCGCTGCTCGAGAAAGGCCAGCGCCGGCTCGACCGGGCGCTCGTCATCGGCGGCCTGTCCCGCAACGCCGCAATGCTCGCGTCGCTGCGAGAGAAGCTTCCCTCGACAGAATTCGTCGTTGTTCCCGAGAGCCTTTACTTCGAAGCCTGGGGCTGCGCCCTGCTCACCCGGGACGATCCCCGCTACCGTTCCCCGAAGATCTCGCCGCAGCAGGTCCTGGACAGCGCTCCCCCGCTCGGGAAGTACGCGGACCGCGTGCAGGTCATCGCACCGCAGCCGCGCCAGGCCCCGACCGGAGGTCTGCTGGTCCTCGGCCTCGATGCCGGATCGACGACGACCAAGGCCGTCCTGATCGATCCCGCGACGCGGGCAGTGGTCTCATCGCATTATACCCGCACGAAGAGCGATCCCGTGGCAGCGACACGCGAATGCCTCAGGGCCATGGCGGTCGAGGCCGGGAACCTCCGGGTAGGGCTGGTCGGGACCACCGGCTCGGCCCGGGAGCTCATCGGGGCCTACCTCGGCACCTCGCATGTGTACAACGAGATCTCGGCCCATGCCGCAGGCGCGGCCCACTTCGATCCCGACGTGGACACCATCTTCGAGATCGGCGGCCAGGACGCAAAGTATATCCTTCTGCGGAACGGCGTGCCCGTCGACTACGCCATGAACAACGCATGCTCCGCCGGCACCGGCTCGTTCCTGGAAGAAAGCGCCCAGGGAGACCTCGGCATCACCGTCCTGGAGATCGCCGGAGCAGCGCTCTCCGCAGCCGCTCCGGTGCAGCTCAAAGCGACCTGCGCAGCCTTCATCAATTCCGACATACGCATCGCCTTCCAGCAGGGCCAGTCGCGGGAGAACATCGTGGCCGGACTGGTCTATGCCATCGCCTCAAACTACCTCACCAAGGTCAAGGGGCCGCGCGTGGTGGGAAAAAAAGTGTTCCTCCAGGGCGGCGTGGCCCTGAACCGCGCCGTGGGCCATGCCTTTGCCCAGAGCGTGGACCGCACGGTCGTGATCCCGCCCGACCCGGAGCTGATGGGAGCGCTCGGCGTGGCGCTTCTCGCCCTCACGCGGTCCCAAGCCGCGTTCGACCAGGCAACAGACCTGCTTGCCCTTGCCGCACCTGAGATGGAGTCCCCGGGCCGCTTCACCTGCAAGGCCTGCGGGATGCATTGCACCATCGACCGCTTCGAGGTCGCCGGCCGGCGGTTCCCCTTCGGCGGACGCTGCAGTCTGTATGAAAATGTCTGGAAGCGGAACGCCCGCGTTGTCGAGGCTCCGGACCTGGTCGGACAGCGGGCGGACATGATCTTTGACACGCACAACACTCCGGGAGAAAAACAGACGAACAACAGCGGCAAGCCGAGAATCGGGATTCCGCGGGCTTTGCTGACGCACTCGCTCTACCCGCTCTATTCGACGTTCCTGTCCTGTCTGGGATTCGAGGTGGTCCTGTCCGGCCTGGACCCGCGGGGCGAGCTGAAATCCTATTCCGGCTTCTGCTTTCCTGCGCAGACAGCCCACGGAGCGGTCCTGGACCTTGCAAACCAGGGCGTGGGCCTGATATTCCTGCCGCATGTGAAGCGCATGCCGAAGCCCGGCCCGTGCCATGATTCCTATTTGTGCCCCATATCGCAGGCCAGCCCCTTTTTCCTTGCCGCGGCATTTCCGGAGTTGCGCGTTCTTTCGCCGGTCCTCGACCTTTCCCGCGGCTATGAATGCGGCCCCGAGCTTGAGGAGCTCTTCGCGAAAGAGTTCGGGATCGGGCGCGAAGCGGTCGGGCAGGCCTGGGAGGCGGCAAAGAGCGCTCAGCGGGCGGCGGAACGGGCCATGCAGGAGCTGGGACAAAAGGCCCTTGAGCGCGCGCTGCAGGACGGAAGACCGGCGGTCCTGCTTGCCGGACGCAGCTACAACGCCTATGCAGCAGAGGCATCCCAATCGATCGGCAGGAAGCTCTCGAGCATGGGCGTGGCGGCCATCCCAGCCGACTGTCTGGCGCCGGTCGGGGAAGGGCCCTTTGCCTGGCACTTCTCGAACCAGATCCTGAACGCCATGGCGCTGGCCAAGAAACATCCGAACCTGTTCCTGGTCTGCATCAGCAATTTCAGCTGCACCGTCGATGCCTTCACGCATGCCGAGGTCGCGGCCGGGATGGGTTCCAAGCCCTACCTGCTCCTCGAGATCGACGCGCACACCGCCGACGCCGGGATCCAGACCCGCATCGAGGCCTTTCTCGACATCGTTCACCATCATCATGCCGCCGCCGTTGTACAGGGCGCGCCGTTCACTCCCTGCCGGATCGGCAGCAACAACCAGGTCGTCCGGACCAATGGCGAAACGGTAGCCATGAACGACCCGCGCGTTACCTTTTATTTCCCGAACTTTTCCGAGGTCCATACCCAGGCCCTGGGCATGGCGTTCCGCTGGGCGGGTCTGCACACGGGCGAGATCGCTCCGCTGGACCGGACCCAGCTCGAACGGGGCCTCCAGTACACATCGGGACGGGAGTGCCTTCCGCTGCCGCTCTGCATCGGACAAATCCTCGGGATTAACGAGTCGCGCAGGCCGGGCGAGATCGCGGGATTTTATATGCTGAAAGGCGGTGCGCCCTGCGTACTGGACGCCTATCTGGGTTTTCTCAGGCGCTTCATCGAGGAGCAGCGATTGACCGACCTGTTCCTGTTCGCGCCGACCGAAGAGAACGGCCGGAGCGCCAGGGACAGAATGACCCTGGCAAAGAATTCGGCGCAAACGCTCATCGTAGCGGACCTGGTCGTGGAGATCGAGAACGTGCTCCGTGTGGTGGGCGCCGCAGGCAGCGTGGACCGGCTCAGGCAGGAGTGGCGGCGGATCGTCGTTGCGGCGGACTCAGGGGCCCGGTTCCATGCCGAGTTGGGCGGATTCGTCAACGCGATCGCAGCGCTCCGGCGCGTCCGGGAGCCGCGGGCCTGCCCCAAGGTGCTGGTCATGGGCGACTTTTTCACCCGCTTCAGCCCGTTCTTCATGGACGGCGTCCGGGACCTCTATAGCGGGCAAGGCATCATCCTGAAGCCCGTTGATATGACCGACCTGCTGCACTATCACACCTACTACGGCGTGGCCGATGCCGCGAGCGGGTGGGGCATGAAACCGGGCGGCCTGGCGCTCGCCAAGGCCTGTTCGAGGATGTTCCAGCAGGACGGCAAACAGTATCTGCAGCACTGGCTTGCTTATCATCTGGAGCGGCGCATCGAGGACGATTACCGGGGCCTGTTCGGGAAGTCGGGCCTGCTCGTGGCAGGTCCCAATGACGCCGCATCCCTGTTCGAGACGGCTGCTGATCATGTGTCTCCGGGGATCTATGGGGAGATCCTCCCGACCGTGGGCCGGGGGCTGGAGGCCGAGGCTGACGGTTATGACGGGATCATCATCATCGGCCCGTTCAACTGCCTCCCGTTCCGCATCTCCGAGGCGATCCTGAAACCGCTCAGCATCCGGCAGGGAATGCCTGTCCTGACCTACGAAAGCGACGGTTACGCGGTCTCGCCCTCGGTCCTTCGGCAGGTGCAAGTCCACATTCAGCAGGTCCTTCAGCACGCGGCCATACGGTCATCTCGAAGAATGGCAGGGCAGAGTTCATAGTATCCGGCCTTTTTATCCTTCGCCGAATTTTCCTTTTACATTTCGCCGCTACGCCGCTATAATGTGACGCAGAGTCAAGGATGATGGTCTCGTAAAAGGTCCTCCCCGCTGTCATTGCGAGGGGCGTAGCGACGCGGCAATCTCGATTTTTCAGACAGATACGGACTACGAGATTGCTTCGCTACGCTCGCAAAGACGACTTTCTCGACTTTTTACGAATGCATCAAGGATGGACTGAACCTAGTTCCCGAGGGCACTGCACACCTATGCGTATCGCCGGCATACAGATGAGCGCGGGACGCGACGTCGAAAAGAACATCGCCCGCGGCGTGGAAATGACCGCTGTCGCCGCGGAAAAAGGCGCCAAGGTCATTGGTTTTCCCGAGCTCTGCCTCACGCCATGGTTCCCGCGGCTGGAGGACCGCTCCCGGTTCTCCCTCGCTCACGAGGTCTCCAGCGAGGCGATCAGCGCCTTTGTGAAGGCATCGATCAAGAACCAGGTCGTCATCGTCCTCCCGTTCTTCGAGAAGGACGCCGACCGCTATTTTAACAGCGCCGTCGTCATCGATTGCGGCAGGATCGCCGGGCTGTACCGCAAGGTCCATCTTCCCGATCTTCCTCTCTATAAGGAGCAATTCTACTTTACGCCCGGGGACACCCGGTTCCCCGTCTTCGAGACCTCCCGGGGCAGGATCGGCATCCAGATCTGCTGGGACAACTTGTTTCCCGAAGGGACCCGGATCCTGGCATTGAACGGGGCCGACATGGTATTTGCGCCTACGGCGGCATCGCTTAACACCCATGCCTTGTGGGAGCGGGCGGTAACGGCCAACGCCTTTGCCAACAACCTCTTCGTCTTCCGCGTCAACCGCGTCGGTCAGGAGGACGGGCTCTCCTTCTATGGCAGGAGCTTCTGCGCCGGGCCCTGGGGGGAGATGGTCTCGGAGCTGGCCGGGAGCAAGGACGCCATTGTCATTGCCGACCTCGACCACAAGGACCGCGACGCGGCTGCCGAGACCTGGGGGTTTCTGCGCCGCCGGAGGCCTTCGGAATACGGCGATATCATAAAATGACCGCGCCGGTCCGGGTCAGGGAACGACGCCCGGCAACCGGTGTTCGCACGCACCGCATCCCGTCTGCTCGCACGTCCTGCTCCGGGACGCCCTGGTACGATCCCGGTAATCTGGTATAATCAACTATGCATATGTTCCGGTATCGAGGACGCGTCATCAAGGGGGTGACCCTGTTCCTCAGGGTCCTCCTGAGCTATAAGTTTTTTTCGCTCAGAAATATTTTCACCTCGGCCCCGGTGCGGCAGGAACGATACAAACTGCTGCATGGGAAGAACGCCCGCCTCCTGCGGGAACGCATGCTCACGCAGCGGGGGATCCTCATCAAGATCGGGCAGTTCCTCTCTTCCCGCGTCGACATCCTTCCCGCGGAATATACGGACGAGCTCTCGAAGCTCCAGGACCAGGTGCCGCCGGCGCCGTTCTCCGACATCGTGAAGCGCGTCACCGAAGAACTGGGGCCGATGAACGAGGTCTTTTCACAGTTCAGTGAAATCCCGATCGCCTCGGCGTCCCTGGGCCAGGTGCACCGGGCCTGCCTTCGTGACGGCGACTGCATCGTGGTCAAGGTACAGTATCCCGGGATCGAAGAAGTGATCGCCGCCGATATCCGGGCCCTCAAGCTTATTGTCCGGATCCTGCGGTTCCTTTACAAGCAGATCAACCTCGATGTCATCTTTTCCGAGTTCTCCCGCATCGTCTCCGAGGAACTGGATTACCTGCTGGAAGGGAAGAATGCCGAGACCTTTGCCCGGAACTTCGCGAAGAATCCGCGGATCAAGATCCCCATCGTGTACTGGCCCTATACGACGTCCAAAGTGCTGACGCTCGAATTCCTCGAGGGCATCAAGATCACCGACCTGGACGAGATCGACCGGCGCGACATCGACCGGATGGAAGTGGCGCGCATCCTTGCCGAGGCCTATGCCCAGATGTTCTTTGTGGACGGATTCTTTCACGGCGATCCGCACCCCGGCAACATCTTCGTCCGGCGGGGTCCCGAGGTGATCCTCGTGGACTTCGGCATGGTGGACCGCATCTCGGCGCCGAAGAAGGAGGGGCTCCGGCAGGCGTTCATAGCAATCGTGGAACGCGACAGCCTCGGGCTGGTGCGGTCGCTGGTGGACATGGGGTTCATCCCGCTCACCAAGGACATCCAGCCGCTCGTGCAGTTCGTGGAGCGGATCCTCCTGAAGTACCGCGACATCTCGCCCGGCGAGTTCAAGGCCATGGACATCGAGGAGATGGGCCGCGACATCCAGCAGGCGGTGCAGCTCAATCCTTCGATACAGATCCCCAACGATTTTATCCTGTTCGGACGCGTTGTCGGCATGCTGAACGGCCTCGGCTCGCAGCTGGACCCGCGGACGAATATCATCGAGATCTCGGCTCCCTACGCGAAGCGGTTCATCCAGGCGCAGGAGCTGTCTCCCCAGGGTGCGCTGAAGCAGGTTGCCGGCGCGGCGCGGTCGCTCGTGAAGCTGCCGAAATTGCTCCATGATCTCCTGGTCACCACGTCACGGGGAGAACTGAAGGTCGAGATCGGGTCCCGGGACATCGTGGGCGTGCTCCGGCACATCCACAACATCGGCAGGGCCTTCGTCCTCGCCATGTTTTCGGCGGGCGCGGCAGCCGCTGCTGTGGCATTCCGTATCAGCGGTTTCGACGCCGACGCGCGCTGGAGCGCCGGCGCGTCCGGACTCCTTCTGTTTGCAGCGGTATATTTCATGAGGAAATTGCGGCAGCGGGACTGATTCGCGCGGTCCCGAATATCCATGGTCAGGGGGGAAAGGATGAGGACAGTCAGAGGGGTGCTGGCGGGAGCGGTCGTGGTGTTGCTCGCGGCCGGAGCGGCGCTGGCAGGCGACTTCGAGTGGATGAAGGATTTCAACATCAAGGCGCAGGCAGATCCGTCGGGATTCAGGGCGAGCCTCGCCGCGCGGTTCAAGATCGGCGGCGCACAGATCGACGCGGTCATCGGCAACACGGCGAATCCGGCGGACGCCTACATGGTTCTGCGTCTCGGGGAGATGTCGGGACAGCCGGCGGACCGCGTCACGGAGCGATACCGCTCGTCGAAGGGGCAGGGATGGGGCAACCTGGCAAAGGGCCTGGGCATCAAGCCGGGATCCAGGGAGTTCCACGCCCTGAAACGGGGCCATGACCTCGATGGCGGCGGCAGCGGAAAAGGCAAGGGGAAAGGGAAGGGCCGGAGCAGAGGCTAAAATAGGCTGCCCGCGGTTCCACCCTGGCGGGACAGGGAATATCCTCAGGGAAAGGGATGCGGCGTTTTCGCATCCCTGCTTTTTTGTGCATGAAACCGGTGCGATTTGCTCCTGTTAAATGTCTTTACTTTGCATGATCGAAGAGCTATATTGCGCGGCAGATCATCTGCGGGGCAGGCCATGCGACGATCGGCGACCGGACGCGAGGTGTTCGGAGGCTGCGCAGCGCAGCAGGTGAAGCCCCTTCGTCTTCCGGAACGTTCAAAAGGGGATGCGTGATATACCGCAGCAACGCCGCCTTAAACGGCGCTGCGTCCCGGGTCCGTTCCCCCGGGGCCGGCGCCCCTGGCATGAAAGGAAATAACTTGAAAGTCCCGCGACCTGTCCTGCAGGCCTCCAGCCTGGCGATACTGTGTGCCGTCTTCATTGCTCTGGCCGACAACCGTCTTTTCTGGATCTCCTTGTTCAAGGTCGTCGATCCGCTGACGCTGAGCGGTCTTGTTCTGACTCTCGCCGCATTTCTCGCCCTCGCCGGAAGCTTGACCGTTTTTTTTCTTGTATTCAGCGCCCGCTATCTGTTCCGGCCCGTTCTCATCCTGTCATTGCTCCTTGCGGCGATCATCGGATACTTCGGCAGCTCCTACGGAGTGATCGTTGAAGGCAGCATGGTACAGAGTGTCTTCGCTACGGACATGCGGGAGGCGGGCGAATTGCTGACGTGGCGGCTCGCGGTGGAGGTCCTGGTGTTCGGGGTGCTTCCCGCGCTCCTGGCCGGATTTGTCCGCGTGAGCTCCCGGGGACCGGGGCAGGAACTGCGGCTTCGGTCGATCGCGATCGGCATTACGCTATGCCTGCTCCTGTTCTCCGCCCTGGCCGTCTATAAAGACCTCGTCCTGATCGGACGGGAGCATAAAGAGCTTCGTATGACGATGAATCCCCTCTATGCCCTCTATTCAGCGGCCAAGTACGGGAAGAGCAGGCTACGGACGGACGTCGTCGTCGCCACGGTGGGAGGCGATGCCCGGCGTGACGCCGTGCGTACGGGGAAAAAACGGGACGTGGTGGTCCTCGTTGTGGGCGAAACGGCGCGTGCACGGGAATTCTCTCTGAACGGATACGAACGAACGACCAACCCGCTGCTGGAACAGGACGGCGTTTTCAGTTTTACCCGGGCCTTTGCCTGCGGCACCTCGACCGCGGACTCCCTTCCCTGCATGTTCTCCGCTTTTGACAGGAGCGAATACTCCGTGAGCAAGGCGGCCAGTCACGAAAATGTGCTTGACGTGCTCTCCCGGGCCGGTGTGCGGGTCCTGTGGAGGGACAATAACGCAGGGTGCAAGGGCGTGTGCCTGCGTGTGGCAGCGGAGGATCTGTCGCATGCGAAGGAGCCCGGACATTGCAGCGGCGAGGAGTGCTTCGACGAGGTGCTGCTCGACCGGTTGGAAGAACGCGTCAAAGAGGCCGATGGCGACGTCCTTGTCGTCCTGCATCAGAAGGGCAGCCACGGACCGGCATACTACAAGCGCTATCCCTCCCGCTTCCGCGTATTCACGCCAGAATGCAGCAGCGATTCACCGCAGAACTGCGCGACCGGCGAGATCGTCAACGCCTATGACAACACGATCGTGTACACGGACTATTTTCTCCACCGGACGATCGACCTCTTGCGGACGAGGTTCGCGTCCGACAACACGATGCTCTTATATTTCTCCGACCACGGGGAGTCGTTGGGCGAGAATGGCATCTATCTGCACGGCCTTCCCTATATGGTCGCACCTGACGAACAGACCCATGTTCCGTTCATCGCATGGCTCTCCGATAGCTACGCGCGCGAACATGGCGTCGACCGGCAATGTCTTGAGTCGCATCATGATCATCTGTATTCGCATGCCAACCTGTTCCATATTTTGCTGGGATCGTTCGAAGTGCAGACCGGGGTGTATCGGCGTGATCGGGATGTTCTGGCGGCCTGCAGGACCGGAGTAAGGGCCCTTTGATCGCCGGTACCTGCCTGCATTGGGCAGATCAAACGTGATCCGGTCCGACGATATCGGCAGCGCCTTTGAGGAATGTCCGCGGATCTCGCGGAGGCACCGCGGAAAATAAAAAAGCGGCGAAGGAGCACATGCCCTTCGCCGCTTTTTCTTTGTCATGAGCGGCTCTATTCCGCCCGCACGAGGTCCTCGAAACGGATATCCACGCCGAAGACG
Source organism: Nitrospirota bacterium (assembly GCA_020052615.1). Taxonomy (GTDB): domain Bacteria; phylum Nitrospirota; class UBA9217; order UBA9217; family UBA9217; genus JAAXXJ01. The sequence goes on along the minus strand of JAGVOT010000087.1, from coordinate 19,535 downwards.
CCGATGATGTTGCTCTCGTCGTCGGCAATGGGCGCCGAGACGGTGATGCAGAGGGCGCCCGTGATCTTCGAGGTGTAGAAGTCCGAGACGAAGCTCTTCCCGTCCTTCATGGGGTTGATGAACCAGGGCCGGTCCGAGAAGTCGTCGCCGAGACCGGCGGTCTCGTACTTCGCCTTGTCCGCCACGTCCGTGATGTTGCGCGTGATCTTCTTGCCCTTTGCATTCACCACGTAGGCGAACTGGACATAGGGATCTTCCTTCTGCAGCGTCTCCATCACGGGCTCCTGCTTCGCCGGGTCCATGGTCCGGATCTCCGGCCGCTCCACGAAGCCCTCGACGATGTGCCGCGCCAATTCCGAGGCCTTTTTCTTGAGCCGGTCAAGGTCGGAGACGAAGTACTCGGGCAGGTACTTCTTCGCCTTCTCCTGCAACTCGTCGTGGGACATGCTCGTGGTCCTGCCCTGTTCGTATTGCTCCAGGACCCACTTGTTCATCTTGGCGAGGCCGGGGTGGCGTTTGTCGATCTTCTTGTCCGCGTCGAGGCCGAGGTGGCTGTTCACCCAGTGGGCAATGCCTGCGATGCCGGACTTGTCCGTGATGATCACGCCCATGGGACGCTTGAGGATCCTTGTGGTGTCGAAGATGTTGTAGATCTCCTCGTTCTTCATCATGCCGTCCGCATGGATGCCGGCCGCCGTGGAATTGAACTCCGAACCCACGAAGGGGTAGTTGGAGGGGATGTCAAAGCCCATCTCCCGCCGGAAGTATTCCGCCATTTCCGTGATGGCGGCGGTGTCGATGCCCGCGTCGCTGCCCGTGAGGCTGATGTAGTCGATGAGCATGGCCTCGATGGGCGTGTTTCCCGTGCGTTCTCCGAAGCCGAGCAGTGCGCCGTTCACTGCCGAGCAGCCGTACAGCCACGCCGCCGTGCCGTTCACGAGGCCCTTGTGGAAGTCATTGTGGCCGTGCCATTCGAGAAGTTCCGACGGGACGCCTCCCTCGTGGATCAGAGCGTAGAAGATCTCGGGCACGCCGCGCGGCAGGGACGTTCCCGGGAAGGGGAATCCGTAGCCCATGGTATCGCAGGCCCGCACCTTCACGGGCATCTTGGCGGCCTCGGAGAGCTTCATGAGGTCCTGCACGAAGGGGAGGACAAAACCATAGAAGTCCGCCCGCGTGATGTCCTCGAGGTGGCAGCGGGGCACGATGCCCTGCTCAAGTGCCGTGGCCACGATGTCGAGGTACGCCCTGAGCGCGTCCTTGCGGGACAGGTTCATCTTCAGGAAGATATGGTAGTCCGAGCAGGAGGTGAGGATGCCCGTTTCCTTGAGCCCCATCTCCTTCACGAGCTTGAAGTCGTTCTTGTTCGCCCGGATCCAGCCGGTGACCTCCGGGAACTTGTAGCCCCGTTCCTGGCAGAGCCGCACCGCCTCCCGGTCCTTCTCCGAGTAGAGGAAAAACTCGGTCTGGCGGATCACGCCGTTGGGGCCGCTCATGCGGTGCATGAAGTCGAAGATGTCCGCGATCTGGACCGGCGTGTAGGGCGGCCGGGACTGCTGGCCGTCGCGGAAGGTCGTGTCGGTGAGCCAGATGTCCTTGGGCATGTTGGCCTGGATGATCCGGTCCTCGAACACGACCTTGGGAACGCTGGAGTACGGGAAGATGTCCCGATAGAGGACGGGTTCCTTCACGTCCTTGAGCTCAAAGGGTACCTTTACGTTCTGTTTCTTTATCGTCACTGCAGCCTCCCGAATCTCGGTTAAATTGGAAATTTCAAATTGCAAAGTTTGCAACTTGCACTTTGCAATGCCTTGCCGTTCAGGTTCCCCGTATTTCCCTGATCGCGGCGGCATAATCACGGGTGCCGTAGACCGCCGATCCCGCTACGAGGATGTCGGCGCCGGCGCCGGCGATCCCGGCGGCGTTCTCCGGCTTGACCCCGCCGTCCACTTCGATCTCGATCGAAAGTTTCCGGTCGTCGATCATCTTCCGGAGCCTGCGGATCTTGTCCGATGCCGAGGGAATATAGGCCTGGCCGCCGAAGCCGGGATTTACGGACATGATCAGCACCATGTCGATGTCGCCGAGGACGTAATCCAGCGTCTCGAGCGGCGTGGCGGGATTGAGCGATACACCGGCCTTCACGCCCTTGTGCTCGCGGATGTTCTGGATCAGACGGTGCAGGTGCGTTGCCGCTTCCACATGGACCGTGAGGTAATCCGCGCCGGCCTTCGCGAAGTCCGCGATGTACAGCTCGGGATTATCGATCATGAGATGCACGTCCAGCGGCAGTTTCGTCACCTTGCGGCAAGCCTGCACCACCAAAGGGCCGATGGTGATGTTCGGCACGAAGTGGCCGTCCATGACGTCGACATGGATGAGGTCCGCGCCGGCCGCCTCGACGGCCTTGATCTCCTCTCCCAGACGGGAAAAGTCGGCTGAGAGGATAGAGGGTGCTACCTTGATTTTCTTTGTCATAGACACCTCATCAAGATATAAACACGAACGTAAGAACGTAAGAGGGAAAGAAGGAAAGCATACTGCAATGCATGATAGCTGTTTCTTACCTTCCTACCTTCGCGCTTTACTATCTGCCCACCACCAGCTCTACCACACCGTCCGCAGCGAGCGGATACCCGGGATTCGGCCGCTGGCTTACGATGACCCGATCGCTTCCCGGGGGGGACGTCGCCGAGGTCCTGGAGATCACCCTATGCTGAAGCCCCATCCGGTCAACGAGCCGCACCGCCTCTTCCGCTCTTTTCCCCAGAAGCTTCGGCGTGACATACATCCTGCCTTTTTTTCCGAGGCTGACCAGGAGGCTGATCCTGCCGCCGCGTTCGATGGGCGTGCCTGCCGGCGGGTCCTGGGCGATCACCATGTCGCGCTCGATCGTATCGGACCATACCCGGGCCATGTCGAGAACAAGGAGGCCTCCCTGCCGCAGGAGGAGCTCCGCCCTGCGGTACTGCTCGCCGACCAGTCTGGGGGCAAGCAGTTCACTGGGACCCTGGCTCACCACTACCCGCAGGGCACGGCCTTTCTTAAGGCCTGTTCCCGGCGGCGGTATCTGGGAGATCACGGCATCCTTCGGCACTGTCTGGCTCGGTTCCCGGCGATCAACCTTGAGCTGCAGGCCCTGCTGGCCGACCACTTCGATGACCGTGACAATGTCCTGGCCGGTCAGGTCCGGGACCCGGACCTCCTCCTGGCGGAGAAGCAGGGCGATGACCGCAACGGCGCTTGCCACGCCGACCACGATCAGCGTCAGAAATATTCCGATGCCTTTAATAAACCGGTTCATGAGGAAAGGTGAGCACGTATTTTACCAACAGTCAAGTGAATATGCAAGTGAAGAACAGGGACAACTGACGCCACAGGGCTTCAACGCTGAAAGAACTATGAAAACAACTATGATTGACGCTGTAACAAGCGAAGAATTTGCATGGTTTTTTCATAAGAAGTTCAGTGAAAATCTGCGTTCAAGACCTGAATCGCTTTTGTCTGCGATGCCGGTATTTTGCCGGGATTCTGTTGTCAATTAGTCGTTTTCCGGGATCTGGAGTGTAATTATAATCCCTGATCCCTATCCATTTCTAATCAGTCGTGCAGCGAAGAAGCCGTCCAGGGAAGGCTCATCGGGAAAGGTCCGGAAGAATCCCTCGGGACCGATAAGCGGCACCGCAGAGGGAGGGAGGTACGGCCGGGGGTCATCGATCCGAAATGCGCCGCGACCCGATGCGATGAATGCATTGATCAGGTCCTCGTTCTCCTCGGGTTCCGTTGTACAGGTCGCATAGATCAGCGCGCCGCCCGGCTTCACGAGCGAGGCGCAGTTCGCCAGGATGGACCTCTGGACGGCCTGCCGTTCCGCAACGATCTTCCCGCTCTTGTTCCATCTGCCGTCGGGATGCCGCCGAAGGACCCCCAGCCCGGAGCAGGGTGCGTCGACCAGCACCTTATCAAAAAGGCCTTCCTCGAATATCGCTGCATCTCCGGTCACGGGCCGTACGATGGTCGTCCCGAGCCGGGCGCTGTTCTCCGCCACCCGTTTGAGCCTGCCCGCATCGCTGTCCAGGGCGACCACGCTTCCCTGGTTGTCCATGAGCTCGGCGAGATGGGTCGCTTTGCCGCCGGGCGCCGCGCAGGCATCGAGCAACGCTTCCCCGGCCTTTGGCGCCACCATCATCCCGACGAGCTGCGCTGCCTCGTCCTGCACCAGGAACCGGCCCTCGCGAAATGCGGCGAGATCGGTCAGGCCCGGCGATGACAGCAGCTCGATCCCTGCGGACGAATACCGCGTTTCCCGCACCTCAGCGCCCTCCGCGACGAGCGTCTGCTTGAGCTTGTCCCGCGTGGTTCTCAGGATGTTCGTTCTGATGACGAGCGGCGCGGGCCGGTTGCACGCGGCGAGGAGCTTCTCGGTCCGTTCCTGCCCGAACCGTCCGACCCAGCGCCGGACCAGCCACTCGGGATGGGAGTATTGCACGCTGAGCTGCCGGACCGGCTCGTCAAAGGCGGGACGGGGCAGGGCGTTCCTGCTTCGTTCCAGGTTCCGGAGGAGACCGTTCACGTAGCCCGATTTTCTGCCGTACTCCTTGGCCAGCTCTGTCGCGGTATTTACGGCGGCGCTGGCCGGCACCTTGTCAAGGAGCAGCAACTGGTAGGCGCCGAGGCGCAGGATGTTCCGCGTCCCGCTGTCGGTCGTAGCAACGGGATTTGCCGAGAATCGATCAAGGGTCCAGTCGAGCCATGAACGGTTCCGGAGGACGCCATACACCAGCTCCAGGATAAAGGCGCTGTCCCGTCCGTCAAATTCCCTGCGGGAGGCCTCCAGCAGGGAGTCGGCGAAGGTTCCGCGTTCGGCCCCGCAGAGGACGGCGAGGGCCCGTTCCCGCGGCCTATCCTTGTGCGGCACGGGTTTCACATTGTCCACGCGCAAGGAATTCGAGGGCCTCGGCGACCTTGGAAATGTCCACGCTGGTGTTGAAGCACGGACCGAAGGGCCGGTCGTTCAGAATGCCGATGACCGGCAGGGGGTAGGAGTCCTGAATGCCGCTGGTAAGGTCTCGCTCGCATGCAACCGCTATGATCGCCTGGGGCTTTGCTTCCGCCACGCGCCGCCGTGCCAGGGTCCCGCCCGTGGCGACGGAGAGATGGACCTTGTACCGGTGGGCCAGCTCCACGAGGTCCTTGATCTTGCATTTGCCGCAGGCCTGGCACTTGTTGACGTCGCTGGTGATCTTGATGCCGCAGTCGCTGAACTGGAGGCAGTGGGGCATCAGGAGCAGGATGCGTTCGGGACGGGAGCCGCTGCATTTGGCCTTGACGAGGAGGTTGTTCACCTCCACAAAGGACTGCTGGATCTTTTCCTTGGATATGCCGAGGAGCTTGCCCACCACGATCATGATCGGGAAGAGCACTTCGACCACGACGCCACGGAGCTTCGACGCAAAGAAGACCTCTTTTCCCGCCATGAGCGTGGTGATCAGGAGCCCCACTCCCACGATGAGCGTTCCGATGACCAGACCCATCGTGGCGCATACCACCGTCGGCGCAAGGGGGTGGATGTTCCTGAGCCCGATGTAGGGGATCAGATAGAGCCCCACGGTGATCGCCGTGATCAGGAAGACCGTGAAAACGATGAGGCCGATAAAGATTCTTTTTTTCGGTTCGGACATACTTTTAAACTTCCGGCAGGCGACAGGCGTTAGGCGACAAAAGAAAACGGCAGCATTTGCCTTTTCCCCTGACGCCTAACCCCTTACGGACTTTTCGAGAATTTCTTCCCCACAGCTTCCCGGTGTCCCCGCAGGAACTCCGCGGCTGACATGGGTTTCTTTCCCTCGGGCTGGATGGTCACGATGCGGAGCAGGCCGCTGCCGGTGCCCATCGCCAGGCTGTCCCGGTCCTGTTCATACAGCGTTCCCGGTGCGCCCGATCCCTCGGCGATGTCGGTCGCGAGGACCTTAAGCAGCTTTCCCTCGAGGTAGCCATGCGCGCCGGGCCAGGGGGACAGACCCCGGACGCGGTTATGGATCTCCCGGGCGCTCATCGTCCAGTCGATCAGCCCGTCGTCCTTCTTGAGGAGCGGCGCTGTCGAAGCCTTGCTGTTGTCCTGGGGAACCGCGGTCAACCCGCCCGACTCGATGCGGGAAAGGGTGTCGATGAGAAGCCTGCTGCCCAGCTCGGAGAGCTTTGACCTCAGGTCTCCTGCCGTATCGTGGGGGCCGATGGGCATGCTTTCCTGCGCGAGGATCCCGCCGGTATCCATGCCCTCGTCCATTTGCATGATGGTGACGCCCGTCCGTGTTTCGCCGTTGATGATGGCCCAGTTGATGGGTGCCGCGCCGCGATAGGCCGGCAGGAGCGAAGCGTGGATGTTGATGCAGCCGTATTTCGGAAGCGTCAGGACCTCCCGGGGCAGGATCTGGCCGTAGGCTGCAACCACGATCACGTCGGGCCCCATCGCCCGGATCGCCGCGACGCTTTCGGGCTCCCGTATCCGCTTCGGCTGGAACACGGGCACCTCCGACCGCATGGCCGCGACCTTGACCGCCGGCGGCGTCAGGACCTTGCCCCGTCCGGCCGGTTTGTCGATCCGGGTGACCACGCCGACAACCTCATGGCCGGCCGTGATCAGCGACTGGAGCGGCGGGACGGCAAAGAGAGGTGTGCCCATGTAAACGACCTTCATCGGAGGCTCCAGATCGCAAGCGACAAATCCCCAATAATTTCCAAATTCAAATTTTCAGGCGCCAAGATGTCGACGAATGCGGTGTCCGGCATTTGGCATTTATCTGGGACCTGGAATGTTTGAAATGCGTGCCTAGTCTCTTACGCTGATTCTGCGAGGGCCTTTTTCATTCTTCGCCGGAAGATGCTCTTCTTGATGGGGCTTAACCGGTCTATGAACAGAATGCCGTTGAGGTGGTCGATTTCGTGCTGCAGGGCCTTCGCCATGAGACCGTCTGCCTCCAGCTCGAAGGTCTTGCCCTCGCGGTCCTTCGCCCGGACCTTGATCCGGGCAGCGCGCTTCACCTTCTCGGTGAAATCAGGGACGCTGAGGCAGCCCTCTTCGGCCACGACGGTACCTTCAAGGGAAAGGACCTCGGGATTGATCAGGACCACCAGGGGGTGTTTCTTTCCCTCCTCCTCGTGATCACCGATATCGATGACAGCGACCTGAAGGGAGACACCCACCTGATTGGCCGCCAGGCCGACGCCCGGCGCCGCGTGCATGGTTTCCACCATATCGTCGATCAGGCGGCAAAGATCGCCGTCGATGGCCCCTACCGAGGCAGTTTTTTTACGCAGCACGGGGTCGGGAAGCTTTTTTATATCGCGAATCGCCATGGGTTCCATGTTTACCACGATTATATTGAAAAATCAAGGGAAAGATGGCTTTTCTGCTCGAATCTGTGTTGACAGTTTCCCGACAAGTGTGGTATTTTGTTACGCTATGGCCGTTGACAGAAATACCGTTATCAAAGAAGCGCAGAAGTTCGCGGGCAAAGGCCAGTTCGACAAGGCCATCGCCGAATGGCGGAAGCTCGTCAAGGAATCGCCGAACGACGCCACCCTTTTCAATACCATCGGCGACCTGTGCCTCAAGAAGAACTCCAAGGCCGAGGCGGTGGATGCGTACAAACGCGCAGCCGACCTGCTCGCCGAGGACGGGTTCACCTCCAAGGCCATAGCCCTCTACAAAAAGGTCCTCAATATCGATCCCGACAAGGTCGAGGTCCATCTCGCCCTCGGCGATATGAACGCCGATAAAGGCCTCACCGGGAACGCCCTCGAAAGTTACAAGGTCGTCGCCGATCATTATAAGAAGAAGAACGATATGCCCAAGGCCCTGGGCATTTACCAGAAGATGGCCGACCTGAGCCCCGCCAATGTGGCGTTCCGCATGAAGCTGGCGGATATGTATCTCAAGGAGGGCATGCGGAAAGAGGGGGTCAAGGCCTACCTTGATGCGGCCGATCAGCACGTATCGAAAGAAGCGTTCCAGGAAGCGCGCCAGATGTTCGAGAAGGTCCTGGCCGTGGAACCGGACAATAAAGCGGTCTACCACAAGGCCGGCATCGTTTATTTCAAGGAAGGGAAGTTCGTCGAGGCCTGTAAGGCGCTCAAGCCGGCCTTCGAGAACGACCCGGAGAACCAGGAGCTCATCGATCTCTACCTGGAGGCCCTCACGAAGGCAGGTCGCGCGGAAGATGCCGGTGAGGTCTATAAGAAGCTCCTGACGCTCGATCCATCCCGCCTTGATCTTCGCGAAAAGCTCTACCAGATCCACCTCTCCAAGAAGGACTACGACAAGGCTTTGAAACAGGCGGTCGCCCTCGCCGAGCACAAGGCGGAGACCGTGGATTTCACCGGAGCCGCCGAGATCCTGAAGGGTTTCATTGCCGTTGCCCATGACCCCGTCGCGGGCGCGTCGGCCCTTGCAGAACTCTTCTCCAGGCTCGGCCGCTCGTCGGAGGGCGCGCGGGAACTTGTGCAGGCGGCAGATGCCCTCATTGCGCGTGGAAGCACCGATGATGCCCGCGAGGTGCTCGCAAAGGCCGGGATCCTGGCCCCGGACCTGTACGAGGTCAAGGAGCGGCTCAGCGGGCTATCGGCCGCGCCGGCAGAAGCAAAGGGGCCTGTACCACCTCCGGCGCAGGAATTCACCGTGGAAGAGCCTGCGACGGTACTCGAAGAACTGCCCGTGACGGCCCCGCAGCCGGTCATGGAAGCGCCGGTCGAGGAGGAAGACCACTCCATCGTCGAGGCGCTCACCGAAGTGGACGTGCTCATTAAGTATGGCCTCGGTGCCAAGGCGGTAGAGCAGCTCGAAGGGGCCATCCGGGCCTTCCCCGAGAACCCGAAGCTGCGCGCCAGGCTTCTTGATCTGTACCGTGAGCAGAAGAACACCGGGAAGGCGGTGGTCCAGGCGCTGATGCTCGCCGAGCTTTATGAAAAGCTGGGGCGCGAGCAGGAGAGCAGATCAGTGCTCCAGGCCGCCCTGGAACTGGCGCCCGGCAACGTTCAGATCATGGCCAAGCTGGGCGTGGGGGCTGTTGTCGAGGAACCCGAGGTCATAGAGACGATCGAGGAGCCCGAGTCCATCGAGATGATCCCCGAGGTTCCGGACCTCGCTGTTCCCGACCTGGATCTGGAAACGCCGGCAGAAGAAATTGTCGATGAGCTCCATATCCCCGGAGCGGGACTGGATGAAGAAGGACCTTCGCACGAAGCCCCGCCTGCCGTTGAACCTCCCGCTGCGGCGAGGTCCCGCCGCGCCCCTGTCGAGCCGGAGGAAGCCGAGGAGGTCTCATTCGGGGACGAAATGCTCTTTGAGGAGGCCGAGGAAGAAGCCCCGGCCCCTGTTCAGGCGCATATCGCTGAAACGGACACCGCCGAGCTCTGGTCCGAAGCGGAGTTCTACTTCCAGCAGGGATTGTTCGATGAGGCTCGGAAACACTATGAGCGGATCCTGGAGCTGAAACCCGGAGACCGGCGAGCCATGGACCGTGTCGTCGAGATCACCCGGGAGAAGGAAGAGTACCAGGAGTTCTCCCGGCTTGCCGACGCTGTGGAGGGTCTCGAAAGTATAGTCGATGCGGGCTCCGGGGCGACCGAGGACATTGTGACCGCGACCGATGTCGATTCGGTCAAGTCCCTTATGCAGGAGATCACCGAGATGCGGAAGGGGAAGAAGGCCGCTCCTGCCGCAAAGAAGCCGGCGAAGGCCCCGAAACCGGCTGACGAGACCGCGGAGTTCGAGGAGTCCTTCGCCGATATTGCCCGGGAGATCAAGGGTGCAGCGGCCCCCAAGGCCAAGAAGGCCCCGGAACGAGCCGACGAGTCCTCGGAGTTCGAGGAGTCCTTCGCCGATATTGCCCGGGAGATCAAGGGCGCAGCGGCCCCCAAGGCCAAGGAGGCCCCGGAACGGGTCGACGAGTCCTCGGAGTTCGAGGAGTCCTTTGCTGATATTGCGCGGGAGATCAAGGGCGCCAAAGCCCCCAAGGCTCCTTCACTGCCGCCCGCGGAGCAGGAAGATTCGGGAGCGTCCGGCGATTTCTTCGATCTTGCGGCGGAGCTTCGCGATGAGCTGAGCACCGCCCCGGCGCAGAAGACGCCGGCCGCGTCCCATGATCAGAGCCTCGACGAGATCTTCGAGGAGTTCAAGAAGGGCGTCGAGGACCACGAGAAGAAAGAGGACGAGGACACCCACTACAATCTGGGCGTTGCCTACCGCGAAATGGGTCTTCTTGACGACGCTGTTTCCGAGTTCAACATGACCAACGAGGGGGAGCCAAAGTTCATTCAGAGCCGCTACATGCTCGGTCTCTGCTATCTGGAGAAGGGGGACTACGAGACCGCGATCCTCGAGATCCAGAACGCGCTGGGCTATTCCTATAGCTTCGGCGAAGCGAGCGAAGAACGGGTCGGGATGCATTATGACCTGGGCCTGGCCTTCCAGGGGGTCGGGAACAATCCGTCGTCCCTCGAGGAATTCCAGAAGGTCTTCGCCATCGATCCATCTTATCGCGATGTGGCCACCAAGGTCCAGGAACTGCAGCAGGGCGACTTCATTTCCCTTGAGGCGATCAAGGAGGATATCGAAAAAGAGATATCCTTCAAGTTCCTGGAAGAGGGTGCTCGCATAGAACGGGAAGAGAAGACCAAGAAGGTCAAGAAATAGGCTATACTGTAATACTATTGCCCATAATTTAATCGGCTGCTTACATAATAGGCAGCCGATCCTTTTTTATGCTTATATAACCAATTGAAATATATATAATTTAACTTTAGCACTGGAATTGCTATATATTTTTCCATCGGAGGCCATCCATGAAGAAGATCGAAGCGATCATCAAGCCCTTCAAACTCGATGAGGTCAAGGACGCCTTGAATGCCATCGGCGTCCAGGGTATCACGGTGGCCGAGGTAAAAGGTTTCGGCAGGCAAAAGGGCCACACCGAACTGTACCGCGGTGCCGAATACGTCGTGGATTTTCTGCCCAAGGTGAAGATCGAGATCATTGCCGCCGACAACCTTGTACCGAAGATCATCGAAACGATCGAAACGACGGCTAAGACCGGCCGCATCGGCGATGGAAAGATCTTCATCATCCCCGTGGAAGAAGTGATCCGGATCAGGACGGGCGAACGGGGAGAGTCGGCGATCTGAAGATAGTCATCAGTGAATAGTGATTGAGTAATTAAGGGTGAGGCGGCGTGGCCCTCCCTCAATAACTAATTACTAAATTTCTTAATAACCGATGTAGAGGAGGAGGGCACAATGAAACCCAAAGATGTACTGGCAATGGCAAAAGAGAACAAGGCACTGATGGTGGACTTCAAGTTCATGGATTTTCCAGGGCTGTGGCAGCACTTTTCCGTTCCCGTGGACGAACTGACCGAAGGGATCTTCGAGGAAGGCCTCGGGTTCGACGGTTCGAGCATCCGCGGCTGGCAGTCGATCCACACGAGCGACATGCTCGTAGTCCCCGATGCGGAGACGGCGGTGATGGACCCCTTCACCCAGTACGCGACGCTGTCGCTGATCTGCAATATCGTGGACCCCATCACCAAGGAGCGCTACTCCCGCGACCCGCGCTTCATCGCGCAGAAGGCCGAGGCGTACCTCAAGTCCACGGGCATCGGCGACACCTGCTACATGGGTCCCGAGCCGGAGTTCTTCATCTTCGACGACGTGCGCTTCGACCAGAACTCCCATGAGGGCTACTATCACATCGACAGCTCCGAGGGCATCTGGAACAGCGGCCGCGACGAAAAGCCGAACCTCGGCTACAAGCCCCGCCACAAGGAAGGCTACTTCCCGGTGCCGCCCATCGACTCCCAGGAGGACATCCGCTCCGAGATGGTCATGGAGATGCAGAAGGTCGGCATCTACGTCGAGCGGCAGCACCATGAGGTTGCTACCGCGGGCCAGGCAGAGATCGACATCCGGTTCAATCCGCTGGTCAAGTGCGCCGACCAGGTCATGTATTTCAAGTACATCATCAAGAACGTGGCCAAGCGCCACAACAAGACCGTGACCTTCATGCCCAAGCCGCTCTTCGGCGACAACGGGTCCGGCATGCATACCCACCAGTCCATCTGGAAGGGCGGCAAGCCCCTGTTCCACGGCGACCAGTATGCCGGCATGTCCCAGATGGCGCTCCACTACATCGGCGGCATCCTGAAGCACGCCAAGACCATCGCGGCCTTCACCAACCCGACGATGAACTCCTACAAGCGGCTCACCCCGGGTTTCGAGGCGCCGGTGAACCTGGCCTACTCGAGCCGGAACCGTTCGGCCTCGGTCCGCATCCCCATGTACAGCGCGAATCCGAAGGCGAAGCGCATCGAGGTCCGCTTCCCCGACCCGTCGTGCAACCCCTACATGGCCTTCGCGGCCATGCTGATGGCGGGCCTGGACGGCATCGAGAACAAGATCGATCCGGGCCAGCCGCTGGACAAGGATATCTACGATATGGCGCCCGAGGAGCTTGCCGGCGTGCCGTCCATGCCGGGTTCGCTGGAAGAAGCTTTGGACAACCTCGAGGCGGACCACGACTTCCTGATGAAGGGCGACGTCTTCACCAAGGACGCCATCGAGATGCATATCAACTACAAGCGGACCAAGGAAGTGGACGCCCTCCGGCTCCGGCCCCATCCCTACGAGTTCTTCCTGTACTACGACATCTAGGAACTGCCTCGCACCGTGCTGAAACCCGCCGGGATCCCGACCAGGGATCCCGGTTTCTTTCTCGTTACATGCAATTTTCTGCACTGACAGCGCAGGTACGACGGACGGGACGTCCCGGGGCAGCCGCCTTGGGTAAATCCCGCTCGCAGATCGGTCAGACAGGAGGGAATGCCATGCCGTTTTTACAGTGGTCGGACGAGTTCAGCGTCAACGTGCGGGAGATCGACGAGCAGCACAAGCGCCTCGTGGGCATGATCAATACGCTCCATGAAGCGCTCGTCGCCGGGCGGGGAAAGGAAACGCAGGGAAAGATCATAACCGAGATGGTCGATTACGCAACGGTCCATTTCAGCACCGAGGAGAAGTATATGCGGATCTACAGCTTTCCCGGCCATGCGGTTCATAAGGCGGAGCACGATGGTTTCGTCGGGAAGGCCGCTGATCTGAAGGCCCGCGTGGATGGGAAGGGCTTTGTCCTGACAATCAATGTGCTGAACTTCCTGAAGGACTGGCTGCAGAACCATATCCTGGTGACCGATAAGCAGTATTCGAGCTATTTCAACAGCTGCGGTCTCAGGTAGAGCGTCCCCATCCCCATCCCCATCACTGCGAGTTCTTCCTGTACTACGACATCTCAACAGCTTTCACCCATAACCAGGTGAGCGCATGCCGGGACCCTTGATGAAGGGGGCCCGGCTTTTTTTTTCGTCCGACCACCGCTATCGCCTCAGCCGAATGGAAATCTTTGAATGTAACCCCTCCTTCCATCTTTATGAAATCTTAATGATAATTTGACCGGTTTTAGCGGCAATTTAATGCAAGGTACGATTATACTTATATACAGGAGGCTGGTCATGGACATCATGTTCGTCGGCATAAGCATAGTGTTGTTCCCTGCAAGCGGGCTGTTCGTGATGCTCGTGGACCGGGTCTAGGGGGATCGTCATGGAGCTTTTCTATTGGATCGGCGGCATCATCGCCGTTGGCTTGCTGGTCTACCTGTTGATCGCATTGCTCAATCCGGAGGCATTCTCATGACCGGGAACGCCTATCTGCAGATGGGCCTGTACTTTTGCGTCCTGATGCTCCTGGCGAAGCCGCTCGGTGTCTACATGGCGCGGGTCTACGAAGGGCGATCATCCGGCCTGAACCGGGCGCTCGGGCCGGTTGAACGTCTCTTCTACCGGATCTGCGGCATCAATCCTGATGAGGAAATGAGCTGGAAGAAATACGCCGGCGCGGTGCTTCTCTTCAGCGCGGCGGGCTTCCTCTTTCTTTACCTTCTGCAACGGCTTCAAGGTATGCTGCCGCTTAATCCGCAAAAGTTCGCAGGGGTCCCGCCCGATCTCGCTTTCAACACTGCGGTAAGCTTCATTACCAACACGAACTGGCAGTCCTACGGCGGCGAGACGACCTTGAGCTATCTCACACAGATGGCAGGGCTTGGGGTGCAGAATTTCGTGTCAGCCGCATCAGGCATGGCCGTGCTCGTTGCCCTGATCCGGGGGATCACGAGACATTCCAGCGAGACCATCGGCAATTATTGGGTCGATCTCACCCGCTCCACGCTGTATATCCTGATACCCCTTTCACTCGTGTATTCGCTGCTGCTCGTATCTCAAGGCGTTGTTCAGACATTCAGCGGATACAAGACCGTGCAGCTCGCCCAGACGATCACCTACGATAAACCGAAGCTCGATGACAAGGGCAGCCCGGTCAAGGATGAAAAGGGCAATCCCGTGACCGAGAAGGCGGAAATGAAGGAGCAGGTCATACCGCTTGGCCCCGCTGCTTCTCAGATCGCCATCAAGCAGCTCGGTACGAACGGCGGCGGGTTCTTTAATGCAAACGCAGCCCACCCGTTGGAGAACCCTACCGCATTGTCCAATTTTCTGGAGGTCCTGGCGATCCTGCTGATACCGGCCGCTCTCTGCATCACCTTCGGCAGGATGGTCGGCGACATCCGCCAGGGTTGGGCGCTGCTGTCAGCAATGACGATAGTCCTCGTCACCTTGATGGTCCTGTGCACCTGGAGCGAGCAAGGCGGCAGCCCGCGATTCGCATCTTTCGGTGTCGATCAGTCCGCGAACGATCTGCAGCCGGGCGGCAATATGGAAGGAAAAGAAGCGCGCTTCGGAATCGTGAACTCGGCGATCTGGGCCACGGCCACCACGGCCGCCTCGAACGGATCGGTCAATTCCATGCACGACTCCTATTCACCCCTGGGAGGCCTGTATCCGCTGCTCCTGATACAGCTGGGAGAGGTCATCTTCGGCGGCGTGGGTTCCGGGCTCTACGGCATGCTGGTCATGGCGATTATCACGGTTTTCCTCGCAGGTCTCATGGTGGGACGCACGCCGGAGTATCTCGGCAAAAAGATCGAGATGTTCGAGATGAAGATGGCCGCGCTCGTGATCCTGATCGTCAATGCCCTGGTGAAGGTCGGCACCGCATTGGGCGTCGCCACGGCGGCAGGTGTCGCCGGCGTCGCCAATCCAGGCCCGCACGGTTTTACCGAGATCCTCTATGCCTTCTCGTCCGCGGCGAACAACAACGGGAGCGCCTTTGCCGGCCTCTCCGCCAATACCGTCTTTTATAACACGGCACTCGGCATCGCCATGTTCATCGGACGGTTCTGGGTGATCATTCCGGTCCTGGCCATTGCAGGCTCCCTGGCAAAAAAGAAGCAGGTGCCAGCGAGCCTGGGGACCTTGCCGACGCACACACCGCTCTTCATAGCGCTTTTGATCGGGGTCATTTTGATCGTCGGCGCGCTGTCGTTCCTGCCGGCGTGGGCGCTCGGGCCGCTCGCTGAACAGGTAACGGCCGCACGATAGCAGGAGCCTTCTGGAGGAATACCATGAGCAGTAAATCGAAAAAGAGATCGCTCTTTGATCCCGCCATCATACAAAAAGCGCTCAAGGATTCCCTGGCAAAATTGAATCCCGCTCACCAGATCAGGAACCCCGTCATGTTCGTCGTGGAAGCGGGCAGCGCCTTGACGACGCTGTTGTTCTTTCATGCTGTCCTGACGGGAAAGGGCGAAGCATCGCCTTCATTCATCCTTCAAATTTCACTCTGGCTCTGGATAACCGTGCTCTTCGCCAATTTTGCAGAATCCATGGCCGAGGGCCGCGGCAAGGCCCAGGCCGATTCTCTCCGCAAGACGCGGCGCGAGGTCTTGGCCAAACGCCTGGCAAGACCGAAACCGGACGCAGAAGTCACGAAGACCGCCTCATCGCAGCTGAAGAAGGGCGACATCGTGCTGGTGGAAGCCGGCGACGTCATTCCCATGGACGGTGAGGTTGTCGAGGGCGTCGCAACGGTCAATGAAAGCGCCGTGACCGGTGAAAGCGCACCGGTGATCCGCGAGAGCGGCGGAGACCGGAGCGCGGTCACGGGCGGCACAACGGTCCTGTCCGACTGGCTGGTGGTGCGGATCACGTCGAATCCGGGAGAGACCTTTCTCGACCGCATGATCAGCATGGTCGAAGGAGCAAAGCGTCAGAAAACCCCGAACGAGATCGCTCTTGACATACTTCTTGCCGGAATGACGATCATCTTTTTGCTCGTGTGCGTGACCCTGCTTCCTTATTCGTTCTTCAGCGTCAAGGCAGCGGGGCAGGGCACACCGGTCACCATTACCGTGCTTGTGGCGCTCCTGGTCTGTCTCATCCCGACCACGATCGGCGGATTGCTCTCCGCAATCGGCATCGCCGGCATGGACCGGATGATCCAGGCAAATGTGATCGCCCTGTCGGGTCGGGCCGTGGAAGCGGCAGGAGATGTCGATGTCCTCCTGCTCGACAAGACCGGCACCATCACGCTTGGCAACCGGCAGGCGACGGAGTTCATCCCTGCGCAGGGGGTGCAGGTGGACGCCCTTGCAGATGCGGCCCAGCTTGCTTCTCTTGCAGACGAAACGCCTGAGGGAAGAAGCATCGTGGTGCTCGCAAAAGAAAAATACGGACTCCGGGCACGGGACATCCATACGATGGGAGCAACGTTCGTGCCGTTCACCGCTCAGACGCGCATGAGCGGCGTGGATCTCGATGGCCGGGAAATACGCAAAGGCGCGGCCGACTCCGTGGAGCAGTATGTAAAAAAACAGGGCGGCACGTTCCCCCCGGAGATCCGGGCGATCGTCGACGATATTGCAAAGCGGGGGGCCACGCCGCTCGTGGTGACCGACAAGGCCAGGGTGCTCGGCGTCATTCGGCTGAACGATATCGTCAAGGGCGGGATCAAGGAACGCTTTGCCGAGATGCGCAGGATGGGCATTAAAACGATCATGATCACCGGCGACAATCCGCTGACCGCCGCCGCGGTCGCAGCAGAGGCGGGGGTCGATGATTTTCTTGCAGAAGCAACGCCCGAGGCAAAGTTGAAGCTCATCCGGGAGTACCAGCAGGGCGGCAGGCTCGTTGCCATGACCGGAGACGGCACGAACGACGCGCCGGCCCTGGCACAGGCCGATGTGGCCGTAGCCATGAACACAGGCACCCAGGCGGCAAAGGAAGCAGGCAACCTCGTGGACCTCGACTCCAACCCCACCAAACTCATCCAGATCGTCGAGATCGGTAAGCAATTGCTCATGACCCGGGGCACGCTCACGACCTTCAGCATCGCGAACGATGTGGCGAAGTATTTCGCTATTCTGCCGGCCGCGTTCCTCTCCATCTATCCGGCGCTCGGCGCGCTGAACATCATGGGTCTGAAAACGCCCGAGAGCGCCGTGCTTTCAGCGGTGATATTCAACGCCCTGATCATCATCTTCCTGGTCCCCCTGGCCCTGCGCGGCGTGAAATACCGGCCGTTGGGCGCTTCGGTGATCCTGCGTAACAACGCGCTTATCTACGGTGTCGGCGGCCTGATCGTGCCGTTCATCGGGATCAAGCTGGTGGATATGCTCATAGCAGCGCTGCATCTTGTTTAGGATGGGGGGATCCATGGTCGCACTAATTCGCACGTCGCTCATGCTGCTGCTGCTGTTCATGATACTCACCGGGGTCCTCTACCCAATTGCGGTGACCGGGATCGCTCACGGAGTATTTCCCCAACAGGCGACCGGCAGCATCATCGTGAAGAACGGCAAAGCCGTCGGGTCCCGGCTGATCGGCCAGCAGTTCGACGACCCGAAGTACTTCTGGGGCAGGCTCTCGGCGACAAGCCCCTATCCCTACAACGGCGCCGCATCGACCGGCTCCAACCTCGGCCCGACCAATCCGAATCTCACGGCAGCCGCCGAAGGACGCATCAAGGCCTTGCGTGAGGCGGAACCGGGAAATACTTCGAAGATCCCTGTAGATCTGGTCACGGCCTCAGGCAGCGGTCTCGACCCGCATATCAGCCCTGCCGCAGCCGAGTATCAGCTCCATCGCGTTGCAATGGCCCGCGGGATCGATGACGCTGCCGTTCGCGCACTGGTCGCTCAACACACGCAGGAAAAGCGGCTTGGGATCATCGGGGAACCAGTGGTGAACGTGCTTGCTTTGAACATTGCGCTCGACGAGCGCTGATGAAGGAGACCGGAACATCGGGCGAACAATGCAAATAGCATTTGCAGCTGCGAGGGAAACGTGCCAGAATACCCGCAGGTGCCGTATCGCGATCGAACGCGCTGCGGAGAGGGAGCGCCGGATACATGAGTGAACGAAGGCCTGATCCTGATGTGCTTCTGGACAAGGCGCGACGTGAAGAGGAGCGCGGCCGGGAAGGACAGCTGAAGATCTTCTTCGGCGCTGCACCGGGTGTCGGCAAGACCTACGCCATGCTCGAGGCCGCCCGGCAGAAGCGCGACGAGGGCGCGGAGATCGTGGTCGGTCTTGTCGAGACCCACGGCCGGAAAGAGACCGAAGCGCTGCTCGCAGGGCTGGAACTCCTGCCCCGCAGAAAGGTCGAGTATCGGGGGACGTTCTTAAAGGAATTCGACCTCGACGCGGCCCTGTTCCGCAAACCGGCCATCATGCTGGTTGACGAGCTCGCCCACACCAATGCCCCGGGCTCCCGCCACAAGAAACGGTGGCAGGACATCTACGAACTGCTCGGCACGGGCATCTCTGTTTACACCACCCTGAATGTGCAGCATCTGGAAAGCCTCAACGACGTCGTATCCCAGATCACAGGCATCAACGTGCGTGAGACCGTGCCCGACTTCCTCCTGGAGCGTGCCGACGAGATCGAACTGGTGGACCTGCCGCCGGACGACCTGATCCAGCGCCTGCGGGAAGGCAAGGTTTACATGCCGGACCAGGCGGCAGCTGCCATCGAGAACTTCTTCCGCAAAGGGAACCTGATCGCCCTCCGTGAACTGTCCCTGCGCCGAACCGCCGAACGCGTCGATGAGCAGATGCAGGACTACCGCCGGGACAAGGGGATCAAGGACATCTGGCCTGCCGGTGAACGGATCCTGGTCTGCGTCGGATCCAACCCCCGTTCGATCAAGCTCATCCACGCAGCACGAAGGCTCGCCGCGGGTCTGCGGTCCGACTGGATCGCCGTGCATGTCGAGGCCCCGTCAAAAGTCCGGCCGTCGGAGCGGGACCTCCGGCAGCTGGCCGACCATATGCGGCTCGCGGAGAGCCTCGGGGCGGAAACAGCCGTTCTTTCCGGTCCGAAGATGAGCGAAGAGATCCTGACCTACGCGCGCAGCCGGAACGTGACCCGGATCATCGTCGGGAAACCGACGCATGCGCGATGGAAGGACAAACTTTTCGGGTCCCCCCTGGACGAGATCGTGCGGGGCAGCGGCGATATTGATGTCTACGTCATCAGCGGGGATCCCGCAGCGCCGCATCGCCATGCCGAGCGGCGGCGCGTGCCGCGCGCAT
>JAGVOT010000067.1 GCA_020052615.1 Nitrospirota bacterium | reverse complement strand
ATTCCGCCTTCCATGCTCGGATGTCCGGCCGGAAGCTGCGGCTTTTCCTCTTTCTTCTTGCAGCCGGCGAACGAGACCACAAGCCCGGCGACCAGCACTGCTGCTACGATCCTCTTCATGTATGCTTCCTCCTTCACTAGGATATTCTTTTTAGGAATGGCGAGCTCTGAACCGTACGAACAAAACTGGCGGAGAGGCCGGGATTCGAACCCGGGGTGGAGTTACCCCCACAACTGCTTAGCAGGCAGCTGCCTTCAGCCGCTCGGCCACCTCTCCGAATGCTATCACGATCTCAAACTGATGTATGGCGGAGAGAGAGGGATTCGAACCCCCGGAGCTTTCGCTCAACGGTTTTCAAGACCGCCGCCTTAAACCGCTCGGCCATCTCTCCGTTCCTGAAACCTCTTTCTCAACGCACCGGCTGCCCGGCAAGGCCGTTCTGCGAAACCGGCAGGACCGTTATTTTTTCCTGGGCTCGATCCGCTCCGCCCCGCCCATATACTGTCTGAGCACTTCGGGGATCGCTACGGTTCCGTCAGGCTGCTGATAGTTCTCCAGGATCGCCACGACCGTACGCCCGACGGCAAGTCCTGAGCCGTTCAAGGTATGCACGAACTCGGTCTTCTTGCTGCCCTTCGGTTTATACCGGATATTGCCCCGCCGCGCCTGGAATTCCTCGAAATTGGAGCACGACGATATCTCGCGGTAGCGGTCCTGCGCGGGAAGCCAGACCTCGATGTCATAGGTCTTTGCCGCGGAAAAGCCCATGTCGCCGGTACATAGCGTTATCACCCGGTACGGCAGGCCGAGCCGCTTCAGGACTTCTTCCGCATCGGCGAGCAGCGCCTCCAGCTCCTGATAGGACTCTTGGGGCCTCGCGAACTTCACGAGCTCCACCTTGTTGAACTGGTGCTGACGGATGAGACCGCGCGTATCCTTGCCGTAGGAGCCAGCCTCGCGGCGAAAGCACGGAGTGTAAGCGGTGTACTTGAGCGTAAGGTCCTCGTCAGGCAGGATCTCGTCCCGGGGAATGTTCGTCACCGGGACCTCGGCGGTGGGGATCAGAAAGTATGTGCCGTTCTCCACCTTGAAGAGCTCTTCCTCAAACTTCGGAAGCTGTCCCGTGGCGGTCATGCTCGCCCGGTTCACCATGAACGGCGGCAGCACCTCAAGATAGCCGTGCTCGGTGGTATGAAGGTCGAGCATGAAGTTGATGAGCGCCCGCTCGAGCCTTGCGCCCATGCCTTTATAAAGAGCGAAGCGGGCGCCCGTGATCTTGGCTGCCCGGTCAAAATCGATGATATCAAGATATTCTGCGAGGTCCCAGTGCGGCTTGGGCTCGAAGGAGAGCTTCGGCGGTTCGGTCCCGATCGGCGACCACCGCTTCACTTCAACGTTCGCGGTCTCGTCTCTGCCGTCGGGAACGGACGCATGCGGCAGGTTCGGTATCGTGAGCAGGATGTTCCGCTGGGCATCTTCGGCCTCGCGGATCACCGACTCGAGCGCCGCAATGGAGTCGC
Organism: Nitrospirota bacterium; assembly: GCA_020052615.1. Lineage (GTDB taxonomy): Bacteria > Nitrospirota > UBA9217 > UBA9217 > UBA9217 > JAAXXJ01. The sequence continues at coordinate 31,741 of JAGVOT010000067.1, read as the reverse complement.
CAACCGCCCGCATTTCGGCGACCTGGACATCGGCCTGCCGGCCCGCTTTCTTGAGCCTGCCGATCTCTTCGGAAACGTCGTTCCGCTTTCGCCGAAGGTCGTCCGCTTCCTGCTGGGCCTTTCGGCGCTTTTCGTCCAGCGCAAGGAATTCGCCGAGGTCGATCTCGCCCCCGCGCCTGCGTATCCCCGCCCGTACTTCTTCTGTCCGCTCTCTGACGAGCCTTAAATCGAGCATAAAAAGTAACACGCTCCCCTGGATATGTCAATAACTTTTCTTGATGATCCGCGTTTCAAGTGCCCTGATCTTGATCTGAATGGCCTCTTTGTTCTGGTACAACGGCTCCAGCTCCCGGTAGATCGCGAGGGCGTCCTTCAGGTGTTCCGAGGCCTCCAGGCATTGGGCCAGTGCGTACTTCGCCTTAATGGCGATCTCCTGGTCCTTGCTTACCTCGAGCGACCTCCGGTAATAGGCCGCCGCCTCGTCGATGCTCCCTTTCGAGAACGCCAGGGTCCCGAGCCGGTAGAACGCGATGTCCGCTTTCCCGCCGCGGGGGAATTCCTTGACCTGCCCCGTCCAGGTGTCCCGCGCCTCGTCGGTCTTGCCGACCCGAAAGAGATTGTCGGCGAGACTGTACAGGCTTTTCTCGCGCACGTCCTTGTCGGAGTAGTGGGCCGCCTTTCGGTACTCCTCGATGGCGCGGGGATAATCATTATAGCCCAGCTCGTATATCTCGGCGATATAGAGCTGCGCCGCGGGGGCCATGTCGCGGCGCGGATATTTTTTCAGGAGGAGTCTGAACGTCTGAAGGGACTTCTCGGTCTCTCCCAGGTACAGGAACTGGCTCACGCCGACCCAATACAAGGCATTGTCGGCATGAGGGCTGAACGGATGGCTCTTTACCAGGCCGATGTACATCGATACGGCGGCCGGATAATCACCGGCATACCAGCGTTTTGTCGCCGCCTCGTACTCCAGCGCCGCCTGCTTGTCGAAGACCTCGCATCCCGCCAGCGCGGCGACAAGGACGACCATGACCACCAGCCGCCTTCCCATCCTACGCGTTCCCCGCCACCGGTGAAACGGGGCCGTCCTTCTCGACGATGGCGTCCTTCTCGTCATCCCGCTCAACGACCTTCGCGAGACTCTTCACCTTGTCGCCTTCCTCGGTCTCCAGGAGCCGCACACCCTGGGTGTTCCTGCCCTGCACGGAGATGTCCTTTGCCCGCGTACGGAGGATCTTGCCGTTGCCGGTGATGAGAAGGATCTCATCGTCCTTTGATACCTGGGCGATGCCGACGACCCTTCCGTTCTTCTCCGTCGTCTTGATGGTGATGATGCCCTTCCCGCCCCTGCTCTGGCTCCGGTAATCTTCGAGCGAGCTCCGCTTGCCGAAGCCGTTCTCCGTCACCGTGAGGATCGTGGAGTCGTCGCGCACGATCTCCATGCCGATGACCACGTTCCCCTCTTCGAGCCGCACGCCGATGACACCCTTGCCCGTGCGGCCGATGTCGCGCACGTCTTCTTCGTTGAAGCGGATCGAAAGCCCGTCGCGGGTGCCGAGGAACACGTCGCGCGTACCGTCGGTCACCTCGGCGGAGATGAGGTCGTCGCCCTCCTCGAGGGTTATCGCGATGATGCCCGAAGGCCGCGGATGGCTGTAGGCCTCGAGTTCGGTCTTTTTGATGATCCCCTGCTTGGTGGCCATCAGGATATAGTGGCCCGGCGTGAACTCGCGCACCGGCAGCGCCGCGGTGACCCGCTCGTCCTGGCCGATCTGCAGCAGGTTCACGATGGCCTTGCCCTTGGCCTGCCGCCCCGCCTCGGGAAGCTGGTGCACCTTGAGCCAGTACACGCGGCCCTTGTTCGTGAAGAAAAGGATGTAGCTGTGCATGGTCGCCATGAACAACCGTTCAACGAAGTCCTCGTCGCGCGTTTCCATGCCGATCTTTCCCTTGCCGCCGCGCCGCTGCGCCCGGTAGTTCGTCAGCGGGTTCCGCTTGATATAGCCGGCATGGGAGATGGTGATCACCATCTCCTCATCCTTGATCAGGTCCTCGATGCCGATTTCCGTGGTATAGGCAACGATCTCGGTGCGGCGGACGTCCCCGTACTCCGTCTTGAGCGCCAGGAGCTCGTCGCGGATGATCTTCATGACCAATAGGTCGGAACCCAGGATCTCGTTCAGCCGGGCGATCTCCTTAAGCACCTCTTCGTATTCGGTGATGATCTTGTCCCGCTCGAGCCCGGTCAGGCGCTGGAGCCGCATCTCGAGGATCGCCTGGGCCTGTATCTCCGAGAGCTTGAACTCAGCCACAAGGCCGGTCTTCGCCTCGTCGGGGTTCCTGGACGCCTTGATGAGGGCAATGACGGCATCGAGGTTCTCGAGGGCGATCTTGAGCCCCAACAGGATGTGGGCCCGCTCTTCGGCCTTGCGCAGGTCGAACTTGGTCCTTTTGATGACCACTTCGCGGCGGTGCTGGAGAAAGTTCTGCAGAATGCGCCGGAGGTTCAGGACCCGGGGCTGGTTGTTCACCAGCGCCAGCATGATCACGCCAAAGGTGGACTGCAGGGCCGTATGCTTGTACAGCTGGTTCAGGATAACGCTCGCGATCTCGCCCTTCTTGAGATCGGCCACGACGCGCATGCCCTGCCGGTCCGATTCGTCGCGGAGCTCGGCAATGCCGTTGATCTTCTTGTCGCGGATCAGCTCGCCGATGTTCCCCAGGAGCCTTGCCTTGTTGACCTGGTAGGGCAGCTCCGTGACGACGATGCTCTCCCGGTCGCCCTTGCCTTCCTCGATAGTCACGCGGGCGCGCATCTGGATGATGCCCCGCCCGGTCAGATAGGCCTGGCGAATCCCCTCGTACCCGTGGATGAATCCGGCCGTCGGGAAGTCCGGGCCTTTGATGGCTGTCATGAGCTCGGGGATCGTCACCTCGGGATTGTCGATCAACATCACCAGGCCGTCGACGACCTCGGCGAGATTGTGCGGCGGGATGTTCGTGGCCATGCCCACGGCAATGCCCGAAGAGCCGTTGATCAGCAGGTTCGGAACGCGCGTCGGTAGCACCGCCGGCTCGACCGTCGTGTCGTCGAAGTTCGGGACGAACTCGACGGTCTCCTTGTCGATGTCCGCGAGCAGCTCTTCCGCCAGTTTCGTGAGCCGAGCTTCCGTGTACCGGTATGCGGCTGCGGAGTCGCCGTCAATGGAACCGAAGTTCCCCTGCCCGTCCACGAGGGGATAGCGAAGATTGAAATCCTGCGCCATGCGCACCATGGTGTCGTAGACCGCGCTGTCGCCGTGGGGATGATATTTCTTGAGCACTTCGCCGACGACGCCGGCGCTTTTGGAATACTTCTTGTTGTGGAGGAGGCCTTCCCGGAACATTGCGTACAGGATACGGCGGTGCACCGGCTTCAGACCGTCGCGCACGTCGGGAAGGGCGCGACCGACGATCACGCTCATCGAGTAATCGAGATAGGCCGTCTTCATCTCCTGCTCGATGTTTATCTGTGATTTGGTTTCCTGTTGTTCCATGGTTTCAACCGTTTCCTGGGAAGAGAGTGTAGCTCCCTGCGGCGTGCTGCAGGGAATCTTCGATCCTCAAGATAATACTATTCTCAACGCTCGCTAACCCGCTGCGAGCTACGGAATGCTCTCGAGCGGGGACCCGACAAGCTGCTTGAACCCAGGGTCGTTCCAAAGGCCTTCCAGGTCCGGCTCCCGGCCGGCTGCCGCCTTGAGCCGTCCATCGAGCAGAAAGGCGCGCGACAGGCTCTCGAGCGCATCTTCCCGGGAGTTCTTCAGTGCGGCGTAAGATGCCTTGTTGTACCAGATCAGGGCGTTCCGGGGCTCGAGCTTCAGGGCCTGTTCCGTCGCGGCATGCGCCGCGTCGTACCGGCCCTGCAGACGAAAGACAACGCCTTTATTGCTCCAGGCCAGGGCATTGTTCGGCATCAGCTCAAGGGACCTGTCCGCCGCTTCGAGCGCGCCGGCGTGGTTGCCGATGCCGATAAGCGCCACGCATTTGTTGTTCCAGGCGAAGGCATTCTTCGGATCGTGCCGTATCGCGCGGTCGGCTGCCTCCGCAGCTTCAAGATATCTGCCGGCCTGGTTCAGCTCGACGCTCTCGTCGTTCCAGACCCTTGATGCCTCCGGGTCTGCCGTCCCATGCGGCCCGTGCTCGCCGCCATGCTTCGGCGCACACACCGCCGCGGTCAGCGAGCAGAGCAGAACGAACAGAAGATATCGCTGAGGGCGAAGAATGGTCTCTCTGATCGTCACGTCTTCATTCCGTATGTTCTGTTCGCAGATGACAACTCAGATATCCAGGTTCCTGGCCTCGAGCGCGTGTCGCTGGATGAAAGCCCTGCGCGGCTCCACCTGATCTCCCATGAGGATGGTGAAGATCTCATCGGCCTTGACCGAGTCCTCGATCGTGACCTGTAGCAGCGTCCGTTTATCAGGCGTCATGGTTGTCTCCCACAGCTGTTCCGGGTTCATCTCCCCGAGGCCCTTGTACCGCTGGATCGAAAGCCCCTTCTTTCCAAGGTCGAGGATAAAATGGACCAGCCTGTCCGTATCACTGAAACTCTTCTCCTCGCCCTTTTCCCTCAGCCGGTAGGCCGGGCCGTTCAACCCGAGAATCGCCGGGGACAGGCTCTGGAGCTCCCGGAACTCGGGAGTGGTCACAAAGTTCTCGTCGAAGACGATGCTCGAATGGATCGCGTCCCATTTCGTATCGAACCGGAGCTTGAAGGCCTGATGCTCCTCATCGGGTTCGATGGCCCAGTCGATCCGGGTCTTGGGATGGAACTGCTTGATATAGTTCTCGATGGAGGCTGCAAGCGTTTTCAGGTTCGCCTCTTCCTTGAGCGCGGTCTTGCTGAAGGCCTTGTCAAGGAGCACGGCACGGAGAACGACCGAATCGAGCCGCTTCCTCCTGAACTTATCGAGGTTCTTCTCGAACTGCACCAGTTTCTTGAGCGTGCCGGTCAGACGCTCTCCCGTAAGCCATGCGTCCTGTTCGGGCGAGAAGAGCTCCACGTCCTCGGCGGCAAGGTCGAGCAGGAAGTCCTCCATGCGCGAATCGTCCTTGATGTAACGCTCGGTCTTTCCCCGTTTTACCTTAAAGAGCGGCGGTTGGGCGATGTAAAGATAGCCACGCTCGATGATCAGGGGCATCTGGCGGTAGAAGAACGTGAGCAGGAGCGTCCGGATATGGGCGCCGTCTACGTCGGCGTCGGTCATGATGATGATCTTATGGTACCTTAACTTGGCGATATCGAACTCTTCCGGCCCGATGCTTGTGCCCAAGGCGGTGATCAGGACCTTGATCTCGTCGCTCGAAAGCATCTTGTCGAAGCGCGCCTTTTCGACGTTAAGGATCTTGCCTTTCAGCGGCAGGATGGCCTGGTTCTTGCGGTCCCGGCCCTGTTTGGCGGAGCCGCCTGCCGAATCCCCTTCGACGATAAATATTTCCGAAAGGGCCGGGTCCTTCTCCTGGCAGTCGGCGAGCTTGCCGGGAAGCGACGTGGAATCCAGAAGCCCCTTGCGTCGGGTAAGTTCACGCGCCTTGCGGGCGGCCTCGCGGGCCCGCGCGGCGTTCAGGGACTTTTCCGCGATCCTTCGCGCGATCGTCGGATTCTCTTCGAGGTACGCGCCAAGGGCCTCGTTCACCATGGTCTCGACGACGCCTTTGACCTCGCTGTTCCCCAGCTTCGTCTTGGTCTGGCCCTCGAACTGCGGGTTGGTGAGGCGTACGTTCACCACGGCCGTCAGCCCTTCCCGTACATCGTCGCCCGAGAGCGCTTCCTCGGTGCCCTTCAGCAGGCCGCTCGAAACGGCGTAACTGTTCAGTGTCCGCGTCAAGGCGGATTTGAAGCCTACAAGATGCGTGCCGCCCTCGTGGGTGTTGATGTTGTTCGCGAAGGCAAAGACCTGTTCGACATAGCTGTCGTTGTACTGAAGGGCGATCTCGATGAACAGGCCTTCCCGCTCCTTCTGGAGATAGATCGGCGCGGGATGGAGCGGCGTCTTGTTCTTGTTCAGGTGTTCAATGAACGAGGCGATGCCGCCTTCGTACAGGAATGCCTGCTTCTTGCCGGATCGCTCGTCCTGGATCGTGATCTTGATGCCCCGGTTCAGGAAGGCGAGTTCACGAAGCCGCGTGGAAAGGATATCGTAGCTGTACTCCCGGTCTTCGAAGATCTGGAAGTCCGGCTTGAAGGTGACCTTCGTTCCCGTTGCGGCGGTCGTGCCGGTCACCGCCAGAGGAGCCAGGGGATTGCCGCGCTCGTATCGCTGCTGGAACACCTGCCCCTTCTGTTTGATCTCGAGCTCAAGCCACTCGGACAACGCGTTCACCACGGAGACGCCCACGCCGTGCAGACCGCCAGAGACCTTGTACACGTCGCCGTCGAACTTGCCGCCGGCGTGCAGAACCGTCAATGCCACCTCTGCTGCCGAGCGCTTCTGGATGGTGTGCATCTCCGTGGGAATTCCCCGGCCGTCGTCTATGACGGTGATGCTGTTGTCGACATGGATGAAGACATCGATGTTCTTGCAGAAGCCCGCCATGGCCTCGTCCACGCTGTTGTCCACGATCTCATAGACCAGGTGGTGAAGGCCGATGCTTCCCGTGCTGCCGATGTACATGGCCGGCCGCTTTCGCACCGCCTCAAGACCTTCGAGCACTTTAATGCTGTCTGCAGTGTATTCCATCCGCTCCTCGTAAAAAGAGGGATTCGACCGCGTACCGCGGTCAATCCCTCACATCATTGCCGAACTTCACGTTGAACGATGTACAACAGCAATCGGAATATACCGTTCTCCGATGAGGTTATTGATCTTCAATCCCGCGATTGTTCCCGCCGCCCTCGTATACAGAAAGAGCGGTTATACACGCATCGGCATGACGACGCATTTATAGTCGTCGTTCCCCTCTTCCTTGACCAGGCAGGGGCTGAGGGAATCGTTCAGTTCCAGGGTGATCGTTTCCTTGTCCATGGCCATAAGCACGTCCATGAGATAGCGCGAATTGAAGCCGATGGATATGCTCTCGCCTTTGTAGTCAATGGAAAGCTCTTCGTTCGCCTCGCCCACTTCGGGATTGTTCGTGGACAGCAGGAGCGTGTCCTTCTCGAGCTGAAGCTTCACGGCGTTCGTCTTTTCTTTTGACAGGATCGAGACGCGCTTTACGGCATGGGTGAAGATATCCTTGGACACCGATACTTTCTTGGTGTTTTGCGTCGGGAGCACCTGCTGATAGTTGGGATAGTTGCCGTCAATGAGCTTGGAGACCATCACCAGGCCGTCCCGCTTGAACAATGCGTGGTTCTTGCTGAGCCCTATCTGGAACCCTCCCTGGGACGAGTCCTCTTCAAGGAGGCGGCGAAGCTCCATCATTGCCTTTTTCGGAATGATGACGCTTTCTTCTTTGTGCTTGGCATCGACGATCCTGTCGATCATGGAGAGGCGGTGGCCATCGGTGCCCACCATCCTGATATTGAGCCCGCCCTTCGACGGCGAAAGATGAACGAAGAGGCCGTTCAGCACATACCGCGCGTCGTTCTCACCGGCTGCGTACAATGTTTTCTTGATCATGTCGCGGAGGGTATCTCCATCCATGGCGATCATGCCCTCTTCGGCAACATCGGGCATGCTGGGGTACTCCTCCTTCGGCAGGCCGACCAGCTTGAACTGGGAGTGACCGGACACGATCTTCACCCAGTTTCCTTCATCGACGCGGATCTGGATGTCCTCTTCCGGCAGTTCACGCACGATCTCAAACATTTTTTTCGCCGAGACCGCTACCGCGCCGGGTTTTTCCACCTCTGCCGTGTATCGTCCGCGCAGCCCGATCTCAAGATCAGTGGCGATGATCTCAACACCCTTTCCATCCGCAACAAGAAGCATGTTGGATAGGATCGGCATGGTGTTCTTCTTATCGACGACACCCTGAATTCGCTGTAAACCTTTGAGGATTTCGTCTTTCTTTATCTTCAGTTTCATTCAGAAAGCCTCCCTCGAGATGGTCAATACTATCAGAAAGCCTGGTAAATAGCAACACAAAAATCCCGCCAAAAACAATGAAAAATCAAGATTTTAACTGCTTTATCAAGGCCTCTATACGGGCCTTAAGCTCGGGGTCTTTTTCCCTTTTTTCTTCGATGACCTTGCAGGAGTGAATAACAGTGCTATGGTCCTTCCCGCCGAAAAAATTGCCCGTCTCGGGGAGCGAGGAACCGGCAAGCTGACGGCAAAGATACATGGCGACCTGACGGGGCAAAACGACCGTTCTGGTCCGGCGTTTGGACTTGAGGTCCGACGGTTTTACCCCGAAGGACTCCGCGACGACCTTCTGGATAAGCTCGTTGGTGATCACCTTCTCCCGCAAATTTGCCAAGTGCTTCATCTCCGCCTTTGCCAGATCGACGGTTATATCCGTGTTCGTCAATGAGGCGATCGCGCCCAGTCTCATGAGGCCTCCTTCAAGCTCACGGATATTGTTCTTGAGGATCGTGGCAAGATATTCCGCAACGGCATCGGGAAGCCTGATGTTCTGGAGGTCGGCTTTCTTTTTCAGGATGGCGATGCGCGTTTCCAGGTCCGGCGGCTGGATGTCTGCGATAAGTCCCGCTTCGAACCGCGACCGAAGTCGTTCTTCTATGTCCGGGATCTCCTTGGGTTGCCGGTCGCTGGTAAGCACGATCTGCTTCTCAGCCTCGTAGAGAGTATTGAAGGTATGAAAGAACTCCTCTTGAGTGCGTTCCTTGCCGGCCATGAACTGGATATCATCGATGATGAGGATGTCCATGTTCCGATATTTCAGTCGGAAGGCATCCATTGTCTTGTGGCTCAGATGGCTGATCAACTCGTTCGTGAACTGTTCGGAAGAAAGGTAGGCGACCCGTGCGCGCGGCGCTTTGCTCTGAACAAAATGGCCGATGGCATTGACCAGGTGGGTCTTGCCGAGCCCTACGCCGCTGTAGATAAAGAGCGGATTATAGGCGCGGCCCGGCGCTTCCGACACCGCCTTGGCGGAAGCATGGGCGAACTGATTGCTTGGGCCGACGACGAAAGAATTAAAAGTGTACTTCTTGTCATGGAGCAGGTTGGTTTTTTCCTGACGGTCTTCTTTCTTCTCTTCCTTTACGGTCCTGGAGGTCTTTTTTTGGGGCTCCTGGGGCTCGACGTAAAAGTCGATCTCGATGGTATCCTTCTTCGTCACCTCTTTGATCACATCGTTCAGCACCTCTCCGTGATGTTCCCTGATCCAGTCACGGTGAAATTTGCTCGGCACTTGAATGACCATCTTGGAGCCGTCAAAGGAAACAAGTTTTGATTGGGCAAACCAGGTATCGTACCCCTGCCTCGTCATTTTGTTTTCTATGAGGAAAAGGATCTCTTCCCAAACCTTCGCTAAATCCATAAGTTACCTCAATAAACCCCTACTGTTACACACACCCTTATCCACACCTGTGGACAATTGATATATTCCTTATTAATTAAATTGTTACGAGCGCGTCAGGAGGTTGTTTGTCCGGTTTATCTGACCCCGTATTTGCTGGTGTTCTCGGGTCCATGAAAAACACTGCTGAGCATGCTTCTTGCTCATATCATCAAAGGCCGGCGGGGCAACAAAAAGAGACTATACCAGAACACCCCATGGCTGGCAAGGTCTTTTTCACAGCGAGCTCCTCTCGCTGGTTCTTGTTAATTAAGCTTCCCTGTTGTATAATCTAAAAATTGCTTGACTTCGAAACTATCATGGGCTACTATAAAACGCTTGTTTCATGATGTCTGTTTCTATAACATTTCTTGACTAAGGAGGAGGATGAAGCTATGTCCGCAGATATTAAATTTGATCAAGTATTGGATGCAAAAGGGTTAAGCTGTCCGCTGCCGATCCTCAAAACGAAAAAGGCCGTTGAAACTCTGGCCAAGGACCAGGTCCTGAAGGTGGAGACGACCGATCCCGGCTCCAAGAACGATATGGCCTCCTGGGCAAAGAGGACCGGGAATGAGATTCTGAAGGTGGATGAAGGATCGGGAACATTCACCTTCTACATAAAAAAATCGGCTTGAGGAAGAGGAGATAAAAGAATGGCACAGAAAAAGATGACTATAATCGCGTCAAAGGGTACGCTTGACATGGCATATCCTCCCTTGATCCTTGCGACCACGGCAGCTGCCATGGATGTCGATGTAACGATCTTTTTCACCTTTTACGGTCTCGAGATCATCAAAAAGGACAACGCCGACAGACTGAAGGTCTCGCCGCTGGGAAACCCCGCCATGCCGATGCCCATGCCGATACCGACGCTGGTGTCGTCGCTTCCGGGTATGGAGGCAATGGCAACGGCCATGATGAAGTCGATGTGCAAAAAACATGGCGTCGCCTCAATCGGGACCCTCCTTGACCTTGCAAAAGAAAGCGGCGTCAAGCTCATTGCCTGCCAGATGACCATGGATCTGTTTGGATACAAAAAGGAATCAATTGTTGACGGTGTCGAGGTCGGCGGCGCCGCATCGTGGCTTGATATCGCCGCTGATTCACAGATCAACCTCTTTATATAAGAAACAGGCTAGCCGAAGAATATTTCTGCACTGTGAGCCGGTCCCTTGAACAGGAGGACCGGCTCTTTCATTTTTCTGCCCTCTGGACTTTTCCGCACGATTGTGATAAAAAAACACAATGAAAATACCTGCAGATCTCAAATTCGATGAGAAGGGTCTTATCCCTGCCGTGATCCAGGAATGGAGGACCGGCGAGGTCCTCATGGTCGCGTATATGAACGCGGAATCGCTGAAAAAGACCGTGGAGACCGGTCTCACCTGGTACTGGAGCCGCTCGCGCCAAAAGTTCTGGCAAAAAGGGGAAACGTCGGGAAACGTGCAGCGCGTGAAGGACATTCTCTACGACTGCGATCAGGACACGCTCCTCATAAAAGTAGACCAGACCGGGCCGGCGTGTCATACCGGAGAGCGATCTTGTTTTTTTAGACGGTTTTCCTCAGGGGGGACGATATCGTGAGCAGGGACCCGAACTGCCTCTTTTGCAAGATCGTTGATCGCAAGATGCCTGCGAAGCTCGTGCACAACGACGAGATGGCTGTTGCCTTTGCGGATATCAATCCGCAGGCGCCTACGCACATCTTGATCGTACCGAATAAACATATCTCGGACATTCAAAGCATGGGTGAAGAGGACCGAAATATTATCGGACACCTGTTCTTCGTCGCCAAAAACCTTGCAAAAAAGAGGGGGCTTGACAAGGGAGGATATCGTCTGGTCATCAACAACGGAAGAGATGCCGGTCAGGCGGTCTTTCATGTTCATCTTCACCTGTTGTCGGGCCGTGCATTCGCCTGGCCTCCGGGATAACAAGGGCTTACAGCTCTTTCCACAGTTCACTGTGGGAACTCATCTTATAACCCTGTGGATTCCCAAAAGCACTCTTTCATCAACACGAATCCCTTCTCTCTGCTTCACGGATCATCAGCCTTGTCCGTGATTGATTCCCGTTCTTTTTCCTCACGTTATTTTTACTTCCCACGTTTCAACACCTCTTACTACTACTACTACTGTTTTTCTTTATATATGTGAAGTAATAATAATCTTAGAGACGCAAAATGAGGTGCTCAAAAATAATATTTCTAAAAGCGGCGGTTTCAGAAAAAAAGATTGGCCTTTCTCGCAAGCGCGTGGTATTGTTCTTCCTTCGGCAGAACAAATATAACTTCCTTGACGAAGGATATTTTCAATTCAGGGAATTTCCATAGACGTAATTTCAGACAAGGAGAAGCGCAGCAGCGAGCAAAGAGTTTGTATTCGAACATCGAAAAAATCATGAACGGACGTTAACAGAAATACAATGGAAGAATTTAAATTGGCGGAAAAAGAATTTATAGAGCTAAACGATCTTTTAAAGGTCACGAGAATGTGTGAAAGCGGCGGCCTGGCAAAGACCATGATTACCGAAGGCAGAGTAACGGTTGACGGTAAAGTGGAAATAAAAAGACGGTGCAAGATCCGCTCAGGACAGATCGTTGCCATGGAAGGCAGGGAAGTGCGGATCGTTTAAAAAAGGGAACACAGGCATGCACGGCAATGAGTAAAGAAAAAGAACCCGCCATGAAGAATATAGCAAACTTTCTGTTCGAGGCGGGAATGCTGAAACGCACGCCGAGAAGCGGATTCCAATTTCTTGGAACCGGCGCGGAGTCGGTGGCCGAGCATATATTCAGGACGACCTATATCGGATATGCCCTCGGCAGACTTGCGAAGGACATTGACGTGGATCGTCTGATAAAAATGTGCCTGTTCCACGATCTGCCGGAAGCCCGGACCGGCGACCTTAATTACGTCAATAAAAAATATGTGAAGGCCGACGAAAAGAAAGCGGTCACGGATCTTGCTGCAACGCTCCCTTTTGGAAGCGAGATAGAAGAGATGGTGCTGGAATATGAGAGGGGAACGACAGAAGTGGCAAGATTGGCGCGGGATGCCGACCAGCTCGAGATGATCCTGGCCCTTAAGGAATACAAGGATCTGGGAAACAAGTATGCCGATGAATGGCTTCAATTCTCGCTGAAACGGTTGCAAACAGACTGCGCAAAGGAACTTGCAAGGGTCATCCTTGAGACGGATTCATCGTTGTGGTGGTTCAGCGACAAAGGGGACTGGTGGGTGACCGGGGGCAGGCATTGAAATCTGCTGGAAGGCATCTTCGGCTGTTGTCATGCCGCTCGTCACGACCGGGATGACCGTTGTTCCGGTTTTCTTATAATGATCAATAAGCGGCGTTGTACGCTCAGTAAATAAACGAAGTTTTTTCTCGACAAGCCCGGCAGTATCATCGAACCGTCCTGTCCTGCCACCTCCCGCATTGTCCCGCAATCTGCTGAACACGGAATCGACCGAACACTGGAGAACGACCAACGTACGGACCGCTGCTACGGAAGCAATATCGTTGGCCTGTCCTGCATGCCGTGGGATCCCGTTGAGGATCAGCACGTCGTTCGGGGAAAAGGAGGAGCGCTCGAGAAACGAATCAATGATCTTTTTGGCAAGGGGGAAATGCCGGTCTTCGAGAAGCTGGCCCTGCTCAAGAACGCCCCTGATAAAAGCGATCTCAGCAGCGGTATAGCATGGTAATGGATCGTTGTGGGAAAGAATGGCGCGAAGCTCCGCACCAAAGTCAAGGTGATGGGCCTTTTTTCCGAAGAACCCGTTCCTGGCGATGTGTTCGCCCAAGGGGCTTTTTCCGGAACCCGTGGGACCCAGAAGCAGGACGGCTTCAACAGGGAAGGAATAGGCTGTATTCATAGTTTGCAAGAAAAAGGAGAATCGTCATTCTGAAGAGAGGTATTTTCTCAGGCTTTGCAGGCTCTTTTGGGACGCCTTGGAAAGTTCCTTGGAGGGAATGGCGCCGATGTTGAACCAGCCGATCTCTTCGCATTTATGGGGCTCTTTGATGGAAGGCTTGCCGTTCTTGTATCTGCAGAGATAAGTGGGGGAGACCCAGTGTTGTTTTTCCTCGGGCAGGATATGGTTCACGACATCGAGGAGCTGCACTACCTCGACGACAAAACCGTATTCTTCCCTGATCTCTCGTACCAGGGCATTTTCGAGGGTCTCGCCGAACTCGACACTGCCGCCCGGAAACTCCCAGCGGTGCTTTTCGTTGCGTGCTTCCGCACCGCGTTTTGCCAGGAACACCTTGCCTTCCTTGTTAAAAATGATGGCACCCGCACCAACGCCGATGTAATCGACACCTTTTTTCATGGCGGAATAATAAACCCTTTTTCCGATGGCGTCTATAATCATCTTGCTATTAAATGTGTTTTTTGGATAGAATCCTGAGATGACAAAAGCGGCAGGAGCAGAGTGGTTATTGTACGTGCTGCGGTGCAGGGATAGGACGTTGTATACCGGCATTACGAACGATCTGGAACGCCGGCTTCTGCTGCACCGGAAAGGGGTTGCGGCACGGTACACCAGGGGCAGGCTTCCTGTGAAGCTGGTGCATCAAGAGCCGTGCAGAAGCAGATCAGATGCTCTCAAGAAGGAACACGCCCTCAAGAAGTTAAAACGCGAGGAGAAGGAAGTATACATAAAGAGACATGGATACAAAAATCGCTGAACGATATCGCCGGGAATTCCCCATTGCAGAAAAGTATATCTATCTGGACCATGCCGGCGTTGCTCCGGTATCTATCCGTGTAATGAACGCGATCGATGGGTTTCTCGGGGAATCCGCAGAGGGCGCGGCATTTCACTATCCCCGATGGGCGCAGCGGGTTGCAGGGGTCAGGAAGCTCTGTGCGCAGCTGGTGAACGCGGACGCGGACGAGATAGCCTTCATTAAGAGCACATCAAACGGCCTCTCCCTTGTCGCGGAAGGCATAAACTGGCAGAGCGGGGACAACGTCCTGTTCTATGAAAAGGACTTTCCTTCAAACATCTTTCCCTGGATCAATCTGAAGAGCAAGGGCGTAGAAGCGCGTGCCATACCTGCGAATGGTGGAAGGATCCTGATAGAGGACATTGAACGGTTAATGGACGGTCGGACACGTCTCATCTCCGTAAGCTCCGTACAGTACTCGACTGGATTTCGGATCGACCTGAGGCGGCTTGGAGCGTTATGCAGGAAGAGCGGGATCCTGCTGTGTGTTGACGCCATACAAAGCCTCGGTATCCTACCCATGGATGTGCGGGAGCTCAATATCGATTTTCTTGCGGCGGACGCCCATAAATGGCTGCTCGGGCCGGAGGGCATCGGCGTCTTCTTTTGCCGGAAGGAGCTTGTTCAGGCCATGCGGCCGCCGCTCGTGGGCTGGAAGAGCGTACGGAACGAGTTCGATTTCGACCATCCCGTTCTGCGGTTGAAGGACAATGCGCAGAGATTCGAGGAAGGGTCGCAGAATTTAATGGGAATATTCGGGCTCGGTGCGGCGATCGAACTTCTCTTTGAGGTCGGAATAAAGAATATCGAAAAACGTGTTCTCGATCTCGGCGACCGTATCATCGGGGAAGCGGGAAAAAGGGATTTCGGAATTATGACGCCGATCGATCGGGAAGAGCGGGGAGGGAACATTACGATCGCCGGCGGCTTTGATCCCGCAGCAGTACGGGACGCGTTGCGGGAGCGGGGGATCATGGTGAATGTACGCGGCGGCGGTCTGCGATTGTCACCGCATTTCTACAACACCCGAGAGGACATCAACGCAGTATTTAAGAACCTCGACAGTATTTATCCTCAGTGATCGAGCCTAGCGAGGCATCCCGTATCGAGACAGGAAGGCATTCTTGTCGGCCGCCTTTTTGACCCGATGGTCCCTGTTGGCCGATACATGTTCAAGGATCTTGAACACCGATTCGACTTTTTCCTCCGCACGGATAGCTTTTGCCAGCTCTTCCGCAGAGAAAGATCTGCCGCGATTCTTATGCAAAAATCCCAGGACCTCTCGCTGAAGACCGATGATCGCGCCGGCCATTTTCTTACCGGCTTCGACACCCGGCTGATGGTAGGCGTTGATGTTCACCAAGGTCGCGTAGAGGCCGACCGCACGCTCGAACAACGCGATCAGCGCGCCGACAGTGCGGGCATCAAGCTTCTGAACGGTGATCGTGAGGGATTCCCTGCCATTCTCGAAAAGGGAATTTCGCGTTCCCTGCAGAAAACTGTTGAGATAGTCGCCGCTCGTGATGCCGGGGTCGACCGCCAGGGAGAGCCCGGCGCGGTCGTTCAAGACCTCGATGAACGTAGCGAAAAAATTCTTCACGCCCTCTCGGAGCTGCTGGACATAGGAATGCTGGTCGGTCGTGCCCTTGTTGCCGTAGACGGAGATGCCCTGGTTGACGATCTTTCCCGACAGGTCTTTTTCCTTGCCGAGAGATTCCATGATGAGCTGCTGCAGATATTTGGAAAACAACTGAAGTCGGTCCTTATAGGGGAGGACCACCATATCCTTTTGACCGCGCCCGCCGGTTGCGTGATACCACATTAAGGCGAGAACGGCGGCAGGATTTGATCCTGCTGACTTACTTCGCGTAAGAATATCGCATTCTGCGGAACCACCAATAAAATCTGATATATCAATACCTTGTAGTGACATGGGTAAAAGACCGACAGCCGATGTAATTGAGGTTCTCCCACCTACCCAATCCCACATTGGAAATCGAGCAATCCACTTGCCACTTAAGGCTCGATTATCTAGATTGCTTCCCACTCCAGTAATTGCTACAGCATGTTTCTCAAAAGAGAGACCAGCATTGCGATAAGCCCGAATTACCTCAAGCATACCGTTCCTGGTCTCGGCTGTTCCGCCGCTCTTGGAAATGACAATGGTCAGTGTTTTGGAAAGACAGCCTCCTATGGCGGAAAGGACCCGGTCAAAACCGTCGGGGTCGGTGTTGTCCAGGAAAAAAGGTTTCATCCGGTCATCGGTCGATGAAAGGGCATCGGCGACGAACTGAGGACCGAGTGCGGAACCTCCAATGCCGATACACAGGAGATTGGTAAAACGACGGGCTTTCTGGGGCTTGATCTTGCCGGTATGGACGTTGCGGGCAAATTGAATGATGGACCTTCCGGCATCTTCGATCTGGCGGCGTATCTCAGGCGAGGGAGCAAGGGCAGGACTGCGCAGCCAGTAATGGCCGACCATGCGGTTCTCGTCGGGATTCGCAATGACGCCCGACTCAAGGGCGTCCATGGCCGCAAAGGACTTCTGGATCTCGGGCTCCATGCGGCAAAAGAAATCGTCGGCAAAGCCCATCCTGCTGATATCGAGGGTCAGGGCGACGGATGGGCATTGGCAGAGATATTTTTTGTACCGTTCCCAGAGCGCTTGCTGGTCCATGTTCTCTCCTTGATGATCGTATCGAAAAAGAACATCGGTTAGTCGATCGTAGGAGTTATTTTATCATAATTAGCAGATTCCGTACATCATCGCTCATTGCTTTTCAAAAAGAACGTTTTTCGGGTCCGGTGCTTTGTGGTAATATACGCCCATGCTTGATCAGGACACGATTTGCGGAGTATCAACACCACCGGGAGAGGGCGGAATCGGCATCATACGCTTGAGCGGTCCAAGGTCCGTAGAAATAGCGTCGATGATCTTCAGGGTGCGTAATGCCAAGAGACTTGAAGACCAGCCATCGCATTCTCTGCTCTATGGAAAGGTGCATGATATTCGAACGGGCGATGTCATCGACGAAGCGCTGGTGAGCGTCATGCGCGCGCCGGCATCGTATACTCGCGAGGACGTCGTCGAGATAAACTGCCATGGCGGCATGATGCCGCTCTGGAGGACCGTGAAGCTCCTGATCGCGTCAGGCGCACGCCAGGCCGAGGCGGGAGAGTTCACGAAACGGGCCTTTCTGAACGGCCGGATAGACCTTGCCCAGGCCGAGGCGGTCATGGATATCATCCGCGCAAAGACAGAACTCAGCCACCGGGCGGCGAATGAGCAGCTCAGGGGAGGGCTGTCGTCGGAAGTGACCGCTCTCAGGGACTGCCTCATTTCGGTCATTGCAGCCGTGGAAGCGGGGATAGATTTTCCTGAAGAGGAGATCGAGACCCCGACCGGCAATCCCCTTGTAGATGAGGTTAGGAGCGCGATCCAAAACGTGGAAGAGCTGATCTCCAGCCATAGATACGGCAAGGTCCTGCGCGACGGCATTGCGACAGCGATCATCGGAAAACCAAACGTGGGCAAATCATCGCTCCTGAACCGCCTGCTGAAGCAGGACAGGGCGATCGTGACCGATATTCCCGGTACGACGCGGGACGTGCTGGAGGAATATCTGAATGTAGAAGGGCTTCCGTTCAAGATACTGGATACGGCGGGGATCAGGCATTCCCATGATGTTGTTGAGCAGGAGGGAGTGAAGAGAAGCCTTGGGGTGATCGGCGCGGCCGACGTCATCCTTATCGTCCTCGACGGATCAACGCCTTTGACAGATGAAGATAAGCGCGTTATTGAAGAGGCCAGGGAAAAACCTGCGATCGTGGTGATGAACAAGAGTGATCTCGAACGAACGGCCGATGTGCCCGCCTGGCCCGAAACGATCGCGGAGATCTCGTGCAAGACAGGCGCGGGACTCGATGGTTTGAGAATGGCCCTCGTTGAGCTTGTGAAAGAGGGGACTGTTCCGCCGAGAGAGCATTCCTGGGCGGTAAATCAACGCCACAAGACAGCCCTTGAAAAGGCAAAGACGAGCTTGGAAAAGGCGCTTGCTTCAACAACGTCAGGCATGTCGGCAGAGTTCATCGCCCTCGACCTCCGTGATGCGCTTGACAGCGTTGGCCTTATCATCGGAGCGACCCATACAGACGATATCCTCGAGAGGATCTTCAGGGATTTTTGCATCGGGAAATGAAGCAGAAGACATAGAGAAGTAAATGAAAAGATTATGTTCCAGAATGGGAATCGGCATCCTCGTCGGCGGTGTAGCATCGTTTGTTACGACTGCATTATGACTGCATATTTACTAAATTACAGAGGTATGGGACGACATAGTCTTTATGGTTCATTGATGGGTCCACCTTTTCTGGTTGTATTGGAGCAGTCATTGGAGGATTTTTGAGTATATTCAGTAAAAAATGGAATAGGAAGAATTAGGAAGAATGAGTTCTCAGAAGGATTACGACGTCATCGTGATCGGCGCCGGCCACGCCGGTTGTGAAGCTGCGCTTGCCGCGGCGCGCATGGGATGCTCCACGCTCATGGTGACGATGAACCTCGACAGCATCGCGCTCATGTCCTGCAACCCGGCAATCGGCGGCCTTGCCAAGGGCCACCTGGTGAAGGAGATCGATGCGCTCGGAGGGGAGATGGCGAAGATCATCGACCGGACCGGCATCCAGTTCCGCGTACTGAACAAGAGCAAAGGACCGGCGGTCCGGGGGACCCGTGCGCAGGCGGACAAGCAGCGGTACCGCATGGCGATGAAAGAGTCGGTCGAGAAACAGCAGGGGCTGGATGTGACACAGGGGCTTGTGGAGAAACTGCTTGTAGAAAATGGCAAGATACTCGGCATAGAAACGAACATAGGTGCACGATATCTTTCGTCAGCCGTGATCATTACGACCGGCACGTTCTTGAAGGGACTCATCCATATCGGGCTTGTTCATTACCCCTCGGGCAGGGCCGGTGAGTTCCCCTCCGTCGGACTTTCGGACAACCTTCGGGAACTTGGTTTTGAGATGGGAAGGCTCAAGACGGGAACTCCTGCGCGACTGAATGGACGGACCATAGATTTCTCGAAAATGAAGATTCAGCCGGGTGATGACCCCGCGCCGTTCTTCTCTTTTACGGAAAGCGAGCATGCTCTCCCACAACTACCCTGTTTTCTTACTTATACGAACAATATTACGCATGAAATCATTCGCAATAACCTTGACAAATCCCCACTATATGCAGGTGTCATCAAGGGCATCGGCCCCCGGTACTGTCCCTCCATCGAAGACAAGGTCATGCGGTTCGCAGAAAGAGAGCGGCACCAGGTCTTTCTCGAACCCGAAGGGCTGGACACGGAGGAGTATTATGCAAATGGCGTTTCCACGAGCCTTCCCTTCGAAGTACAGACGGAAATTTATCGGTCCATTCCTGGGCTCGAAGATGCGGAGATCATGCGGCCGGCCTATGCAATAGAATATGATTTTGCCCCGCCGACCCAAATCAAGCACACCCTCGAGACAAAGCGGATATCGGGACTCTATTTCGCCGGTCAGATCAACGGCACATCGGGGTACGAGGAAGCAGCAGCACAGGGGCTCATGGCAGGCATCAATGCCAGCCTCTCGGTCCAGAAGCGTATTCCGTTCATCCTTTCCCGATCGACCGCATACATCGGGGTGCTGATCGACGACCTGGTGACCCGCGGCACGAACGAGCCCTACCGGATGTTCACTTCCCGCGCCGAGTACCGGCTTATTCTCCGGGAGGACAACGCGGATATGCGATTGCGGGAAAAGGGCCGCGAGATCGGGCTTGTTTCCGATGACGCCTACCGACAGTTCGTAGAAAAGAAGGGAACGGTCGAACGGGAAATCGCTCGAATGAAAAAAACCTTTGTGAAACCGCTGCCGGAGACAAATGCCGTGCTTGTGGCGAAGGGCTCATCGGTCCTTTCAGGAGAGGCCTCACTTGAGCAATTGCTCAAAAGACCGGAACTGAGCTATCAGGATGTTGCTGCGATCAGCCCGCCGCCGCTGCCGGTCAAGAGCGATGCCTCCGAGCAAGTGGAGATCCAGGTGAAGTACGAAGGCTACATCGCCCGGCAGCTCGAACAGGTCGAACGGTTTTCCGGACTTGAGAAAAAGGCCGTTCCCGAAGACCTCGATTATGATGCCCTTACCGGACTGGGAGCTGAGGTGAGGCAGAAGCTGAAGCAGGTACGGCCGGTGTCCCTGGGGCAGGCATCGCGCATATCGGGCGTCACTCCCGCAGCCATTTCCCTTCTCCTGGTCGCGCTGGAGAAGCGGAAGCGGGGAGGCATGGAGGCATGACGCTCCGGGACTTGCTGACCAAAGGTGTCGAGCAGCTCGGCTTCACGCTTTCAGACCAGCAGGCTGATGCATTCCTGGTCTATCTCGTCGAACTGGAAAAGTGGAACCGCAAGATCAACCTGACAGCGATCAGAAATGAACAGGACATTGTGATCAAGCACTTTCTCGATTCCCTGTCCTATCTAAAGGGTTTTACGCAATCGCCTGCGCTCAGACTGCTGGATATGGGATCAGGCGCCGGTTTCCCGGCCATACCGATAAAGATCGCCCATCCCGAACTTTCGATCACCATGGTCGAGGCGGTCAACAAAAAGGCCTCCTTCCTTCGCCACATTATCAGAACGCTGAGACTTACGGAGATCGAAGTAGTCGATAAGAGGACCGGTGAACTGTCGCCCTCCTATCACGCGTCCTATGATGTCGTCACGGCCCGCGCCTTTGCCGACATGAAAGCGGCCCTCTCCGAGGGCGCGCCCTTTCTGAAGGCCGGCGGCATTCTGGTCCTGAGCCGGGGTCCGGAGGAAACGATAGAAGAGGGGAAGGCGCTCAAAGCAGGACTGGCAATTGAGAACAGAATGGACCTTAAGCTTCCTTATTCAAATGATCCCCGGTCTCTCTGGGTCTTTCGAAAAGAGCGATGAACAGAGAAAGGATGTAAGCCATGGACCAACACAGAGATAACAGTCCAAACAGCATCCAGAATAACCCTTTTGAAAAGATCCGGTGCTGATCATCTTTTTGTTCATTTGTCGTAAACCGTGTTCATCTGTGGTTCCATTTGCCGTTTATTGATCAAACGTTCCACGTGGAACATTTATGAAATGGGTCAGAAGCCGGCACCAGGTAGACGGTAGAATAACAAAGCTGGCTTCTAAGGTTAAGAGTCCATGTCAGAATCATCACTCCATATCCCTCCTGAATGGCGGGAATCAGCCGAAGAGGTTGTTTCTCAAGGCGGGCCGATCATGGTCATCGGAGCCTCCGGTTCGGGCAAGACCACCTTCTGCCTGTACCTTGCCGGTTACTTTTGCCGCCAGGGAAAGCGAGTTGCCTGGATCGATGCGGACCCCGGCCAGTCGTTCATCGGCCCGCCGGCGGCGTTTTCGCTGGGGCTCTACAGCAGCGCCGCCGAACTCCTGAAAAGCAAGCCGCCCCTCATCATGGGCTTCATCGGCAATGTCAGCCCGGTGGGACATCTTCTCGAAGCAGTGACCTGCGTCCAGAAGATATACAACAAAGCACTGGAGCTCGGTCCCGACCTGGTCCTCATCAACACCTGCGGCCTGGTGAACGGCGGCGCCGCCCGGGAGCTGGTCTATCATCAGATAGACATGCTCGCTCCCCGTTATGTTATTGCCATCGAGAGGAAGAACGAGGTGGAGCATCTGGTATCGCCTCATGCCCACCGCGCGGGATTGCTGATCCACCGGCTTCCCGTATCGCCCGATGCCAGGGTATCGACCAGCGAGGCCCGGAAGGCTGCACGGGAGCAGCGGTTCAAGGAATACTTCCGCGGAGCAGATTTTCAGGACATCTCATTGAGCGATGTCGGCGTCCACGGGCCCGGTCTCGGGACGGGCGAGCGGCTTGGGTTCCGGGACATCAACCAGCTGTCAAAGATACTGAGCAGCATCGTTGTCCATGCCGAACTTTCAGCCGACAGGCTGTTCGTGATCACTGATGGCGATTATTCCGAAGAAGAACAGTACACGGCGCGAGAGCGCTACGGGGTCAGGGAGATCTCCGTCATAACAAGATCTGAACTCGACTATCTTCTCATCGGCCTGAACGATGACCGGAACCTCTGTCTCGGGCTGGGCATCATCAGGGACATTGACCTGAAAGAGCTGACCATGCGTGTCATCACTCCCCTGAACGATGTTTCGGCGGTCCGAAACATAGCACTGGGATCCCTCCGGGTAAATCCCGCGGGGAAGGAGCTGGGGCAGTGGTGATGTTCCACGTGGAACATCCTGAATGCGGAGTGTCGAGTGCGGAGTGCGGAATGAGATAGGCAGGATTTTCCATGTTGTTCTCACTCGTTACCCTCAGGTTTATCCCATACATAACAACAGGTTTTTCTCTTCGTTCGCTGTGATAAGAAAACGAATTTTTCCTTTCTTTTATCAGCCTCCTATGGTAAAGTACCCCGGTTTTGACAGGTCTTTCGGAGGTTTCATGGGCAGGGTCATTGCCATTGCCAACCAGAAGGGCGGCGTCGGAAAGA
The DNA here is from genome assembly GCA_020052615.1 of Nitrospirota bacterium. Taxonomy (GTDB): domain Bacteria; phylum Nitrospirota; class UBA9217; order UBA9217; family UBA9217; genus JAAXXJ01. The sequence continues at coordinate 8,988 of JAGVOT010000067.1, read as the reverse complement.
CGACGACCGCCGTGAACATCGCCGCTTCGCTTGCAGCAGCAGAGAAGAAGGTGCTCCTTATCGACTCGGACCCCCAGGGCAACTCTACGAGCGGCATGGGAATCGACCGGCAGGACATCGCGATCAGCACCTATGACCTCTTTACAGGAAAACGGTCGCTCGACGAGATCAAGAAGGCCACCCACTTCCCCTGGCTCGAGGTCATTCCCGCCAAGATCGACCTGGTGGGCGTGGAGATCGAGCTTATCCAGATGATCTCCCGGGAGCGGGTGCTCAAGAGGGCCATCGAGCCCTTCCGGAACAAGTACGATTACATCTTCATCGACTGCCCGCCGTCCCTCGGCCTCCTGACCGTGAACGCCCTGACCGCTGCCGACGGGGTCCTGATCCCGGTCCAGACCGAGTACTATGCCCTGGAGGGGTTGTCTGCGCTCATGAACACGGTGAAGCTCATCAAGCAGGACCTGAATCCGGAGCTTGTTGTCGAAGGGGTCCTGCTCACCATGTTCGACAGCCGGAACAATCTTGCCGAGCAGGTCGCGAACGAGGTCCGCAAGTTCTTCGGCAATAAGGTGTACAACACGGTGATCAACAGGAACGTGACCTTGAGCGAAGCGCCGAGCCACGGCAAGCCGGTGATCCTCTATGACATTCGCTCGAAAGGCGCGCAGAGCTATCTCGATCTTGCCAGGGAGGTGCTGAGCCATGCAAAAAGCGGCGCTCGGTAAAGGGCTTGGCGCCCTGATCCCGGACCTTTCCGTCCTGGACGAAAAAGAAAAAAAGTCCCTGGGGATCATGGATGTCGAGCTGGACAAGATCGTACCGAACGAGTACCAGCCGCGGAAGGTCTTTAACGACGATAAGCTCAAGGAGCTTGCCGCCTCCATCAAGGAACAGGGCGTCATCCAGCCCGTCATCGTGCACCGGATCGGAACGAACTTCGGCCTCATTGCCGGAGAACGGCGGTGGAGGGCGGCCCGCCTTGCCGGGCTCAAGCACATCCCGGCGCTGGTCAGGGAAGCGACCAAACGCGAACTGATCGAGCAGGCCCTCATCGAGAACATTCAGCGCGAAGACCTGAATCCTCTCGAGGCGGCCGAAGCGTTCAAGCGTCTTCAGGACGAGTTCAAGCTGACCCAGGAAGATCTTGCCCGGCGCGTGGGCAAAGAGCGCTCGACGATCACCAATTTCCTTCGCATCCTCGGCCTCCCGAGAGAGATCAAGCAGCACCTGGCGACGGGGGCGCTCGGCATGGGCCACGCCAAGGCACTTCTGTCCCTTGAGCGTCTTCGCGACCAGCTGCTTGCCGCGAACCAGATCGTGAAGAAGGCGCTCTCGGTGCGCGAGGCCGAGGCGCTCGCCAATCGGCTCAAGAATCCCGTGAAGGAAAAGAAGACGAAGGCGGGGAACGAATACCGATCGGTCGAGGAGCGTCTCAGGAGATCCCTCGGTACAAAGGTGAGCATAACGCCCAAGGCAAAAGGCGGCAGGATCGTCATCGAGTACTATTCCGGCGAAGAGCTGGAGCGGATCCTGGAGAAGATCGGGTAAGGGTCACAACTCTCTGCCGCAAAGGCGCGAGATCACCAAGACAAACTACATCCTGGCAGGTTGTTGAAAAATGATTTTCGCCCCCTGTTCTGTCATACAAGCCTTGCAGGAGATCACGAGGTCCCCGTTTTCACGGGGATGACGAATCAGGCTGCACGAGACGTCTTTTATAGACAAGCCTTTTAAGCATCCTTCGCGTCTTCGTGACTTCGTGGTAAAAGCATTTGAAGTGATTTCAAGGAGGATTCATTCATGTTGAAAAAGGGATCAGGCGTATCAGCGGAACATGGGGAGATCACCGCGTTCCTCGGCAAGGGCACGGAGTTCAAAGGCGTGCTCAGTTTCGAGGGGACCATCCGTGTCGACGGAAGGGTGGAGGGAGAGGTCCTTTCCAAGGACACGCTCATCGCGGGTGACGAGGCCCACCTCCAGGGGGAGATCAGTGTCGGCACGATCATATCGAGCGGGAAGATCGTGGGCAACGTCAACGCCAGCCAGAAGGTGCACATCCTCGCACCGGGCGTCATCGAGGGAAATATCAGGACGCCCAAGCTCATCATCGAGGAAGGCGTCACCTTCGACGGTAAGTGCGAAATGGCCGGCGAGAAAAAGGCGACCGACCAGAAGGTCGTGTCCCTGACCGAACGGCAGTAAGTCCTCTCAGCTTCTTGACACAAAGACCTCTACATGATATTATGTAGCAAAGTAAGACATGTGAGGAAATTACATGAAATCAACAGTTTCTACAAGAGGACAGGTCTCAATTCCCGCTGTTATTCGGAAGAAATATCACATCGAGGCCGAAACGGAATTGGATTGGATCGAGGACGGAGACCGGATCTCGGTCATTCCGCTTCCGAAGGACCCGGTAGGTGCGTTCCGGGGCGCGGGCAAGGGCCGCTATACCTCCGCCAATCTTGTCAAGGACCGGAAACAGGAGCGCCTGGAGGAGGAAGCACGTGACCGGAAGTCCTGAGCCCGTTGTGCTCGACACCTCCGCGATCCTCGCGCTCTGGAACAACGAAGACGGCGCCGCAATGGTCGAAAAGGTCCTGCGAGAGTCTTCGCAGCGCAAGCCGGTCTACCTGTCCTTCATGACCTTCATGGAGTGCCGCTACCGCGTCTGGAAAGACCACGGCCGAAGCGCGGCCGAGGAGCTTTTCCGTTCACTCAAGAATCTTCCTGTTATTCGCGTTGATGTCGACGATGCGCTGATCTGGACAGCATCTGAGCTGAAAGCACAACACAAGATATCGGTTGCCGACAGCTGGATCATCGCCACCGCCATTACACGCAACGCAACGCTCGTGCACAAGGATCCAGAATTCGACGCCCTCGCGGACCGTGTGGCCATGAAGGCGCTGCCGTATAAGAAAGTTAAGTAAACTTAGGCAGAGGAATGGCTAGAAAAAGCTTATTCACATAACTCTCATCGTACCAATATCGTCAAGTTTCCAGGATCGATTCAACATATATCATCGATCGGGAGCTGTCAATTGTTCGGATCTGCGGAGATAAAAATATGTTAGCCACTGTACCACCGATTGCTCAACTAGCACTCGCTATTGGGTTAATATTGCTATCTCGGAGTAGGAAGTTTTACGACATTATCGTAAAGAATCAGGGTGACCTGAAAGCAATAAAAATGATGAAGTTGACGAAGTACACAGGGTATCTACTTCTATTTACATCTATCCTTGTCAATGGCATAGCGTTGCTTTTTTATATAGAAATATAGGACAAGCGGGATAATATTTTATAATAATGCAAGTATGTCGGACCAGAATAACGTTGAGTTGACCTCTCTGGCTGGTTGGAAAAGGTCCGTCATCAGTATCAGGTTCGTGTCTCTAGGAAATAAATACTATGCCTCTCTTTCATCTCTTCCGCACCCCCGCGCTTTCGAAGTTCCAGACCGACGGCCTGCTTGCAACAGCACGGCAAACGGTCTCCCGCGCCATCACCGCGATCGAGTCGGAATTCTGCTTTAATGTTGCATCGTCCTCTCCGCTGACCGGGGACGAGATGCGCCTGCTCCGGTGGCTCCTTGCCGAGACCTTCGAGCCGGAACAGTTTTCCGACGTCTCGTTTCTCAATCCGCAATCTGCAATCCGCAATCCGCACTTGCTTCTCGAAGTCGGCCCCCGTATGAGCTTTACCACGGCCTGGTCCACGAACGCCGTCTCGGTCTGCCATGCATGCGGCCTCGGGAAGATCACGCGCATCGAGCGGTCCCGGCGCTATCTCCTCAAACTTGCCGGCCGTTCGGGAAAAGCGCAGGACCTGCGAGAGGCGTTCCTTCCCCTTGTTCACGACCGCATGACCGAGTGCCCCTATCGGTCGCCGCTCACGACCTTCGAGACGGGAGTGATGCCGGAACCCGTACGCGTCATCCCGCTCAGGGAGCAGGGAAGGGCGGCGCTCGAAAAGATCAACCGCGAGATGGGTCTGGGCCTCGACGACTGGGACCTGGACTACTACACCAATCTCTTTGTGAACGACATCAAGCGTAACCCCACCAACGTGGAATGCTTCGACCTTTCCCAGTCGAACAGCGAGCACTCGCGCCACTGGTTCTTCCGCGGCAGGCTCATCGTCGACGGGAAAGAGGTCCCTCATACGCTGATGAAGATCGTGAAGGAAACGTACGAGGCGAACCGGAACAATAGCGTCATCGCCTTCAGCGACAATTCAAGCTCCATCAAGGGCTACAGCATCACGACGATCATTCCGGACGTCCCGGGAAAACCTTCGCCCTTCCGCGAGGCGAGGCGGAAGCATGACATCATCTTCACGGCGGAGACGCATAACTTTCCGTCTGGCGTGGCGCCGTTCCCCGGCGCCGAGACCGGCACCGGCGGCAGGCTTCGCGACGTTCAGGCGACCGGCATCGGCGGACTCGTCGTCGCCGGCACGGCGGCGTACTGCGTGGGAAACCTGCGCATCCCGGGCTACGGGCTTCCCTGGGAGGATCCGTCCTTCGCCTATCCTTCGAACCTTGCTTCGCCGCTCCAGATCGAGGTTGAGGCGAGCAACGGCGCATCGGATTATGGAAACAAGTTCGGCGAGCCCCTGATCCAGGGCTTCACGCGGTCCTTCGGCCTCCGCCTTTCCGGAGGCGAGCGCAGGGAATGGCTCAAGCCCATCATGTTCAGCGGCGGCATCGGCCAGATGGACAGCCGTCATACGAAAAAATCCGAACCCGCGAAGGGCATGCTGGTCGTCAAGGTGGGCGGACCCGCCTACCGCATCGGCATGGGCGGCGGCGCGGCCTCGTCCATGATCCAGGGAGAGAACCTCGCGGAGCTTGACTTCAATGCGGTCCAGCGCGGCGATGCCGAGATGGAGCAGAAGCTGAACCGAGTGATCCGCGCCTGCGTGGAACTGGGGGAGAAGAACCCCATCGTGAGCATTCACGACCAGGGCGCCGGCGGGAACTGCAACGTCGTGAAGGAGATCGTCCATCCCGCCGGCGCAAGGATCGAGATCAGGAAGATCCAGGTGGGCGACGAGACGCTTTCGGTGCTCGAGATCTGGGGCGCCGAATATCAGGAACAGAACGCGCTGCTCCTGGGCCCATCGGAGGCGCCGCTCTTCGAGGACCTCTGCAGGCGCGAGAAGGTACCGGTTGCGTTCATCGGACAGGTAACGGGCGACGGGTACATCGTGCTTCACGATGAGACCGACGGTTCAACGCCTGTGAATCTGGAGCTGTCGAAAGTGCTCGGCGATATGCCGCAGAAGACCTTTACGCTCGATCGCGTGCAGACAACCCTCGCTCCGCTCGAGCTTCCTCACGACCTTACGGTCCGGGAAGCCCTTGACCGCGTGCTCCGGCTCCTTTCGGTAGGATCCAAGCGGTTCCTTACGAACAAGGTCGATCGTTCCGTTACCGGGCTTATCGCGCGCCAGCAGTGCTGCGGTCCGTTGCAGCTCACGGTCTCGGACGTCGCCGTCATTGCCCAGTCCCATTTCGGCACGACCGGCGCCGCCTGCTCCATCGGAGAGCAGCCGGTGAAGGAGCTGATCGACGCGGCGGCCATGGCGAGGATGAGCGTGGCCGAGGCGCTCACGAACATCGTCTGGGCGGAGGTGAGCGGCCTTGGGGACATCCGCTGTTCGGGGAACTGGATGTGGGCGCCGAAACTGGCCGGCGAGGGCATCCGTCTTTACGACGCGGCCATAGCCATGCGCGACCTCATGATCACGCTGGGGATCGCCATCGACGGCGGCAAGGACAGTCTTTCCATGGCGGCCCGGGTCACCAATGCCGACGGTACAACGGAAACGGTGAGATCGCCGGGGACGCTCGTCATCTCAGCCTACGTCACCTGTCCCGACATCACCAAGACCGTGACCCCGGACATCAAGATGCCGGGCCGGGGCAAGCTCCTGTTCATCGACCTCTCGGGCGGGAAGAACCGTTTGGGAGGATCGGCGCTTGCTCAGGTGTTCGGCCAGGTCGGCAATGAGTCGCCGGACATTGAGGACGCCGGGCTTCTGAAGCGCGGGTTCAATGCCGTGCAGGAGCTGGTGAAGCAACGCCTGATCCTGGCCGGCCATGACCGTTCCGACGGCGGACTGATCACCACGCTGCTCGAAATGGCGTTCAGCGGCAACTGCGGCATCGCCGTGAACATTCCGGCGGAGGACGCCCGCACGGCAGATCCGATCGCGGCGTTATTCTCCGAGGAAGCAGGTCTCGTGATCGAGTACCAGCCGGAGAACGAGGCGGCGATATTTGCAGCGTTGAAGAGAGCGGACGTGCCTTATTTTGAGATCGGGAGATCGCAGCGGGAAAAGCGCATAACCATAAACTTCGGGTGGAAATGCATGCTCGACGAGGACATGCTTGTGCTCCGGGACATCTGGGAAGAGACGAGCCACCAGCTCGATCTTCTGCAGCGCGATCCCGAGAATATCCGCGAAGAACGAACGAACAGCTACGACCGCAAAAGTCCGCACTTTGTGGTTCCTTTTGTCCCGCAGCCGACGGAGGCTTCCTTGCTCCGGCGGACCGACAAACCCCGGGTGGCGATCATCCGCGAAGAAGGGAGCAACGGGGACCGCGAAATGGCCTCGGCGTTCCACCTCGCGGGCTTTGAGCCGTGGGATGTCATGATGACCGATCTCCTGGACGGCCGTGTGACCCTTGACGGGTTCCGGGGCGTGGTGTTCGTCGGCGGGTTCAGCTACGCGGACGTGCTTGATTCGGCGAAGGGGTGGGCGGCAAGCATCCGGTTCAATAAACAGGTGTGGGACCAGTTCGAGCGGTTCTACCATCGGCCTGATACGTTCAGCCTCGGTGTGTGCAACGGCTGTCAGCTCATGGCGCTCCTGGGCTGGGTGCCGTGGCGCGGCATCGCGGACGAGCTCCAGCCAAGGTTCATCCACAACAGGTCGGGCAGGTTCGAGTCGCGCTTCTCGACCGTGAAAATAGTAAAAAGCCCGGCCATCATGCTTCAGGGCATGGAAGGATCGGCGCTCGGCATCTGGGTCGCCCACGGCGAGGGCATGGCGTATTTCCCGGACAAGGCGATCTATCGCGAGGCCGAGTTCGGTCTCGCGCCGGTCCGGTATGTTGACGATGACAACCGCATAACCGAAGCTTATCCCTTCAACCCCAATGGATCGCCCGCGGGCATCGCCGGCCTCTGTTCGCCCGACGGACGCCACCTTACCATGATGCCGCATCCCGAGCGGTCAGTGATCCCCTGGCAATGGGGGTGGATGCCCGAGCAAATGAAGAAGAACCTCGCCGCATCGCCCTGGCTCCGGATGTTCCAGAATGCCCGGGAGTGGTGCGAAAAGGAGCGGTAGCTGCCGCATCACCTGATGATCGAGGGCGTGCGCCTTGATCTGCAGAGAAAGGCGGGTCCTGTCATGAACATTCTCGACACGTTTCTCCTGCTCGTCATCGCGTCCAGCACGGCATACATCGCCTATCATTATTACAGGGCCGACAGGGCGCGGGCGGACGCCGCACAGTATGAAAATCGTCTGCGTCTCTACCGCGAGATCGTCCGGTTCCTGAGCGCGATCACCCGCGACGGGGATATCACGCGCCAGGCCTTGCAGGATTTCCGGTCCCGGACCCAGGAAAGCGTGTTCCTCTTTGACCAGACCATAGCGGACTATCTCGAAAAGCTGTACGGCCAAGCCTCGAGGTTGCACATGACCAATGAGCAGTTAAAGAGCACGAGCCTCCCGATCGGTGATGAACGCGACCGCGTGACCGTGGAGAACTCGAAGCAGCTCATCTGGCTGGCCGACCAGCTTCCTCAGCTGAACAAGCTGTTCGAGCCCTTTCTGGGCGGGTCTGTGAGCACGCAGGAACAGCAGCAAAAACCATGATGATGATGGGAGATAAAGCAGCGCACAGAGAGGCACCAAACGACTAATGTCGAAATAGACGGATAAAAAGAGGGAGAACGGCATGGCATCAGTAAAGCAGGGAGACACAGTAACGGTGAATTACACGGGGAAGCTTTCGGACGGAACGATATTCGACTCGTCGATAGGACGCCACCCGGTGCAGTTCACCCTGGGCAAGGGCCAGCTGATCGCAGGTTTTGAAAAAGCCGTGCTCGGCATGTCAGCGGGCGACAAGAAGACCGTGGTCATCCCCGTAGCCGAGGCTTACGGGCAGCGGAAGGATTCCTCGATCGTGGAGGTTGACCGGAAAAATCTGCCGCCGGACCTGGACGCGCAGGTTGGTCAGCGGCTGGAGCTCACCCAGGAGGATGACAGCACCATCCTGGTGACCGTGGCGGATGCAACGGAGACAAGCCTGACCCTGGACGCGAACCATCCTCTCGCGGGGAAGGACCTGACCTTCGAGATCGAGGTAGTATCGATCGCCGGCTAATTATGAGTGAAGGAAGAATAGGGCCGCTCTCGCAGAGCAGGCGCTTCTAAGGCCGCAGGTAAAACGAAATATAAAACCCGCTGAATTGTATTCAGCGGGTTTCTTTTTCTCATCGTCATTCCCTCCGTGAAAACGGGAATCCGGATTATGGGCAATTTGTTGTTCTCCGTGTCCCCGTGTCTACGTGTCCCCCTGTCCCCCTGTCCCCGCGTCCGCTTCTCGTCGTGCCCTCCGCACTAAGCTGAATCCTGTTTTGCCTTGCCGCACTTGATCGTTTATGCTACAGTCGATTACCCGACAAAGGCATAGCAAGAATATTTTCGCCCTGCTAATTCCATAAATCCGTATTTGGCAGAGCGGGTTCCGGCAGCAACAAAAGGAAGCGCTATTAAGCGAAAAGGCGCAAACTTCACCCAGCCATTACCAGATTTTCGGAAATGGCAGGGCGGTTTCCGTCCCATCAAACACAGGTTGAACTAAGCCGCTGCGCGGCAGTGTTAGTCGCAATCAATTTATCGTAGCAACAATCCCTTCGCAGCATTTCCAATGTTCTTCATCTATCCGTCCCT
>JAGVOT010000088.1 GCA_020052615.1 Nitrospirota bacterium | reverse complement strand
CGGCCTCCGGGTCCAGAACTACTACATCGCCTGGGGACTGGTCGCGGCGGCCATGCTGCTGCTCCTGAACCTCATCGGCTCGCGCGTCGGCAGGGCGCTCCGGTCCATCCACGGCGCCGAGGATGCGGCGAACGCCATGGGCGTCGATACGGCGCGGTACAAACTCAACACCTTCGTGCTCTCCGCCGTGTTCGCGGCGGTGGCGGGCGTGTTCCTCACGCACTTCAACGGCGGCATCGGCCCCTCCGAGGCGTCCATCATGAAATCGGTGCGGTACGTGGCGATCGTGGCCGTGGGCGGGATGGCAAGCCTCTGGGGCACGCTCATCATGAGCGCCGTCCTGAACTTCCTGTCGCTCCGCGGCTACTTCGGTTCGCTCGACGACGCCGTGTTCGGCGGGATATTGATCATCATCATGCTCTTCTCGCCCGAGGGCATTCTGCAGTTCGATGTGAGGACCCAGCTGAAAAGAATGTTTCGGCAGAACTGACGGGGTCAAAGGCTTCTCTCTCGCAGAGACGCAGAGGCCGCAGAGAAGGTCGACACATTACTTCAGGGCGGAATCCATGAATGCCCTGTGATCTTTGTTGCATTTACTGCGTGACAGCAGCCCTTCTTTCACAGGATGTCGTATTTGTTTTCTCTGCGAACTCTGCGTCTCTGCGAGAGTAACTGCCGCTGCTTCTCAGGAATCTATTCATGGCCCTTCTGGAAGTACATAATATCGGCAAGCGCTTCGGCGGACTCCACGCGGTCAAGGACGTGAGCTTTACCGTCCGGACGGGCATGATCAAGGCGGTCATCGGCCCCAACGGCGCCGGCAAGACGACGCTCTTTAATCTCGTTTCCGGGTTCCTGCCGACCGACACCGGGACGATCATCTTCAAGGACTCGGCGATCCACGGCAAGGAGCCCCACGAGATCGCCGTGCTCGGCCTCTCCCGCACCTTCCAGCACATCAGGCTGTTCTCGCACATGACGGCGCTCGAGAACGTCATGGTCGGACGGCATGTCAAGGGACGGGCGGGCTTCATCGCGGGCATGCTGGGCCTGCCCCGTACGCGGCGCGAGGACGAGGGGCACCGGGACCGGGCGCTCGAGATCATGGACCTCCTCGGCATCGCCCCCTTCGCGGAGACCGACGCAACGAGCCTTTCCTACGGCCAGCAGCGCGTCGTCGAGCTGGCGCGTGCCCTGGCTTCGGAGCCGTCCATGCTGCTCCTCGATGAGCCCGCGGCGGGGCTCAACATGCGGGAGACCGCCGATATGGCCAAAATGATCACGAAGATCCGCGACCGCGGGGTCACCGTCCTGATCGTCGAGCATGACATGTCCCTGGTCATGAACATTTCCGACGAGATCGTGGTCCTCTCGTACGGCGAGAAGATCGCCGACGATGTCCCCCTCGCGGTGCAGCAAAGCCCCCGCGTGATCCGGGTCTACCTGGGAGAGGACGATGCTTAGGATCCACAATCTCAGCGCGGGCTACGGGAGCCTGAACGTGCTCCGCCGGCTCTCGCTCCACGTGAAGCCGGGCGAGATCGTCACGATCATCGGCGCCAACGGCGCCGGCAAATCAACGCTCCTCCGGACCGTCACGGGCCTCCTCAGGGCCTCGTCGGGCGAGGTCCTGTTCCGGGACGAGGACATCCAGCGCATCCCGCCCGAGCAGGTCGTGTTCCGGGGCTGTTCGCTCGTCCCGGAGGGCAGACAGGTCTTCGCCGCCATGCCGGTGAAGGAGAACCTCCTGCTCGGCGCCTATGTCCAGCACAGGCGGGGCAGGCATGATGAGGTGGCCCTCGACCTCGAGCGGGTCTTCGGCCTCTTTCCGGTCCTCAGGCAGCGCGAACAGCAGCTTGCCGGGACCCTCTCGGGCGGCGAACAGCAGATGCTCGCCATCGGCCGGGCGCTCATGGCGCGTCCGTCGCTCATCATGCTGGACGAGCCGTCCATGGGCCTGGCGCCGCTCATCGTCAAGGACATTTTCCGCATCATCGCCAGGATACGCGACGAGGGAGCAACGGTGCTCCTGGTGGAACAGAACGCCCGGAGCGCCCTCAAGATCGCGAACCGCGGCTATGTCCTGGAGACCGGCAGGATCATCCTTGAGGGAGAGGCCGGGGACCTTCTGGCCAACCGGGAGATCCAGCGGGCCTATCTGGGAAAGGACCTGGATGGGGAGAATAAGTGACAAGCACCAGTGCTCAAGCATCAAATAACAAATAAATACCAAGGACCAATAGGCAAGCGATTTGTAATTTGGTCATTGCTCATTGGTGCTTATTTGCTATTTGGGCTTTGCTATTTGGAAATTATCGTTCACCGGAGGTGAACCATGTTCTGGCAGCAGGAAAGCGAATGCATGGACCGCAAGGAACTGGAGCAGATCCAGCTCGAACGGCTTGAGTCCACCCTGAACCGGGTCTATCTGAACGTTCCCTTCTACCGGAGGAAGTTCGACGAGATCGGGTTCAACCCCGACGACCTGACCTCGCTCGACGACCTGCGGAAGCTTCCCTTCACGGTCAAGAACGACCTGCGGGAGAACTATCCCTACGGTCTCTTCGCCGTGCCGCTCCGCGAAGTCGTGCGGGTCCATGCATCCTCCGGCACGACCGGCATGTCCACGGTCGTGGGCTATACGCGGAACGACATCAAGACCTGGTCGAACCTCGTGGGGCGCGTCCTCGTCGCGGGCGGCGTCACCGCCGATGACGTGATCCAGATATCGTTCAACTACGGGCTCTTCACCGGCGCCTTCGGCCTGCACTACGGCGCGGAGCGCGTCGGCGCGTCGGTCATCCCCATGTCCAGCGGCAACACGAAACGCCAGATCAAGATCATGCAGGACTTCAAGACCACGGCGCTCGTCAGCACCCCGAGCTACGCCATGCTCATCGCCGACACGGTCCGGGAGATGAACATCGATCCCCGTTCGCTTGCGCTCAGGTGGGGCCTCTTCGGCGCGGAGCCCTGGTCCGGCGCCATGCGCAGGGAACTCGAGGACAAGCTCTGCATCAAGGCCACGGACAATTACGGTCTCTCCGAGGTCATGGGCCCGGGCGTCGCCGGCGAGTGCCTGCAGCAGAACGGACTGCACATCAACGAGGACCACTTCCTCGTCGAGATCGTCAACCCCGAAACCCTGGAGCCGGTGAAGCTCGGCGAGGTCGGCGAGATGGTCATCACCACGCTCACGAAAGAGGCCTTCCCGATGGTCCGCTACCGGACCCGGGACCTCACGCGCCTCATGCCCGAGCCCTGCCCCTGCGGCAGGACGCTTCGCCGCATGAGCCGGATCATGGGGAGGACCGACGACATGCTCATCATTCGCGGCGTGAACGTGTTCCCCCAGCAGATCGAGGCCGTGCTCTTCGACATCGAGGGCACGGAGCCCCATTATCAGATCATTATTGACCGCAAGGGAGCGCTCGATGATGCCACTGTCCTTGTCGAGGCCTCGGAAAAGATCTTTTTCGACGAGATGAAAAAGCAGAAGGAATTGATCGACACGATCAAGAAGCGCATGGCCTCGGAGCTCGGGATCGCCGTGGAGGTCAAGCTCGTGGAGAAAAAGACCATCGAACGGTTCGAGGGGAAGGCAAAACGGGTCATCGACAACCGGAAATTATAAAAATTATAATAAGCATGGCATCCACCACAGAGACACAGAGGACGGCAACATAAGTATATCTTCTTTGGATTCTCAAACCTGAATGAGGCACTTGTTTCTTGATTTTCTCTGTGATCTCGCCTAGAGGCGCCCACTTTTGGCTGTGCCTCAGTGGCAAATAGTCATTGTTGTTGTTGACTTATTCTTTCAAATATGCAGATCGTCGACTTCCATACCCATATCTTCCCCGACCGGATCGCGAAGCAGGCCGTCGCGGCGCTGGCCGAGGAGTCCGGCGAGTATGTGCCCCGGACCGACGGCACGCTCAAGGGCCTGATCGCGTCCATGGACCGCGCGGGCATAGCATTGAGCGTCGCGGCGAACATCGCGACGAAGCCGTCGCAGATGCAGCCGATCTTCGAGTTCTGCAGGCATATCGCGGGAAAACGCATTGTCCCGCTCATCTCGGTCCATCCCGACAATCCGATGAACGACGTCGGGATGCTCTTCGCCCGCGCGGCAGAGGCCGGCATCAAGGGCGTCAAACTCCATCCCATGTACCAGGGATTCGCCATCGACGACCGGAAGATGTACCCGCTCTACCAGCTCATCGAGCATTACGGATTCTTCGTCGTCTTCCACACGGGCGACGACATGGCCTTCCCGGGAAACACCCAGGCCGATGTGGAGCGCCTGAAGACGATCGCCGATCAGTTCAGGGACCTCGTGATCGTTGCTACCCATGTGGGGGGATGGCGGCAGTGGGACCGGATCGGTCCGCTGGGGAAATGCGGGAACGTCTACACCGAAACATCGATCACCATGACCGAGATCGACGACGACGGGTTCATCAAGGCACTGTCGCAGTTCGACGAGGACCGCGTCCTGTTCGGAAGCGACAGCCCCTGGTCCGATCAAAGGGAAATGGTGGCGCGCACGAAGCGCCTTGCGCTGCCGGACGACAGAAAGGAAAAGCTGTTGTATTTGAATGCGGCAAGGCTTTTGGGCGGTGAAACGGGAGTTGGCAGCTCGCCTCGCTAGCGGGGTGCGTCGGGCGTTTCTTTACCTAAGCTGTCACTCTCAGGTTCGAAACCTCCCCAAGCCCTCCTTGGCAAAGCGGGGTAGTTTCAAGTTAATAGCACAGATTCGTTCACTACTCACCGTAGACCTTCGTAAGATAGTCAGCAAGGACCTCGAGCTCTGCATCATTGATCGGACACGTGCCTCGCTGCATCCTGTTGAGCGTGAGCACCCAGCCCTGGCGGTCGCTTGCAAGGTCCTTGAACTTCGTATTCTTGTGGCACTTCAGGCACTTCTGCTCGAACAGGGCCTTGCCGTCCGGTTTCTTCGCTGGCTCCTCCCCAAAGGCGTTCGGCAGCATTACCGCAGCGGCTGCAAAGCACAGCAAGACAAAAACGGTGTTTCTCATGTACTTGTTCATGGCATACCTCCTGGAGAACTCCGAATGGACCTTGCCTCCTTAAGGCAAGGTTAGCAGGTGCCAACGCCTTTGTCAAACAATAAAAACTGGTTAGCGTAATAAAAATGGCCTGGGCCGCCTTTCGCCCGTATCTCTTCATCTTATGAGATACTTGCTCTTAGGCGCAATCAGGGTCTCTGCCGCATTCATTGCGTCATATCGCCATGCCGGGAGCCCTCTCTGCCTCCACTGAGACCTTTACCCGGGTACAGGAGTAGTTTATAATGGCGGCACTCAATTGGCAAGGAGGAAGCACAGCCCATGGACGCGATGAAGAAGTTCGTACAGCAGGACCGGTTCGCGCGGCACCTCGGCGTCGAGGTCCTGGAGTACGCCAAAGGCACCGCGAAGGCGCGCATGGAGATCGCCGGCCATCACTTGAACAGCGCGGGGATGGTCCACGGCGGCGCGATCTTTTCGCTCGCTGACGCGGTCTTCTCCATTGCGTCGAACTCCCACGGCACGCTCGCCGTGGCCATCAACGTGAGCATCAACTTCTTCAAGGCCGCGATGCAGGGGACGCTGACGGCGACGGCCGAGGAGGTTTCGTTCAATCCCCGGCTCGCCACCTACCTGATCACGGTGACCGACGACGGCGGGAACAAGATTGCGCTCTTCCAGGGGACAGTGTACCGGAAGAAAGACAGCATCGCGGATCTGGTACAGTAGCATCCCGCCTGCCTGAGACCCAGTAGACACTGGGGACACGGACAACATCGTATGGCAAACCTGTCGAAGTTCTTGGTCTGATCTTTGACACGGATAAAGGCGGATTGAACGACGGAAGATGCCTGATCGATCTTTACCCTGGCTTAAGAAAAAAGACTCCTTTACCTGGCCACCGTTATCATAGCCTTTCTCAGGGTCTTCAGTGTCAAGGACATTATAGCTATATGACCTTTTCTGATCGACAAGAACGCCGCTTCCACTACGCCTGGATCATCGCCCTCACCGGCACGGTCGTCATCATGGCCTGCCTCGGGTTCGGCCGTTTCGCGCTCGGGATGCTGCTCCCGTCGATGGCCACGTCCCTCAGGCTTAGCTACGCCCAGATCGGCTATATCAGCACGGGGAACTTCATCGGCTACCTCGCCGCGGTCCTGCTCTGCGCGCCGATCGCGAGGCGGATCGGCTCCCGCGCGCTCATTGTCATCGCCCTCGTCGTCATCGCGGCCTCCATGGCGCTCATCAGCATCGCCCAGACCTTCGCCGGCGTGCTGGTCCTCTATTTCGTCACCGGCATCGGCAGCGGCGCGGCGAATGTCCCGACGATGGGGCTCATCACCGCATGGTTCGACCGTTCCATCCGCGGCAAGGCCGCCGGATTCGTCGTCATCGGCAGCGGCTTTGCCATCATCCTCTCGGGCAAGCTCATCCCCTACGTCAACCGGCTGAAGGGAGGCGAGGGCTGGAGGGACAACTGGCTTATCCTGTCGCTGCTCGTCGGCGCGATCGCCCTGCTCGCCCTGTTCGCGCTCAGGAACCGGCCGGAAGACGTCGGCAGAAGACCCTTCGGCCGGGACGAGACCGCCCTTGCCCCCGCAGCAGGAGCGCTTTCCGCCTCATCAGGAAGCGTATACAGGAACAAGACACTCTACCTGCTCGGTTCGGTCTATTTCCTCTTCGGCTACACTTACGTGATCTACGCGACCTTCATCGTCACCGCCATGGTGAAGGAGCGGGGCTTCCCCGAAGCGGTGGCCGGAAACTTCTGGTCCTGGGTCGGCTTTCTCAGCCTGTTCTCGGGGCCGGTCTTCGGGACGCTGTCGGACAGGATCGGCAGGAAGGCGGGGCTCATGATCGTTTTCGGCTTCCAGATGCTGGCCTACCTGCTGGTCGCGGCCGACCTGCCGCCGCTGTTCCTCTATCTCTCCATCGGTTTTTTCGGCGTCTGCGCCTGGTCCATCCCGTCCATCATGATCGCCGCCGTGGGAGAATACGTCGGAGCGGAGAAGGCCCTTGCCGCCTTCGGCTTCATCACCTTCATCTTCGGCCTGGGCCAGATCACCGGTCCATCCATCGCCGGGATCCTTGCCGAGAAGACCGGCACGTTCTCGTCCAGCTTCTTCATGGCCGCCGCCTTCGCCGCACTGGCGATCCTGCTGACGTCCTTCCTCAGGAAGCCCCATCAGGGGGAGCGCGAAGACTAAGATTTAGATCAAGACCTTCGACACTGAAGACCCTGAGAACAGCCATGATAACAGCGGATAGGTCTCCTGTTGGTTGTATTCTTTAAACCTGAGGCAAAGACCTATCATGCCTCTTCCGTCGTTAAATCAGCCTTTATCAGTGTCTAAGATTCAGATCAAGACCTTTTAACACGCTTCTTCACAGGTATTGTCAGTGTCCTCAGTGTCTAAAGGACGTATCCGCCTTTATCGTTCTACCTGACCCAAAGGACCTACGGGGCTGCAATGGTCACCTCGACCGTGTGCTCCCGGCGGTCGTCAACAAGGGAAATGGTCATGTGGCTCCGCGGGGCGCCGTCGACGACCACGCCCGCCGCGGTGTCGTCGCGGGTTTGCCGGACCGTGATATGGTAGAGGGTTTCCCGGTACCGGTAGTGCACCGTGAAGGAATTCCACTCCGCAGGCAGGCACGGCTCGAAGCGCAGCTTGTCTGTTTCGAGCCGGAGCCCCAGCAGCGATTCGATAATGAGCCGGTACATCCACCCGGCCGATCCCGTGTACCAGGTCCATCCGCCCCTCCCGATGTGCGGGGGGACCGCGTAGACGTCGGCGGCGGCGACGTAGGGTTCTCCCCTGTAGATCGCGACCTCTTCAGGCGAGCGACCGTGATTGATCGGATTGATCATCGCCAGCAGCTCCCACGCCCGGCTGCCGTCGCCCAAGGCGGCAAAGGCCATGGCGGTCCAGATCGCGGCATGGGTATACTGCCCGCCGTTCTCCCTCACGCCGGGAACATAGCCTTTGATATAGCCCGGATCGAGATCCGAACTGTCGAACGGCGGGTCCAGGAGCTGGATCAGCCTGTGCTCCCTGCGAACAAGAAGCCTGTCCACCGCTTCCATTGCCCTGCGGGAGCGCGAATCATCGCCGGCGCCCGAAAGAACGGACCAGCTTTGGGCAATGGAATCGATGCGGCATTCGGAATTGCCTGCCGAACCCAGCGTCGAACCGTCATCGAAGTAAGCGCGCCGGTACCACTCGCCGTCCCATC
The DNA here is from genome assembly GCA_020052615.1 of Nitrospirota bacterium. Lineage (GTDB taxonomy): Bacteria > Nitrospirota > UBA9217 > UBA9217 > UBA9217 > JAAXXJ01. The sequence goes on along the minus strand of JAGVOT010000088.1, from coordinate 1,011 downwards.
CGTGTTTCTCGATGTTTCCGCGCAGACGAGCGGCTTCCTCCCGGCAGCGTTCGGCGAATGACCGATCGCCGTGGAGGGCCGCAATCCCGGCGAACTGGACCAGCACTGCATGCTGGAAGAAGGCAAGCCAGACGCTTTCACCCCTGCCCTTGAGGCCCACCAGGTTCATGCCGTCGTTCCAGTCTCCCGAGCCGATGAGCGGCAGTCCGTGCTCCCCCCGGCCGAGGCCCCGCAGAATAGCCCGCACGCAGTGATCGTACAGGCTCCCCTTTTCTTCCGATGGGCGGGGAAGATCGTAATAGGAGTCCTCGTCTGGATTGACCGGCCGGCCCTCGATGTAGCGGACAGATTCACCCAGAACCCCGGTGTCCCCGGTGCTCGTCACGTAGCGGCTCACGGCCAGGGGCAGCCAGAGAAAATCGTCGGAACAGCGCGTCCGCACGCCCCGACCCGTCGGGGGATGCCACCAATGCTGGACATCTCCCTCCTTGAACTGATGGGCCGCGCACAGGAGAAGGTGCTCGCGCAGGAGCGCCGGCTCGGCATGGATGAGCGCCATCGCGTCCTGCAGCTGGTCGCGGAAGCCGAATGCGCCCCCGGACTGGTAATATCCGGACCGCGCCCACAGGCGGCAGGCAAGGGTCTGGTAGACAAGCCAGCCGTTGGCCAGCATGTTGACGGCCGGGTCGGGCGTTTCCACCTGCACGCCGCCGAGCGTGCGGTTCCAGTACTCCCAGACCTTTTCAAGAGCCCCGCGGACGGCAAAGGGTCCCCGGAAGCGGCGCACCAGGTTGCCTGCGTCATCGGGGTTCCTTCCTGCCCCGAGCCTGAAGATGATCTCCCGCTCCTGCCCGTTCGCCAGCTCGAAGGGGACCTGGATGGCGGCGCAGGGATCGAGGCCGGCCCCTACCCTGCCGGAAAGCCGCGCGCGCTTCATCGCACCCGGCCTTCCTGGCCCGTTGTTTCGTCCGAGAAACTCGGTCCGGTCGCCGGTCACGGTCCGGGTCGCCT
>JAGVOT010000129.1 GCA_020052615.1 Nitrospirota bacterium | reverse complement strand
GTCCTCCTGCGCGAGGCTCTCGGTGAAGTACACGCAGCCCGACCAGTTCTCGGCGCCGGCGTACACGCCGGCCTCGAGCAGGCAGACGGAGATGCCGCTCCCGGCGAGCGCTCCCGCAGCCGCGACACCTGCAGGCCCGGCACCGATGATGACGACGTCGAACCGAGAGGTTTTCATGGTCGAACGCTCCTGTTCAACAAGTGAGGGGATGAACGATTACCGGGGTGAGTATGAGAATATGGACTCCCGGGAACATCATACGGAATTATACCAGAATCGGCCGTCAGGGAGAAAGGATCAAATTCTACGCAGGAGAAAGAAAAAGCTAAAGTGGGATACGTCTTTGACAGGATAACAGGATTGACAGGATAAAGGCGATTCAGGAGCGAGTTTATACGCCATAGCTTGCTGCAGGGAGCTTCTATTGACTCTTCCGATGTTATCCGCTCTTATCCCCTAATCCTGTCAAAGATAAATCTTTGGTTCCGGCTTTATCCAGGTCAGGGACACAGGCCGCATATCAGCGGCGCAAGGCAAGTTCTTCTTCCAGTCCGCCCATGCGGAACTGGAGCAGCCTGTCGATGAAGGCCCGCGTGTGCAGCGGGTCGCCGTGCATGCCGAAGAGATGGGTGGCGCAGGAACAGTCCGAAGACCCGAACGCCGGCACCTGCCAGCCGGCGATCGCTCCCAGTTCGCGAGCGAGAACGCATTCAATGTCGCGGCTTGTTCTGATCGGCACCGCGGCAATGAACGAACTGTGTTCCCGCAGGTGATCGATGTGCCAGTGCTTCTTTTTCGTCAGGCGCCGGTGGCGGGCGCTGCGCTGCGACAGGTCCTTCATTGCCGATCCGGCGTAGAGATAGTACCCTTTCCGGAACTTTATCTCTCCCAACCCACCGACGGCTATCTTCCGGTCCCGGGCGAGCCTGAGGACGATGATATAGCTTCCCCGGTCATGGCATTCCCGCTCCACGAGGTCCCAGGGGATCTCAAGCTCCCGTACGCTGTCGCCCAGCGAGAGGTCCTCTTTCCATTCAACTCCCACGGCCTTCACCATGACCCTGTCCCTTACCGACAGCAGCGTGCGGCAGAAGTCGAGGTCCGTATGATGCTCCGGCATGAAGTACCGGGCTTTCGGCGAGTGGACGATGAACAGCACCGCTGCCTTCATTCCTCTGCGGGAGAGCTCGGACAGTTCAAGGAGATGCCTTGTTGCCCGGCTAGAGACCGCGTCAGGGAACATGGCGAGGGTGTTATTGAAGAGCGTGCAGGATTTTACTTCGACCACGATGTTCTGTCCGTGCCTCACGAGGAGGAAGTCAAAGCGGCTGTGGCCTATGCGGTGCTCCGCCTTCACGATCCGGGCGCCTTCGAGGCCGGGAATGCGGCCCTCTTCTATCAGCTTTCGGGCGACGAGATTGTTGTAGTGGGTGTGGAGCATGATCTGCATGCCGTCACGCTCGACGGCGACGACCATGTAGGCGAGCGTTCTTTCGGGAGAAGGAGGGAATCTGACGAGGGAGAGCTTCGTCCCGGGGAAGAGGAGCTCCCAGAGCCTTCCGGGGTTCGGCAGATACGCGCTGACGGTCCTGCCGCCCAGCAGGCATCGGACCACGAAGCGGTTGGGGCGGGCGACGAATCGTGCCTCCATGATGTCGCGAAAGGACTCCATGGACCATAGTAGCCGAAGCGGGCAGGATTGTCATCAGGAAGAAAGACGGTGCGCAGGCGTCAACAGAAATGTGTCGGGGGGGATGTAGGGAACGCGCGGGTGAGAGGAATCACGGGAGGGCATTTTCGGGGTATTGGGAAGTCAAGAAGAACGAACCGCGTGGAGGGTTGACCTTTCATTGCGGCAAGTCCCATGCATCAAGCTGCTTTCCGCACCGGCATTTCTTTTGATACCAGTATATCGCGGCGCCGCAACTGCTGCATGACCACATCCGCTTTTGAGCCTTGATCCATTTCACGGCGCCATGGTCCCTGAGGTATTCGAGATTGGGTTTCATCGTCCAATGATGGGGCCACTTGTCGGTCATAAAATCATGCAGTTCCCTGCAGGGGTAGTCGCTGCAATAGCAGCAGAAGTCAAGATGTCTGTCTCTCGCGCATTTTCTGAATGTACATTGTTTTACGAAGTCATCGGTATTGTCGCTGCGGCAGCCGTCACAGTCGGTTGCTCCGCATGCACCGCAAAAGAGACCGCAGGGACCGCATTTCCGGGATTTCATAGGAGGACCTTTTTCAGCCCGGTTCGGGTTCATCGGGACACTACCAGCTCGAACAGGCCGGGATATTGACTTACCGCCCCACCGGGCAGCACCCGCAGCGTTCCGGCATAGCCGACCGTCGGCGCTTCGTATTCATATTCGCTCCGTCCGGTCCGGAGGTAGCTTTGCGGGAGCTTCACGAGCCGCAATTCCGGAAACGGGAGGTATGCCGCAGGGGCCTCTGTGCGCTGGCCGACCTTCAGCGCAAGACGGCGGAGAACGATGAGATTGGTCGCCGGTGTGAAGCCAAGGTCGACATCGATACAGCCCGTCACGCTCTTGCTGAGAACGCCGTTCTGTGTCCACCGTGCGGGTCCGGCGGCTGCGATGCGTACGTCGAGGGCCTTCCTGCCGATATAGCCCGAGACCTTCGCGCTCCGCGTTTTCCAGGCCCCGTTCGTAGTTACGCTATACTCAAGATGACACGGCCTGCCGTTGTCCAGGAAGATCGCCGCTCCGGTCAAGCGCCACCCCCGGGCAAGCTTGAAGAGGCGGCAGGTATCGTGGCCGGGCTGGTCTATTTTTCTCCAGAAGTAGACGGCAACGGGCTTGAGCATCTTTGCTGCGTCCTTGGGTGTTGTCTGTCGGTCCGCGTCCAGAGGCTCCCGGACGCCGTCCTTGACATTGGCATCACGATGGGCGATCAAGGTCTGCCGGTCATTGAAGCTCCCTGCAGCAAGCTGCAGGGAATCTTCGATCCTCAAGGTAGTACTATTTATTCTAATCGCTCGCTAACCCCGCAGCAGGCTATGGGGAATGCGCTCGCTCCTGGATTCAAACATCATGCGGGTGTTGACACTTTCGAGGACAACTCGTCGATCAGCGCCGCCTGCGCGGGATTGATCTTCCTTTTCGCTTCAGCGACCGTGAACCACGCCGCCCGGTCCACCTCCGGGAATTCCCGCATCCTGCCCGACCCTTTCGGCCACTCGAGGGTGAAGGTATTGCTCCTGATCGCTGCGGCATCGCATCGGCCCTCGGCCGACCAGGACAGGACGGTCTTCCCGCACTTCTGCTTTACCGGGGAGAGGGGAAGGAATTCGCCCTCGGGCCTGCAGCCCGTCTCTTCCTCGAACTCCCGCAGCGCGGCTGCGAGCGGGTCCTCGCCTTCGTCGATCTCGCCTTTGGGGATGGACCAGGCGCCTTCGTCCTTCCCGGCAAAGAAGGGGCCGCCCGGGTGGACCAGGAAGACCTGGAGCGCGCCCTGTACCTTCTTATAAAGCAGTATTCCCGCGCTGGTCTTATGCCTTCCAGGATGTTCGTCGTTCAAAGTGTTTCACCCCGTCTCCCCATCTCCCTGTCCCCATGTCTGATCGTCCCCGCGTCACACCGTCCCCGTGTCTCCGTGTCAGCTTCTTCTTTTTCGGCTCCTACCGGTCCTTCTCCAGGTCCGGGTTGCCCTCGATGAACTTCAGGTTGTATTTGAACGCGCTGATCCACCACACGCCGTCGGTCTTGACGAGACGGAAGTCATAGCTGCCCACGAAGGTGCGCGTGTTCCGTCCGCTCTTCGTGGGGAGGTAATGGGACGCGATGGCGTAGCAGAAGGCGTCGGCCTCGTTCCCGTTCACGGCCACGACGTAGTTGCCTGCCTGGTGGTGCAGCGCCTTCAGGGGCTTGAGCCCCTTGTCCCAGGAGTCGACGATCTGCTGGGGCGTCAGGGTCGCCGGCGCTCCGCCGGCCACCGAGGTCATGTCGAACAGGACCTTCGGGGCGAACAGGCCCTGCACCTTCTGCCAGTCCCGGAGGTCCGTGTTGATAAAGAGCTGGTCGATCGTCTCGACGATCATGACCTTTTCCTGCATCCGGTGATCCTGTCCGCGGACCTCCTGGATGATCGTCCGATGCCCGGCGCCGGCGCATCCTGCCAGCACGAAGATGAACAGCGCTCCCATGATAGAACGGTTCTTCATAGTGACCTCCTTGTTAGTCCCTGCGAATTGGAATCCCCCGGCTCCCGCCGGTGGGGGCCCCGGTCCCGTACTGTCAAAACTTTCGCCGCAGCCAAAAGCAGGCGCTTCTCAGCGAGGACTCGGAGAACACGGAGCAGCAGAACTTTTCACACTACCGGGATTTCCGTAAAGAAGGACCTCCAACAGGAATGCCGCAGTGGCGCGGCAGGCAGCGGCTGTTCCGCCCGGTTCTGTGCCGATCGTGTTCATATCCTGCTCAAAGTATAGCGGAAAATGTTCGTCCGGGAGCAGCTGCATGCGGCTGTGATGAACCATATGCTGCAAAGAACTTTACTTGCCGGACCGCCGCTATTATAATAGAAGCATTATCGCGATCAAAGGGGATCTGATGGTACGAACGACGATACTTTGTCTGGCCGCCGCTGTCCTGCTTGGCGGGTGCGCCGGCGCAAAGTCCGCGGCGCCGGCGGAATCACGGTCAGAGGATGACCGGTTCCGCGACCGTCACATGAAGAACGTGACCCGGCTCACCACCGAGGGCGACAACGGCGAGGCCTATTTCTCACGGGACGGAAAAAAGCTCATTTTCCAGTCCAGCCGCGGCGGATACGCCTGCGACAAGATCTGGACCATGAGCATCGACGGGAAGGACCTGCGTAGGGTGAGCCCCGACCACGGCGCCCATACCTGTTCCTTTTTCTTCCCCGACGGGAAAGGCATCGTTTATTCATCCACGAGCCACCTTCCAGGCGATTGCCCTCCCAAACCGAAGACCGACGCCGGAGCCCGGTACGTCTGGCCGCTCTATCCCTATGATATCTACAAGGCGAACCCCGACGGATCCGGCCCGGCGCGCATCACGGACAATCCGCTGTACGACGCCGAACCGGTCGTCTCCCCCGACGGGAAGCAGATAGTTTTCGGTTCCCAGCGGGAAAACGATTTCGATATCTATATCATGAACGCCGACGGATCGAATGTGCGGCGGCTGACGGACCGGGTCGGTTACGACGGGGGGCCGTGGTACTCGCCCGACGGCACCAAGATCGTCTGGCGCGCCTGGTATCCCGAGACCGAAGCAGAACGGAAACAGTGGGAGGAATGCATGGCGAAGAACTATATCCTCGCATTCCCCCTGTCGCTCTGGGTCATGGACGCCGACGGATCGAACAAACGGATGGTCCTGAGCAACGGCGCAACGAACTTCGCGCCATCGTGGCACCCCGACGGCAACCGCATCATCTTCTCGTCGAACAGGGACGATTGGCGCGAGGACATCAGGCAGTTCGGCCACAACTTCGAGCTCTACCTCATCGATCTCGACGGAACGGGTCTGGAGCGCATCACCTTCAACAGGACCTTCGATTCCTTCCCCATGTTCTCGCCTGACGGAAAAAAATTGGCCTTCGCATCGAACCGCGACCCCTTAAAGCCGCGTCAGACGGACATCTTCATTGCCGACTGGGAGGAATAACATTCGACAGGTCGACACGGGGACGGGGTGACGCGGGGAATGTGGCAATTCAAGATTTTCTCTGCGCCCTCTGCGACCTCTGCGGTGAAAGATTTTGACGGTACGACGGGCCGATGAGGAGGAGTCCATGAAGCCCACGAAGAAGTCCGGGAAGGAAGGTCGCGCGAAGGGTGCCGGAAAGAAGACCGCGGCCGGAGCGCGGCCCGCGAAGACCGGAAAGCGGGCGTCCGCCGCGGTCGGATCGGAACGCCGGCAGGAAAGAGATCGTTGGCGGGAACTGGTTGAAACATCGGCAGCCTGGATATGGGAGACCGATGCCGACCTCCGGCACACCTACACGAACGCCTTCGTCACGCGATGCCTGGGATACCAGCCGGCAGAGTTCCTGCGCTTGAACACGCTGGACCTCATTCACCCCGATGACCGCGGACCGGTGAGCGCTCTCGTGCGGAGCGCCGTCACCCGGCAAGAGGGCTGGTTCAATCAGGTCCTGCGATGGCGGCACAAGGACGGCTCGTGGAGGTACATCGAGTCCAGCGGCTCGCCGCTGTTCGATGAGCAGGGAACCTTTCTCGGTTTCTGCGGCATCGACCGCGACATCACCGAACAGAAGCGCGCGGCGGAAGATCTTCGCCGGTCCGAGGAGAAGTACCGCGGCCTCTTTGAGAATGCGATCGATGCGATCTGCATCGTGGACAGGGACCAGAACTATCTCGATGTCAACCGGCGCGCCATCGAGCTGTTCGGCTACTCCCGGGAAGAGATCCTTTCGATGAACATCCGCGATATGCTCCCGCCGGAGCAGCTTGTTCATTCGGATAAAGAGTTCGCGAAATTGACCGAATCGGGCGCCTACGAAAAGTTTATCGGGCGGGTGCGCAGGAAGGACGGGAGCTGCATCGATGTCGAGGTGAGCGCGTCGGCGATCGTTGAACAGGGGCAGGTCGTCGGCTCGCGGGACATCATTCGGGACATCACCGACCGCAGGAAGGCGGAAGCGTTGTTGCGCGACTCGGAGCGCAGGATGCGGAGCATCGTCGAATCCCTCCCGATGGGGATGCACCTGTACAACCTGGAACCCGATGGACGGCTCGTGTTCATCGGCGCCAACCCCGCGGCCGACCGGATCCTGGGAGTGGACAACCGGATCTTTATCGGCAAGACCATCGAGGAGGCATTCCCGCCGCTGAAGGATACCGAGGTGCCGCAGCGGTACCGCGATGCGGCGCGCTCAGGACGGTCCTGGCAGACGGAAAGCATCGAGTATCAGAACGATCTCATCAAGGGGGCCTTCGAGGTCCATGCCTTCCAGACCGCACCCGATACCATGGTCGCCGCGTTCGAGGACATCACCGGCCGGAAACGGTCCGAAGCGGCCCTGAAACAGAGCGAGGAGAAGTACCGGCGCCTCTATAATGAAACTCCCGTCCTGCTCCAATCCATCGACCGGAACGGCATCCTGGTCGAAGTGAATGATTATTGGTTGAAGACCCTCGGATATGACCGAAGCGAGGTGCTCGGCAGAAAGGCGACGGATTTCCTCACGGCCGCGTCCCGAAAATATGCCCAGGAGGTTGTGCAGCCGGCGTTCTTCCGGGATGGGGCCATCAGGAACGTAGCGTATCGGCTCATCAAGAAAAACGGCGATTCGGCGGATGTGCTCGTTTCGGCGACGGCGGAGCGGGATGCTGCCGGCAACGTTGTCCGCTCCCAGGCGGTGATCGAGGACATTACCGAGCGGAAGCGGGCGGAGGAGGCGCTGCGGGAGAGCGAGAGCCGGTACCGGGCGATCGTCGAGAGCCAGGCGGAATTCGTCGTGCGCTATCAGCCGGGCGGGATCATCACCTTCGTGAACGATACCCTCTGCCGGTACACCAACATGCGGCGCGAGGACCTGCTCGGGAGGTCGTACTATCCCTTCATGCATCCCGACGACCGGGACGCCTTCGTCCGTTCGATCGAGGCGCTCGACCGCAAGAATCCGTCCATGGTCGCCGAGGCGCGCGTGGTGCTGCCCGACGGACGGGAGTCGTGGCACCAGTGGACCCATCTTGCGATCTTCAACGACCGGGGCGACCTGGTCGAATACCAGGGCACCGGCAGGGATGTCACCGAGCTCAAACAGGCCGAAGCGCGAATCTCGGAGAGCGAGAAAAAATATCGGACCCTTTTCGAATCATCGAACGACGGCATCTTCATCCTCGATCTTGACGGCAACTTCATCGATGCGAACCCCGCGGCCTATGCCCGCCTCGGCTACACGAAGGATGAACTGCTCTCTCTGCATATCAGCAAGCTGGACACGCCTGCATTCAGCGGACAGGTGCCTGAACGGATCAGGGAGATCAAGGAACGGGGTTTTGCCGTGTTCGAGTCCGCGAACCGGCGGAAGGACGGGTCCGTGATGCAGATCGAGGTGAGCGCGCGGCTGCTCGAGTACGAGGGGAAGACCGTTGTCTTCAGCGTGAACCGTGACATCACCGAACGGAAGCGGGCGCAAGAGGAGCTGGCCGGGCAGAAAGCCATGCTGCAGCAGATCCTCGACACCTCGAGCGTGGCGATCTTCCTGGTGGACAAGGCCGGCCGGATCACCCAGGCGAACAAGCGCATGACCGAGATGTTCGGCCAAACGATGACGGAGCTGGCCGGCAGGGAATATGTCGAACTGATCCATCCGACGGAGCGGGAGACCGGCCGGGCCAAAATGCTTGCCCTGCTGGCAAGCAAGGTCCAATCGGTGGATGTGGAGAGGCATTACCGGCGGAAGGACGGGACGGAGTTCTGGGGACATCTCGCGGGGAAGCGTTTCTATGATATCCACGGCAGCGAGCTCGGGCTGATCGGGGTGCTCTCCGATGTCACCGAGCGAAAGCGGGCGGAAGACGCGCTGCGGAAGAGCGAGAAGATGCTCCAGACCATCATCGACGCCGAGCCGGAATGCGTCAAGCTGCTCGACGAGAACGCCTGTCTGATCATGATGAACCGGGCCGGGCTCGGCATGCTCCAGGTGGAATCCCTGGACCAGGTCAAGGGCCAGTGCGTCTGCCCGCTGGTCACGTCCGAGTACCGGGAGGCATTCTTGGACCTGACCAGGCGGGTCTTTCGGGGAGAGTCCGGGACCCTTTCCTTCGAGATGGTCGGCATGAAGGGCCGGCACCTGTGGATGGAGACGCACGCCGTTCCCCTTCGCAACGAGAAGGACGAGATCATCGCTGTCCTCGGCGTGACCCGTGATGTCACTGAGCGGAAGAAGGCCGAGGACGCGCTGCGGCAATCGGAGGCGCGGTTTCGGGACATCATCGAGAATGCTTCGGTGGGAATTCTGGTCGCCAATGTCGAGACCCGGGAGTTCCTCTATGCCAATCCGGCGATCTGCCGTCTTCTGGGCTACAGCCAACAGGATTTCCATTCACTCACTGCAATGGACATTACGGTCCCGGAGGAGCGTCAGGAGTCCTCGGCAGGATTCCAGGCCCATGCCGAGGGAAAATTGGACGTCACGGAGCGGACGCTCAGGCGCAAGGACGGATCGACCGTCCGGATGAGCATCAACAGCGTGCGTATGGAATTTGACGGACAGCCCGGCCTCGTGGGATTCTTCACCGATGTTACGGAGAAGCGGCTCCTCGAAGAGGAGCGGCTCAAGGCTCAGAAGCTCGAGTCCCTCGGGACGCTTGCCGGCGGCATCGCCCACGACTTCAACAACCTCCTGCAGGGCATCTTCGGCTACATCTCCATGGCGAAGCTGACGATCGACCAGCGGGAAAAATCGCTCGCCATGCTGGTGCAGGCCGAGAAGGCCCTGCACCAGTCGGTGAACCTCACGTCCCAGCTCCTGACGTTCTCGAAGGGAGGCAAACCGGTCAAAAAGGCGACCGACCTCCGATCGGTGATCGAGAACGCCGTAAAGTTCGCCCTGAGCGGCTCCCGGGTGAGCTACGACCTTTCCTTCGGCCATGACCTTCATGCGGTCGAGGCCGACGAGGGGCAGATCGGCCAGGTGATCCAGAACATCGTGCTGAACGCGGAGCAGTCGATGCCGCTGGGCGGCAGGATCGACATCGAGGCGCGGAACGTTCCGCCTGCCCGCGCCGCCGGCCTTCCCCTCGCCGCGGCGGACGGTCTGGTGGAGATCGTGGTCCGCGACCAGGGCACGGGCATCCCTTCCGAGCATCTGCCGAGGCTGTTCGACCCTTACTTCACGACCAAGGAAAAAGGGAGCGGCCTCGGGCTTGCTACCTCCTATTCCATCGTCAAGAACCACGACGGGATGATCGATGTCTCCTCCGTGCTGGGAAAAGGATCCACTTTCACCGTCTATCTTCCCGCGATCCGCGCCGCGCAGGTACCGGCCGCATCGTCAGCGCCGGGGTCGTGCGTCGCCGGACGGTCGTGCAGGGTCCTTGTCATGGACGACGAAGAGATCGTACGCCTCGTGGCAGGCGAACTTCTGCGGGAGCTGGGACACGAGGCGGAGTTCGCCGAGAACGGCGGGTCGGCGATCGAGAAATACCGGCAGGCGCTGTCGGAGGGCAGGCCCTTCGACGCGGTCATCCTGGACCTGACCATCCGGGGAGGAATGGGCGGGCTGGAAACCCTCCTCAAACTGAAGGAGATCGATCCTGGAGTGAACGCCGTGGTATCGAGCGGATACTCGGACGATGACGAGACAGCGGACTACAAGACCCACGGATTCCGGTCGTACCTGAAGAAACCCTACAATATCGAGCAGCTGCAGGATGTGTTGAACGGGCTGACGGCGTGACCGAATTTCCGGGGCACACCGGTATGCCGGTTCGATGGTCCTGGACAGCTTCATCTCTGACCGCGAGGAGTGGCACCCATGGCTTCGAGCCGCCAAGACCTCGAAACGCCTGCGCTTGCCCCGGCCCCGCTGATCTACGGCGCCTTGATGCTCGTCCTGACGACAGCGATCGCCTTCCGGATCATCATCAGACGACGAAGCGCCTTGCCGCCAAGATAGCTTCAACATTCCAGGTTCGAGGAACGGAGAAACGATGAGACGATCCGGAAAAACCCTGTTCACCGCGATTTTGATGACCGTGCTTGCAGGACCTGCCGGCGCGCAGGTAGCGATCGAGCCCGAGGGGATGATGGAGACCGTCAGATTTTTGTCGGGCGGCCAGTTCATGGGCCGGGGCATCGGAACGCCGGAACTGGACAAGGCAGCGGCGTTCATCGCTTCGCGCTTCGAGGCGGTCGGCCTGCTGCCCGGCGGTTCAGAGAACGGCAGCTGGTTCCAGGAATGGACCGATCCGGAGACCGGGGCAAGGATGCGCAATGTGGTGGGGATCCTCCCCGGCAGGAGCGCGGAGCTCGGCCGGGAAAGCGTGGTCATCGGCGCGCATTACGATCACCTCGGTACGAACGGGGCGTCGAAGGAGAACGCCGGAAAGGTGCATCCCGGCGCGGATGACAACGCAAGCGGCGTTGCCGTGCTCCT
>JAGVOT010000036.1 GCA_020052615.1 Nitrospirota bacterium | reverse complement strand
GGGACGGATAGATGAAGAACATTGGAAATGCTGCGAAGGGATTGTTGCTACGATAAATTGATTGCGACTAACACTGCCGCGCAGCGGCTTAGTTCAACATGTTATTGACTATAAGCAACCTGGTTAATGATAGCATAAACAAGTTTATGATAACATAAACCGGTTATTGCTATCATAAACTTTTAAGGTTTATGATATGATAAACTTTTCAATTCGGTGCCCTTTGATTTTTCCGAACTGGATATGCCTTGGAACGAGTGCGACTCTGCGCGGCGTACCGGTATCGGACGCAGAAGAGGGCATCGCCGTAGCGGCAAGCAGATTGATGGTCCCTTTTTGTCCGGGTCTCATCTTAATGATCGCAGCCATAGTATTCCTCAAGAGAAAAGAATTAAACGTTTTGAAGAGATGGGAACGTCGCAGGGATTGCGCCGGACAATTTTACTTGAACAGTTTCTTCGCCTCGGGGGACTTGAGGAACTTGATGATCGCTTTGAGATCGGGCGTCGGCTCGTCCCGGGTGATGATGCTGAGGGGGCGCTTCATCGCGGGGGTCTTCACCACCTTCACCTGCCTGCCGTTCGCCTTGACGAACCCTTCGGACAGCAGGGCCACGGCGATCGGCGACTTCCCCACGATGTCGAGCGCCTCGCGGTCCGTCACGGTCGTATAGGCATTGGCTGTGATCGCAGCACCCTTCAGGACCGAATCCTTGATGTATGCGCGCGTCCCGGAGCTCGCCGGAGGGACCACGACCACGATGCGGTCGTCCGGGCCGCCGACGTCCTTCCAGTTCGCGATCTTGCCGCTGTGGATACCGGCAAGCTGGCTAAGCGTGAGGCCCTTCACCTTGTTGGAAGCGTTCACGATCGCTACGATCTTGTCCTGCATGATCACGTGTTCCTGGTAGGTGCCTTCAGGAGGGACGCCCGTCTCCAGGAGCGCCGTGTCGAGCGGGCAGGCGATGATGGCCGCCGAGGCCTCGCCCTTCATCAGGTCCTTGAGCCCCCGCACCGTCCCCGCTGCCGTGACCTGGCAGGAAACCCCGGTCTTCTTCTCCAGCATCTTCTGCGACGGCTCGAGCACCCGCTTCTGGAACGTCGTCGATCCGGACAGCAGGACCTGCCCGGCGGAAGCAATGCCCGCAAATGACAGCACGATGACGGCGGCTGCGAGCGCTATTTGTATTGATCTTCTCATAGTTGTCCCAACAATCAACCGAACTCATACATCAAAGAAAGTCTTTTGACACTGAAGAAGCGGATTTTAAGATCAGATAACTGCGGCTAAATACGAATGCCTGTCTCTTAAATCTTTTTTATATCCGTCTCGATTTATCCGCATTTATCCGGTTCTTATCAGACCCTATCCGTGTCAAAGACCTTTTAGCGGCGTTGTCTCTTGCCTCAGTTCCCCGCCGCTTTTTTGAACGCCTCAATCATGTCGGCCGTGGTCTCCTCGATCAGGCTGGAGAAGGCCTGGGCGATCTTCTTCTTCGGATCGCCCAGATCGATGTTCTCGACTTTGACGGCGTCCTTGCCGGCGCCTTTGTACAGGGGCAGAAGGTCCCGCGTCCGGGCGGTATCGTCAAGCCTGTCCTGACCCAGGTCCGCGATGACCCTGCCCGTCCGGTCCACCACCACGAGCGTCGCGGCCATGGTGAGCGCTCCGTCCGTCCTGCCCTCGGACACGATGAAGGTCGCGGGCCGGGGATGGTCGATCGACGCATTGAACTGCGCGAAGGCCACGGCATCCACGCCCAGGGCCGTGCAGAGCTTCCCTGCCTGCTGGAGCATCGCCTGCCGGACCGCGGGACCCCGGTTCGGTCCTCCCTTGTCGGGAAGGAACGCCGATCGGGGGGCAATAGCCAGGCCTTCAGGCCCGATGAACTCTTTCTTCCACGCTACAAGTTCCGCCTGGGCCAGGTTGCGGACACGGGCCTGCTCGTCGGGTGCGGGAAAGAGGGCGGCAAGGTCGCTGTCCGTAAGGCTGCCGAAGGCCCGGAGCGCCTTTCCGCCCTTGTATTTGGCGGGGTCCAGGACCTGCCAGGTATGGACAGACGCAAGCCCCGCCCTGATGCGTCCCTGCGCTTCGTTGACCGACGCCTGGAGCACGGCCCGGTTCACGTCCTTCGCCGTATCGGCGGCGCGGGGAAGGACCACACTGACCACGGCAATGCGGCCTGACGCGCGGAAGCCTTCCCGGTCCAGATGCGCGCCGCCACATCCCGGGAGCACGAGGACCGCGACCGCCGGTATCAGCAGACCGTATCCGGCAACCTTCAGCACGCCTGTGACAGGACGGGATCTCATGGGAGGACTATAGTATGATTTGCAACATTTCGTAAAGGGAAAAAGCGGGGTATTTTCGGGGTATGCGACGGCAGCCGCGAGAATGGGCTGCCGGAAGGGATTCGGTCGAAATAAAGAACGGCCAGGGCCTTTTTGTCCAGCCTGCGTGCCAAAAGAGGGACGCTTTTCGGCTCCGGTATATCCGGGCGCGAGACTTGATCCGGTTGCGAGCCCATGAGATACCGATACCGTCCCTGGATCGATTTCCGATCCCCGGGACAGCATGGTGCTGCAGCGAGAGGCCTAATGAAATACCCCGGGGCCAGTCTGCGGGGACCAGGGCCGCTGTTATCGTGCCACCACCTGCCTGCGCATCATTCCGGGAACTTCGTGACGCGTTCGCTCACGGTGAGCCTCCTTCGCTGCTGCTCCTGCTATCCATATCCCGGCACTATCTCCCGCGGGCCATGCAGTCGTTCCGGATCTCCTTGATCCTGCCTTCGAGGTCCCGAAACCGGCTGGCCATGTCCTTCGCCAGGCCGGAAACGCCCTGCAGGGCGGGCTTGCTGCCGAACTTGACCAGCAGGGAGCGGATCTCGGCCAGGCATTCTGCCAGTTCGTTCATCCGGCCGACCTCGATCGGCGAAGCGACCGCCGTGGTCTCGGCTACCTCCAGCAGCCTGAAGAGAATGACCAGAAGCTCTCCGGCGTTCTGCTCATGCTGGATCGCATCTTCGATGTCCTTAAGCGTTTTTAACGTTTCTGATCGATGCATCGTTCTTCCTGCCTTTCGCCCGGAACTCCCGAATCCTCCCTACGCCACCGGCTGAGCGGACCCTGTTTGTTCCGTGCTGTCCCGTGCACCCTGCACTGTAATGAGCTCGTCAGCGGTGAACAGCCGGTCGATGTCGAGGATCATGAGGAACCGGTCGCTCTGGCGGCCCAACCCCTTGATGAATCCGGTGTCGAGCTTCGTTCCGATGCGTGGCGCCGGTTTGATGCTCTCCCGGTCCAGATCGAGCACCTCCTGGACGGCATCCGCCAGGAGGCCCAGAACGATCCGGTCTCCGTCCACCATCGTCTCAACAATGATGATGCACGTGTTCACCGTCACATCGCCTGCCCGCATCCCGAGCTTGGTCCGCAGGTCCACCACCGGGACGACGCCCCCCCGAAGATTGATCACGCCCTCAAGGTACGAAGGAGTGCGCGGCACCTTGGTGATGATCGTGTAGTCCAGCACCTCCCGCACCCGCTCGATCTCCAGGGAAAACACCTCTTCATCGAGAATGAACGTCAGGTACTGCGATGTCTCCGCCGTTATTGCTGCGGTCATGCTCTCCTCCGATCGTCCGGCGCGTTCCTGCGGCCGAACTTCCCTGCTCCCTGCCCTGAAGCCGCCATGTCAGAATCGTTCGAAGTCATCGTCCCTGCGGGTGTTCCCGGTCTCCTCGGGATGGCCGAGATCCAGCCGAACGCCGCCGGTTGCGCGCGCCGTCTGCATCTTCGCCGCAGCGGGCGGGTCGGTCCTGCCAAGGACCGGTCTGGGCCTGCGGTCGGACGTCTCCGGAAGGGACCGGATCGCGGTCTGCAGCGTAAAGAACGTCATGCTGTCCGTCAGGTGGTCCGCCTGCGCCGCAAGCTCCTCGGCGGTCGATGCCATCTCCTCGGCGGCGCCGGCGTTCTGCTGGATCACCTGGGTGAGCTGCTGGATCGAAACATTGATCTGGTCGGCGCCCGACGACTGCTCCTTCGAGGCGGCATTGATCTCATACACCAGCTCTGACGTTTTCCGGATATCGGGCACCAGTTTCTCAAGCATAGCCATGGCGCGCGCGGCGACGTCGCTGGTGATCGAGGAAAGCGTTCCGATATCGGCGGCAGCGGACTGGCTCCGCTCCGCGAGCTTCCGCACTTCCGCGGCAACGACGGCGAATCCCCGTCCGTGCACGCCGGCCCGGGCCGCTTCAATGGCTGCGTTCAGCGCCAGAAGATTTGTCTGACGCGCGATCTCCTCGATGATGCCGATCTTTTCGGCGATGGTCTGCATCGTTGACATCGCCTCGGCGACGGCCTTCCCGGTATCCTGGGTGTCGACCGTTGCCTTGGCCGCGATCTTCTCGGTCTGCAGGGCATTATCGGCGTTCTGTCTGATCGTGGCGCGCATCTCTTCCACCGACGATGAGGCCTCCTCGGCCGCCGACGCCTGTTCCGTCGCTCCCTGCGACAGCTGGGCGGACCCCGACGAAAGCTGCTGGCTCCCCGAAGCCACGTTCTCCGCCGCGTTCTTGACGTCGGCGACGGCGCTCCGCAATCGCTCCACCATCGTGCGCATGGCGGACATCACGCTGCCCCGGTCATTGTCCCTGATCGTCACGTCCATCGTCAGATCGCCCCGGGCCACGCGGTTCGCGATCTCCGCGACCGCGAGAGGCTCGCCGCCCAGGATCCCGAGCACGCTCCGCGTGATAAGGATCGCAACGCCCACGCCGACGAGCAGGGCAAGCATGCCCAGCAGGAACGTGCTCCGGCGGACCGCCGAAACGGCATCCAGCACGCCCTGCATGTTGACCTTTGCCTCTTCGACCTGCTGCCGTTCGAACGCCTTCATCCGCGTTTCCAGTGCCAGGGAGGTCTTGTCGAACGCGTCCATGACGCGGTTGCCCTCTTCCCTCCCGCGGGTCATGTAGACGGTCGCCATCAGTTTGCCTTGCTCGGCAAAACCGCGAAAGTTCTTCTCCAGGTCTTCGACCTCGCGAAGCGACGCCGCATCGTTCTCCGCGCGGTACATCGACCTGAACCGCTCCAGGCCCTGCAGGAACGACGCGGCATGCTTCTCCGCATCTTCGAGGGCCCCGGTATTGTGCGTCACCGCAGCGTCGGTGAAGAACTGCTGCACCTGGACGATATCCCGCTGCATGCTCCCGGCGAGCAGGGCAAAGGGCATGCTCTCATCGGCTACCTGCGCGCTCCTGCGGTCGACACCGTTCATCGAAAGCAGCGTGATCGCAGCGGCCGCCGTGAACACGATCAGCACCGCTCCGAATCCGATCCCCAGACGCGTTCCCATCTTTCTGTTCGCGAACAGCATGGTGTCTTCTCCCTTCCCCGCCGGCCGCGCCGGTCCGTATGGCGGGCCGTTCATTCCGGCAGCGCGCCATCATGCATGACGCGCCGTCCTTCTCCGAAGCAGCAACGTCCGCTAGGACTCCCTGCCGGCGCTCCGCGCATTTCCCGCAAGCCGCCACTGTTTTGCCGGCTGGGGACGCCCGAGGTAGTATCCCTGCGACATGGGAACGCCGAGCGCCTTCATCACTTCGAATTCCTTCTCTGTTTCGATCCCCTCGGCGATAAGGCGGGCGCCCATCGTCTTCGCCATGCCGGTCATGCAGTGCACCAGGTCCTGCTTCCTGCTGTCCCGGTCGATGCCTTTGATGAAGATCCGGTCCAGCTTGATGAACTCGGGCTCCAGGTACAGCAGGTGATACAGATAGGGCGAGCGGACGCCGATGTCGTCCAGGGCGACCCGGATCCCCGCCCGCTGCAGAAGGTGCAGGACCGCGGAGATATGCTCCGTCAGCTCGCGGTTCGTCGTCTCCGAGACCTCGAAGACGATGCGGGACGGATCGATTGCAAGCTCGCCGAGCAGGGAAAGGAACTCATTCAGCATGGACGCCATCCGGACCATCGTCCCCCCCATGATGTTGATGAAGATCAGGGTCCTGTCCGGCAGGTTCCTCCCGGTCCTCACCGCCGAATCGATGCAGGCCCGGTCCAGCGTGAGCCGAGTGTCTTCGGGCAGATATCCGGCATCGTTGAACAGCCTCCCCGGGTCCGCGAGCACCGTGCCCTCCGGCCCCCGAAGGAGGGACTCGTAGCCGATGGATTCTCTCGTCCCCGTGTCCACGATGGGCTGGAATGCCGTGGAATAGAATCCCCGGAACAGCAGGCCCATGATCGACCTGACGGCCTTAGACCGTGAGTCCATGGTCCAGTATCCCCAGCTCGTTCAATGCTTCCGCAAGCGTCCGGAACGAGACGGGCTTCTCGAAATAGTAGTCCGCCCGGAGATGATAGGCGTCCTTCATCACATCGGGCCCGCCATAGCCCGTCATGATGATGACCTTGGTATCATTGTCGCGGGCCTTGATGAAGTCGAGGATCGCCAGCCCTTCCCGCGAAAGCGCCCCGCCCAGCCGGACATCGGCGATCACCGCGTCATAACGGACGGTCTTTACCAGCAGCATCGCCTCGTCGTAGGTGTCGGCGGTGTCCACATGGAGCTTCGGGCCGTTCAGCATCTTTTTCATGGGATGCAGAAAAGCGACCTCGTCATCGACGATCAGGATGTTCCGGTGCATTGATGCTCCTCCATCAGGACACTTGGTCTCTGGCCATCTAACAGCAAGGGTCGTGCCAGATGGCGGGAGGAAGAAATCGGCTTGTTTATCAGCAGGTTGTCGCTGGTGAGGTCCGTCGGGCAGTCTCATTCCTGCACGAAGACGGTCTCAGGCGTGAGATTACTGAGGGAGGGAAGCCATTTTCTCGCAAAGACCAGGCGCAGAGAAAAGATGATCGTCATTCGGTCTTTGACGTTCTTTGCGCCATTGCGGCTCGCTTAGAAGCGCCTACTTCTGGTTGCGAGAGACGGATGTTCGTAGTTTTTTTATGACGAATGAACCAGGAACGATCATGCGGAAAAAAGTTGAGGAGCTGCCCGGTTGGGACGGAAGATTTCAGAAGAACGCTGCGCACCAAAGCCGTACTCTCTTTTCCCTTTTGGGAAGAACTTGTTTCTGAACTGACTATTTGTCTTCCCTGATGTCCTTGAGCTTCCGGTAGAGCGTGGCGCGGGAGACGTCGAGCGCTTCAGCGACCTTCTTCATGTCGCCGCCCGATGCCGCGATGAGGGACTGCAGATATTCCTTTTCGACTTCCTTGAGCCCCTGCGGCTTCTTCTGGCCCGGGGCGCCGGACTGGCCGCCGTCGAGCCCGGGGAAATGCTCGAGCGTCAGCGTCCCCCGGCGCGCGAGCAGCATGGCCCGCTCCACCACGTTCCGGAGCTCGCGAATGTTGCCTGGCCAGCCGTAGGACCGCAGGAGGTCCATCACCTCGGGCGGGACCCGCTGGTCCGCGCATCCCGCCTGGCCGAGAAAGTGCTCCACCAGCTCCGGGATGTCCTCGGGCCGCTCCCGGAGCGGCGGGAGCGTGATGGGAAACAGGTTGATGCGGAAGAACAGATCGCTCCGGAACCTGCCCTTCTGCGCCTCCCCGGACAGGTCGCGGTTCGTGGCGCAGATGAGCCGGAAATCGCTCTGGCGCGAATGGGTCTCGCCGACGCGGCGGTAAGTCTTCTCCTCGATGACCTTCAGCAGCTGGGCCTGGACCGGCAGGTCCATGTCGCCGATCTCGTCGAGGAACAGGGTCCCGCCGTCGGCGACCTCGATCAGCCCCTGCTTGCTCTGGTGCGCCGAGGTGAAGGCGCCCTTGGCATGGCCGAACAGTTCGCTGGCCATCAGGTCGCCCTGCAGCATGGAGCAGTTGAGTTCGAGCAGCGGCCCCGCCTTGCGGTCGCTGCGTGCGTGGATCCAGCGCGCGCAGACCCCCTTGCCGGTGCCGGTCTCTCCCTGGAGCAGCACCGGGGAATCGTTCTCCGTCATGAGGAGGGCGGACTCCCTTACCTTCGCCATGGCGCGGCTCCGGCCGAAGCAGGGCTCCTCGTCCCGCTTTTTCGTGCGCTGCGTCAGACGGTCGGCGCGCCGGAGCGCGGACAGCTCCAGGCTCTTGCGAAGGAACACGTGCAGCCCGTCCATGTCCACCGGCTTCACCAGGAAGTTGTCGGCCCCCAGCCGCATGGCCTCGACGGCCGTGGGGATATCGCCCTGGCCGCTGATGACGATCACGGACGTATCGGGATACTCTTCCCGGAGCGACCGGATCCAGTCCAGGCCGTTCCCGTCCGGCAGGTTCAGGTCGAGCAGGACGGCGTCGAACCGCCGGGACTGGAACGCCTTGCGGGCGTCGGCCAGGCTCTGCGCTTCCACGGTCTCGTAGCCGGCCTTCGCGAAATACCGGCCGTAGCCGAACAGCACCGCCGGTTCATCGTCAACCATGAGGATCGTTATTTTCATGGAACAGCGCTCTCCCGGAGGGGGAAATTAACGGCTGCCGTGCATCCCGGCGGCGGTTCGTTGTTGAACAGCGTGATGCGGCCGCCGTGCGTCTCCACGATATGCTTGACGATGTTCAGGCCGAGGCCGGTGCCGCCGCGGCGGGTCGTGAAGAACGTATCGAAGATGCGGGGAAGGACCGCCGCGGGGATCCCTGCCCCGCGGTCCGTCACGCGGACCTCCGTCTCGTTCCCCCGGCCCGCAAGGACCTCGATCGTGATCGCGCCGCCGTCGGGGCTGTGCTGGGCGGCGTTGTCGAGCAGGTTGATGAAGACCTGCTGGAGCTTCTTGGCATCGGCCAGGAGGACCACATCCTTCCCGTCGGCCGGACGGGACAGGACCACTTCCCGCCCTTTGCCCCACTTCGACTGCTTCCAGGCGTCGATGGACAGCGCGCAGATCTCGGCAAGGGACTCCTGCCGCAGCAGGGACCGTTCCACGGGCCTCCCCAGCTCCAGGAGGTCGTTCATGAGGGCGGTCAGCCGTTCCACCTGGGTCCGCATATGCATCATGAACGTGCCGAACTCCGGATTGCCGCCGATCTCCTGGTCCAGAGCGTCGGTCAGCGCCATGATGGCGTTCAGGGGATTCCGCACCTCGTGGGCCACGCCGCCTGCCAGGTTCCCGATGACCTGCATCTTCTGGGCCTCGCGCAGCTGCGCCTCCAGCAGCGCCTTTTCCGTCTCGGCCTGCTTCCGGTCCGTGACGTCGCGGATGAAATTGAGCGTCGCCGGCTTGCCCTCCCAGGTGATGATGACCACGGTGACCTCCACCCAGAGGATCGCTCCGCTCCTGTGGAAGATCCGGAACGCGTAGTTCGTGTCGACCTCTTTTCCCGTCAGCCTGTCCCGGCGTCGCTGGAGCACGGTGGCCCGGTCATCGGGATGGAGAAATTCGAAGAACGGCCTTTTCATCAGCTCGTCATACCCATACCCCGAGATGCGGGAGGCCGCGGAATTGATGTACTTGACCTCGCCGTCGAAACTGATCACGTAAATGGCGTCGCCGGCATTCTCCAGGATCAGCTTCAGCTTCTCCTCGCTCGCCCGGAGGTCATCTTCCGCCTTTTTCCGGGTCGTGATGTCCCGAACGACGTGGATCAGCCCCACCATCTTTCCGCGCTCGTCATGACGGGGGATGCCGCGGATCTCCAGGTACCGGCCCAGATGCCCTTCATACATTTCGTGGACGCTGGGCTTGCCCGTCCTGAAGCTTTCACAGCTCGGACAGCGCTCGGGCGGGCAGTCGGTGCCGTGATAGTACTGAAAGCACTTGGCCTTTCCCATCTCGAGCCAGGGAAGTCCCAGGATCTTCGCAGCGGCCTTGTTCGACCGGATGATGTTGAAGTTCTCATCATGGATCGTGATCATGTCGGTGATGGTGTCGAAGGTGTCCTCCCAATCCTGCTTCGACTGGGTAATGGCGGTCTCGATCCTCCGGCGTTCGGTCACGTCCTGCACCATCGACAGCGCCCCGACGACCGACCCGTCCGATGCCGTGAGCGGCGTATTGTACCAGCTGCAGCTGATCCGCCGGCCGTCCTTCGTGACGTTCTCGTTCTCGCTGTGCGCAGTCGTATCGCCGGCCCACAGCCGGTCCCATATCCCGCCCACCTTCGGCCGCACGTCGGGCGGCACGATCAGTTCATCGGCGCTCCTGCCGATGGCCTCCTGCGCCGAATAGCCGAAGATCGTCTCCGCCGTGGGATTCCAGAGCTCCACGCGGAAGTCCCTGGTCCACAGGATGAAACCGAGGGGCATCCGGTCGATCAGGAGCTGGAGACGGCCCCGGCTCTGGCGCACCTCCTCCTCGGCGCGCTTGCGCTCCGTAATGTCGATGATGATGCCGCGCAGGCCGGCGGGCTTGCCGTCCCGGACGACCAGCGATGATACGATGATGACGGGGAACTCCTCGCCGTTCTTGCGGATGGCGGTATATTCCCGCGCGCCGACGGTCTCTCCCTGCAATATCCGGTTGATATTGACGAGCGCCGGCTCCCGTTCGGCCGGGGAGATCATCTGCAGCGCGTTGATGCCCGCGGAAAAATCTTCGTACCCATAGCCGAAATATTCGAAGGCGCTCTGGTTCGCGAAGGAAAGGACCCCGTCCAGGTTCGTTTCAAAGACCGGCTGGGGAAGCAGGTCGGCGAGTTCGCGGAACCGCGACTCGCTGTCCCTGAGCTGGTTCATCCACTGGACGAACTGCTCCTCGGCCAGCTTGCGCTGGCTCACGTCCCGGAAGATCCCCATGACGAACTGCCTGCGGCCGCTCTCGAAGAAATTCGCGCTGATGTCCACCCAGACGCGCCGCCCGTCCTTCCGGCAGACGATATAGTCGTGGAACATGCCCGTGCGCTGCTGCGCGTTCAGCGCGCTGAACCGCGAGCGGTACGCCTCGGCCTCGTCGGGAGGATACATGCGGCTCTGGTGCATGCCGACGACCTCCTCGCGGGTCATTCCCAGAAGTTCGACGGCCTTCAGGTTGCAGTCGGTCAGAATGCCGGACTCATGGTCCGTAATGAAGATGGCGTCACTGGCGCTTTCGAAGAGACTGCGGTATTGCTGCTCCGACTCCCGGAGCGCTTCCATCATGTTCTGCCGCTCCGTAATGTCCTCGGAAACGCTGATGAGGCCCAGGGGGGTCCCGCGCATATCGCGCACGACGACCGAACTGATGTTCACCGGGAACACCGTGCCGTCGCGCCGGACGTTGGTCGCGTCGCGCGTGAAGGGAACGTCCCCGATGATGTTCCGGGAGATCATTTCCCCCACGCTCAGCCCGTCCTGCTGTGCCGGGCCGAGGATCGTGGCCGCCCTGCCGAGCAGCTCGTCCACGGCGTAACCGTGCATCCGGGCCTCGGAGGGGTTCATGAAGATGACCTTGCCGTTCAGGTCGGTGATCGTGACGCCCAGCGGAAGGGATTGCACGGCGGTCCGGAACAGGCTGAGGCCTTCCTCCATCCGCCTGCGGCCGGTAATGTCCTCGATGACGGCGATCAGGTAGCTGATCTTGCCGCCGGGACCTTGTTCGGCCGATATCGCCAGGTTGACCATGACGACAAAACCGTCCTTCCGCACGACGCGCATCTCCAGGGAGCCGGTCTGGATGTCGCCGCGGAGCAGCTGCTCCATCCTGCTCCGGGCGTCCGCGCTGTCATCGGGAAAGACGATGTCCAGCAGCGACCGTTCGAGCAGCTCGTTCCTGCTGTAGCCGACGATCTCGCACAGCGTCCGGTTGACGCGGGACCAGCGGCCCCCCGGCTCCAGGTGCCCGATGCCGACCGCGGCGAGGTCGAAGGTCTTCTGGAACGCCGCCGCCTCCCAGGGGGAGGAGGGCCGGGCCGGACGCGCCGGGGCCCGCTTCTTCGCGGCAGGCTTCTTCTTCGCTGAAGATAACGCCGGTGCGGCGCGTTCTTTACGTGGCTGCTTTTTTGATTTATCTTTGTCGCTCATGAAAATCCTAAAAGAACGTACAGGGCGTCTCTCGCAGCCAAAAGTAGGCGCTTCTAAGCGAGCACGCAGTGGACGCAGGGTTAAAAAACATTCCAAATCCTGGCTTTACCCTGAATATTTTTTATTTTTTTCTCTGCGAGCTCTGCGACTGCGAGAGAAGCATTATTGTCTTTTGCCCTAGCGTTTGTCTTTCGGACCCGCGGTTGTCACCGGCCCTGCTGCTTCCGGTGCCACTCCTCCCACTGGCTGAACTTCGGGAAGTGGACGGCAAAATAGAACAGCGAGATGAGCAGGAAGAGATGGAAGTCCGCTGCGCTCCTGCCCAGGAGGAACAGGGCCAGCCCGAAAATGGCCGGCGCTTCGCAGAGCGCATAGGTGATGACCGCCGCGGTCGTGAGCCTCCCCAGCTCGGGCGGCGCGCCGGCCGCCTGCCGGGACCGTGCATCGGAGAGGTTCCCCGCGTCCCCGTTCGCCTTGAGAAGCAGCGCGTTCACGAACCGGATGACGAAGAAGATGACCACGGTCACGGCGATCAATGCGAACTTGATGATCTCCGCCTGGCTGCCCGGCAACGTCGGGGCGTTGCGGATCAGGGAGGGGTCCCTATCCAGGATCCCCACGATCGCCGCGTAGATCAGCAGGGTCGCCATCAGGGCGAGGCCGATGATCACGACGACACGGTATGCTTTTCTCAG
Organism: Nitrospirota bacterium; assembly: GCA_020052615.1. Taxonomy (GTDB): domain Bacteria; phylum Nitrospirota; class UBA9217; order UBA9217; family UBA9217; genus JAAXXJ01. Next base: position 5,385 of record JAGVOT010000036.1, on the reverse strand, counting down.
ATCGTCCATGTGGTCCCTCTATCGCTATCAATGCACATCGCATTGTTTTTACGTCTCAATACTTTACCACCGAACGGACAGAGACGACAATATATTTGTAGGGTAATGAGTATGGAAAAGGCGGGTTTCTCTATCAGATCGCCGAGATTTTCCCCTGTGTCCTTGCGGGCGAAGCGAAGCAATCTCTTTTCTAAAAAACTCAATGTCTTCGGGATCGCCGCTCCGGTTTCACGTGTTCTGGGGCAGGCTCGACCCGCGGTGCGGCGCTGGGTTCGTCATGTCCGGACGGTCTTTTGGTCCTGCAAGGCCTGCGAAGCAATGCTGACCCGGACAAGGTTCTCGAGCTTGTCCGAGGGCTTCGACTCATCGGGACCCTTGATGATGCCGAAGATGTTCCGGCCTATCTGCACCGGCGTCATGATGAGTCCCCAGGGGAAGCCCCACCAGCCCAGCAGAAGAGAGAATACCGTATTGCCCATCTGGCTCTTTATCCCGCAGGACCGGCAGCTCACGTTCGGGATGCTGCTCCAGGACGTGTACACGAGCGCGGAGTAGATGCGGTGCGCCGTATGGACATCGATGGGGCCGCTGCCCTGGCACTTCGGACAGTGACCGCGATGGATATGCCTGACCTGGTCATCGACGATATCTTTCGGGACCGAGCGCGAAACAACGAGTACCTGCCCTTTTTGATGACACTCGTTGTTGCAGAACCGCAGATCATTATCCTTGACCCCGCCGAACAGGATCGTCGTCCCGCAATAACCGCATGCTGCCATTTCGATCTCCTTTCATTTCATCAACCCGAAATTACTTCGTGATACTGGTCCCGTCATGCCGCCTTCGGCATGGCCTTTGACCGTGCATTTCAGATCTGTCACCGCGCCTGTTTTTTACCGGCACGAACCACCATTCCGCAGTGCCGGACGGTCGGACCTCGATCTCCGCGATCGTGCCCTTCACCTCAGCTATCGCCTTCCCGCCCGCGCCCAAGACCTGGACCTTTCTCGTGAAGACCGCTCGCGACAAGCTCTCCGGGCTGAAGGAGTGCGCCATGGCGCTGGGGTTGCTCAGCGCGAGCTAATAGGGCTTTCCCGTTTCCAGCTCGATGTTCCGACGACTGGGACCGTTGGACGGCCAAGAAAACGGGATCGTGTTTAGGGCGTTACGGTAATGGTTCCCGACCCGGATTTTCCGCTCAACGAGGCCCGAATCGTGGCGCTTCCCGTTTTTTGGCCCAGGACGCGGCCTGACTGGGCCTGGTCCATCACCGCAACGGTAATGTCCGATGATTCCCAGTTCACCATTTCGGTGAGGTCCTGGGTGGTCTTGTCCGAATAGCTGCCTATGGCCCCGAACCGCTGCGTGTCGCCCGCCAGGATCATCGCGCTTTCCGGCATGATCGCAATGGAGACAAGCTCGCGCCTGACCTTGAGCCTGGCGCTTCCGCGCCTGGTCCCGAGCGAGGCCGATATCACGGCAGTCCCTGACACGTTTCCTCCGACCGCACGGCCGGTGGCGTCGACGAACGCAATATTGGCGTTGGAGGACCGCCAGACCACGGACGAGGTGATGTCCTTGACCGTCCTGTCCGAGAACGTTCCCCTTGCCGTGAACTGCTGTACCGCGCCATTCGCGATCGTTCTCGAGGCAGGCGTCACCGCGATGGAACGGATCTCCCGGATGACGTTGAGCACGGTAGACCCGTTCATATCATCGATCGCGGCCGAGATCGTGGCCGCTCCCAGCTCTGTCCCCGCAGCCGTCCCTGCCGGGTCGATCTTCGCGACGTTGACGGCTGACGAGCTCCACGTTGCGAACCAGGTGACCTCTTTTTCGGTCTTGTCCGGATACTGCGCAGCGGCGGCAAATTGCAGGGAGCCCCCCCTGACGACCGTCGATGAAGCGGGCACGACCGTTATGGACAGGAGTCCCTCGCGGGCGTCCCGCTGCAGGTTCCAGCGGATCCAGTCGTCGATCGCGGCCTTCGGATCGAAAGCCAAAGGCTGCGATACCCCCCCTTGGGCCGAAACAGCGACCTGCTGCAATGCTTGGACGCTGACCGGCGGGACCTCCGCAGGCGCGCCTGTCCGGCCGGCGGCCGGGGCCGCATCGCTCGCAGCGCTCACGGCCGAAACAGCGCCTTCATACACGCTTATCGCGGTGCTCGCGTCTTCCTCCGCGTTCACAGCGCAGACAACTTCTTTTGCGGCGACGAGGCCGGCAGGGGTGATCACCTCCACCCAGGAGTCGGACGTTTCGCGCTTTTTTATCTTCGCCCATACCTTGCCGTTGTCGAGCAGCGCCTGCAGGTACAGGCTGCCCGTCAGTTTCTCGAACTGCAGCCGCCGCACCGTGAGGCGCGCGTTCTCCGTCAGCCGCACATAGCTTCCGTCGGGCAGGCGAAGCTCGACCCGGGAATTCCCCTGCACCTCAACCCGGTCGTTCTTTGCGATGCTGTCGTTGATCTTGACCAGGCTTCCCACAGCCGCATCACCGGTAAAGAGGTTGACGGTCCCGTCGACCCGCGACACAACAGCTGCTCCGTCCGTCAGGTTTCCTTCGGAAACGATGTTGACGATCGCCAGGACACTGATCAAGGCAAGAACAAGAAATATGATTCGCTTCATCGGGATCCTCGCTCGAACAGGCGAAATATTGCCGAACTATCAGGAAATCGTTGGGCTGTCCTCAACTGCAAGTTATTGAGCGGGAAAAACTCCCTAGGCATGCATTTTGGGGTGTCAGGAAGCCTGCAAATTATTCCATAGGACTTCAACTGAAGATATTACTTCTTTTTATCCAACGTGATCACCGGAAACTTCCCCTTCCCGATGTGGCATCAGACGTTCAGCACGGTCTTGATCACGTTCGCAATGGCCTTGGCGGAACTTTCCGCTTGAACGGCTTTTTCTTTCGTATAGTTTGTCGGCCACTGGACGGGATACCGGGTGTCGATGTACGCCGTATTGAGCGTTTCGCAATGGTCCAGCAGACGGGTGAGGGAGGGCTCCTTCTTCGCGCAAAGTCTGAGCAGGTGCATCAGGTTATGCAGTTTTTCGAATTCCAGGTCATGCGCGACGATGAAGGCCTTGAGGTATTTTTCGGCGGCCTGATGAAAGTGAAAACAGATCTGGGCGTAAAACGAGCTTCCTTCCCTGAGGTTTACCGATGCAAAGGCGAGATCGTCATCCGCCCTGATCAGCCACTGCCTGACGACCTCGGGATCAGCCATAGAGGACCTTTCCCTCGTTCATGATCTTCTTGAGAAAGGGATCTCCCAGGGCCAGCCATTTCTCGACCTCTTCGGGCGTGTACACGATGTAGTCCACGGGGAGTTCGCTCTCCATGAGACGGTAGAGCTCGGCAACCCTGTCCGCGCCGTAATGCGGGACGCCCTTCTTGATGATGAACACATCGATATCGCCGACCTCATCCCCGCCCCAGGCGGCCGACCCGAACAGGATGATCTTTTCAGGAGCGTACACCTCCACGAGCCTGTTTTTGAGGCTTTCGATATCGTGCTGGATTTCGATCTTCTTCATGGGTATTTTTCGGGACGTAAATAACGCATACCGGCTGTTTTTGGCCGCTTCAACGATGTCCTGAATCGATTATAGTAACCGGAATTTTGCAAGTCAAGGCAAAAAGCCCCATCCTAAGACTGCAGCCATTCATGGTTCTTAAATTCACGCCTTCTTCCCCTTCTGATACGTCCTCGCCTGGTGCATGAAGGCCTCGAGCCGCGTGACGGTCTGGGTGTCCTGCTGGCCCTCGTAGGCGATGGAGAGGAGCGGGATGTTGTCGTGGTCCTCCTGCACGCGCTTGAGCAGCGCGCCGGAGATCGTACCGGGCATGCACGAGAAGGGCATGACGTTCACGATGCCCGAGACGCCCCGGCCGATGTAATCGATGGCCTTTCCCACGGACAGGACCGCTTCGCCCTCGAAGGAGTGGTGCACGTAGGGCCGAGCGCGTTCGAGCGTCGTCTGGATGGAGGGTTCATGGAGGCTCCGGAGGTTCCCGTTGAATCCCGCCAGGAGACGGTGCTCGTCCCGCTCCAGCACCCAGTTGTTCACGTGGGTCTTCAGGAGATCGCGCCAGGACCGGTTCCGCATGGCCGACGCCTTCGCCGTCCCGGTCACGTAGAGGAACCATTCGCTGATCGGCGCGACCCAGGCCTCGCCGCCGAGCCGCTCGATCTGTCCGACGACGTCCTCGTTCCCGAAGCGGTTCGCGCGGATGTAGATCTCGCCCACGATGCCGATGACCGGTTTGGTGCGTTCCCTGATGTCGATGGCCATGAACTCGCCGTAGACCTTTCTGAGCACGGGCACCGGGTCCTCGCGGCGCTCGATGGCCGCGGTCACGTCCGAAAGCGCCTGCCCGTAGATCCGGTCCGCCTCGCCCTTCTTCGCTTCGTAGGGTCGATGTTCCCGAAGCGCCTTCTGGAGCATGTCCACGGAGACGACGCCGCTCCAGAGCAGCCGCAGGAAGTCCTTTCCCACCATGCCCAGCTCGCGGTACACGCTGTCGTCCTGCATGGGCGCCACGATCAGCGTGTCATGGAGGCCCATGCTGTCCAGCACCAGGCGGTGGTAGTGATTGTACTGGCCGAACCGGCAGGGCCCCTTGCCCGAGGGCATGAAGAAAGCGCTTCTGCCAGGATCGAAATCAGGCCGCCGCGTCGCCTTGATCATGTCGCCCGTGGTGAGCGCCAGGGGATAGCACTCCCGGCCCGAGCAGTTCTGCTTGCCGATGCGGATGGACTCGCCGTCCGATTCGGGCAGGACCTCGGACTCCACGCCGCAGGCGCGGAACGCGGCTGCAAGGGCGTGGGCATGATCGGTCATGGGCGGGAGATAGACCTTCCTGCGGTGGTGTGCCGTTGTGTGGCGGGTGGGCACGGACCGCGCCGTTCGCGCCGCCGGTCCGTTCCCGAGGCTGTCGAGGAACGCCTCGATCCGGGTGATGGCGCCGGCGTCGGCGCTGTGCTCGTCGATCTCGAGCTGGAGATAGGGCTTGCCGCCCATTTCCTCGCGGAAAAAATGGGAGATGAAGGAGTCCGGGCCGCAGCCGAAGTTCGTGATATACACGGGGTAGAGGTTCGGGTGGTCCTTGATGAACCGGCCGGCCGCAAGGATCTTCTGGCCCGAGCGCCAGTACATCTCGTCCATGCCCGTGTGGTCGGCATCGTGAAGAGGAAGGAAGTCCAGCGGAATGGCCTGGACGCCGAGGTCGCGGATCTTGGCGGGGAGGTTCATGTTCATGCCCGCGTCGCAGGTGTTGTAGGTCCTGCCGATGAGCACGAGGGCGCGCTCATCCGGCCTGAGCGACGCCAGGACCTCTTTCCCCAGGTCGTGCACCGCCTGTTCGGCGCGATGC
>JAGVOT010000011.1 GCA_020052615.1 Nitrospirota bacterium | reverse complement strand
GAGGCCATGGTTACCGCGATCGTCAAGCGCATCCTCGATGACTTCGTGCGGAACACCCTGCCCGCACTCGTCAGCAAGTTGCAGGGCGGCGGCAAGGGAGGAGGCGCCGCCATTCAGGGGAACCTCGCGGCCTTCCGTATCATCGAGCTCATGCAGATGCTCGCCCTGCAGCGTCAAAGCGGCAGACTGGTCATCACCCGAAGCGAGGGCGAGGCTGAGATCTTCATCAAGGACGGAGCGATCGTTTTTGCCGGTTCCACCATGAACGGAAATGTCGGCGGCGTCGAAAGCCTGTTCAGGAAGTCGTGCCGGGTCGGCAATGATGGGCTTCAACATGCGCGCCGCATTGCCGAGATGACCGGCCAGCCCCTTGATGGCGTCCTTGCCCAGGAGAAGATCCTTGATCAGAAGACGTTCGGGGCCTGCTTGAAGCGTCATACGGAATCCCTGGTCTTCAAAGCAATGGAGTGGCAGGACGGGGATTTCTATTTCGACAACACCCTCGCCCCGGCATTCGCCAATCCGGTTGCGCTTAAAGTGGACGATCTGATCCTTGAAGGGACCAGGCGGTCCGACGAGTGGGTGCTGATCCAGCAGAAAATCCCCAATTTTTCAATGGTATTCGAACCGCTTATCGGAAACGCCGAAGAACTCACGCGGCGGGGCCTGAGCGATATGGACCTGAAGGTGTTCGCGATGGTGGACGGTAGAAGCACGGTTCAGGAGATCATCGACAGGGCAATGCTCTCTGATTTTGATGTGGCAAAAAGTATGTTCATTCTGCTTTCGGTGAACTTGATCCGGAAGAAAGGCAGCCCGAAGATGACCGCAACTCTGTGATAAAACGAAAGAAAACTTGACAATACCAACAAAATATGTTACCTTTGCTCAGCATTGTGTGACATAAATAAGGAGATAACAATGGCCAAGATACTGGTAGCAGATGACAGCCTTGCGGAGTTGCAGATCATCCAGCAGACGTTGCAATCGACAGGTCATTCCATCGTGACCGTGATGGATGGCGAGGCTGCCGAGGCGAAGGCAAAGTCTGAGAAGTTCGATCTTATCATCCTTGATGTGATCATGCCGAAGAAGAACGGGTTCCAGGTCTGCCGCGAGATAAAGACCTTTGAACCGACCAAGAACATACCGATCATCATGGTGACCTCGAAAGACCAGGAGAGCGATAAGTTCTGGGGGATGAAGCAAGGCGCCGATGAGTATCTTACCAAGCCCTTTAAGCCCGAAGACCTGCTCAAGACCGTGAAGAAATACATCTGATAACTTCTGTTCTGGAGGAAAGCCTGGTTGGCCGACATCAACACTGAAGTCACCGCCGAGGTGGTACAGCATGCGACTGCAGAAGAGGAGGTTCGGATATGCCTCTTCAGCATAAGCGGGGACACCTATGCCGTGACGGTCGATATCCTGGCCGAGATCATTATCCCCCAGAAGGTCTTTCCCGTACCCACGACCCCGTCCCATGTCATCGGCATCATAAACCTGCGGGGCAATATCGTTCCGATCGTTGATATCCGCCCAGCGCTGTCCCTGCCTTCGTCCACCGGTCTCAACCAGGTCGCCATTATCCGGCATGAACAGATGACAATCGGGATCGTCGTGGATTCCGTTGCTGATGTCATCTCGGTTCCCGTAAGCAGCGTCATGCCGCTTCCGGCGGAGATGGCGGTGCAGGAATCGGACACCAAGAACCGGAGCCGGTATTTGAAAGCGATCGTGCAGCGGCAGAACGGTGTTGCGGCCTTGTTGAACATTGACCGTTTGCTGGAGGCGATACGACTGTCATAACAAGCGGCGCCGCGTGGCCGCGTGAAGCTATTATCTGGATAAAGGAGTTCCTCCATGAAAAGCGATAATGCAATATTGAATGTCCTCTTGTTCCGACGTGTCAGCATCAGGACCAAGGTCGTGTTCATGATCGTGGCCATGTCCGCCGTGTTCGGATCGGGCATCCTCGGGTTCATCTACTATCAGCTTCAGAATACGCTGCGCGACGAAGCCCTGAACAAGGCCTTGATCCTGGCAGACGGTCTCAGCGTCAAAGCAGCAGAGCCGGTCCAGGTCGAGGACCTGAACGCCCTCCAGTTCATTCTGGGCGAGGCCATCGGTCAGGCCGACGTGGCATACGCGTTCATTCGCGATTCCCGCGGCAGGGTCCTTTCCTCGTCATTCGAAGGCAACGTGGTCCCGCCGGAACTCCAGAACATCAATCAGCTTCAACCCAACGTTCCCTTCGGCACGGAAAACGCCAATCTGTCGCTCAAGGACACGGTGATCGAGGTGACGGACATCGCCTCTCCCGTCGGCGGCGGCGCCCTGGGCAGCATTCACATCGGCCTCAACATCACCCAGATCAAGCTGAACATCCGGAACATCCTTCTGAGCATCCTGTACGTCGGCGCCGGCGGCCTTCTGATCCTGGCCATCCTCACGATCGTGATCGTTGCATTGATCATCGCGCCGGTGCGGGACCTCATGGAAGTGTCCGAGGCGCTCGGGCGCGGCGATCTTACGAAAAAGGCCAACGTGAAATCCAGCGACGAGCTTGGACAGCTGGGGACGACGCTGAACACCACCATCGACCGGCTGCAGGGCCTGGTGCAGACCGAATCGGACCGGGACAAGATGCAGCACCAGGTCATGGACCTCCTGTCCATTGTGAGCGGCGCCGCGGAAGGGGACCTCACGGTGAAGGCGGAAGTGACCGCCGACGCACTGGGCTCGGTGGCGGACGCGTTCAACCTCATGATCAACGGTCTTACGGCGCTCGTCTCGCAGGCGAGCGATGTGGCAAGCGAGATCCAGCATTCCACCACCGACATCCTGAAGGCATCCGAGCGCATGCGACGGGGCGCCGAGCAGCAGACGGTCCAGATCCAGGGGGCGTCGGGAGCGGTGAACGAGATGTCCCATACGATCCAGCGCATGGCGGAGAACGCCGAGGCGGCAACCCAGGCGTCCCTCCGGGCCACCCAGGCCGCCGTGAAGGGCGGCACGTCCGTGGCAGAGACGATCAAGGGCATGCAGCGGATCCGCGCTGCTGTGCAGACCACCGGGAAGAAGATCAAGGGACTTGGCGAACGATCCCTCGAGATCGGCGCCATCATCGAGGTGATCAACGAGATCGCCACCCAGACGAACTTGCTGGCATTGAACGCCGCGATCGAAGCCGCCCGCGCCGGAGAACAGGGCCGGGGATTTGCCGTGGTTGCCGACGAAGTCCGGAAACTGGCCGAACGCGCAGCCCGCGCGACCAAGGACATCACCAGCCTCATCAAGGGCATTCAGGTGGAGACCAGCGAGGCCGTGACGGTCATGGAGGAAGGAACCCGCGAAGTGGAGGAAGGGACGAAGCTTGCCGACCAGGCGGGCGCCGCCCTCCGCGAGATCGAACAGATCGTTAAACAAACCTCCGGTCTCGTGACGGACATCACCAATTCCGCCGTGAACCAGGTGAAGGTTTCGGAGGGCATCGTGACCTCCATGGACAGCATTTCCAAACTGACGCAGGAAACCACGGTCGGCGTTCGCGACACGGTGGAGACCATCAGCAAACTGGCAGAACTTTCGACCCGACTCACGGTCGCCATCGGCCGGTTCAAACTGGGCAAGGAGCAGCCGCAGCCAGCTGCTGAGGTCGGACTCCCCGTCATGGAGGGCAGCTATCCACAGCTTGCCGAGGAAGTCACCACCAGTGATGAGGAGATCAAGCTGGGCTTTATTGAATAGAACTTATGGCAGGCTCCCTCGACAAATCCGGCATTATTGAGTTCTTCCTGGTTGAGGCCAGCGAACACATTCAGAACCTCAACGCGGGACTGCTCGCCCTCGAAAAGGACCCGACGAACCGCGAGGTCATTGACGAGCTCTTCCGTGCGGCGCACACGCTCAAAGGGTCTGCCGCCATGATGGGCTTTCAGGGGATCAGCGATGTCGGGCACAAGTCCGAGGATATGCTCGGTCTCTTCCGCTCCGGATCGATCCCCATCACCCGGGATACGCTGAATTTCCTCTTTGACAGCGTCGATGCCGTAAAGCTCATGGTTGACGGGATCGCGTCCAAGAAGCCGGAAGACCCGCTTATCATCGAGAACATCAACCAGTCCTTCACACGACTTGTCGATACCCTCCGCGGCGGCACCGTTCCATCACCGGCACAACCGGCACCGGGAGCAGCACCTGCAGAGAAGTCCCCATCTGCCGGGGCGGCGACGGCGTCCCCCGTTCCCGTAACCGCGGCGCCCGCTGCCAAGGCACCGGAGAAACCTGCTTCCCTTCCTTCGAAGGAAGAACTTGACATGGCATGGGAGAAGGCGTTCGCCGAGGACACGGGGGAGACGGCCCGGCCGGAAAAGACCGCTGCGCAAAAGGCGGCGGTTTCCGCGCCGAAAAAGGGGGTGCCGACGGCCCCGGCGAAGGCGGCGAGCTCTATCCCGGCGCCGGCCGCACCGCAGATCCCCCTGCCGCCGAAGCCGTCAGCGGCACAAGCTGCCGCCGATGCCGCGGCCGCTGAAGCATCGCTCCAGCAGGAGATCGAAGACGCCAAGCGGGCGGGTGTCGTGGAGAAGCGCGGCGTCGGCAGGCGAGCTGCGGACGCCCCCGATATCGAAAAACAGTTTATCCGGGTCAATATTGAGCGGCTCGATAACCTCATGAACCTCGTGGGCGAGATGGTCGTGAACCGCAACAAGCTCACCCGCCAGGTGGACCTCATTAAGTCCCTTCGTGATGAACTTACGTTCAGCCAGAACCGTTTGCTCTATGAGATCCGGAAATTTGAGGAGAAGTATGAGTACACCATGAATTTCCAGGCTCCTGCCCCTGCGGGTCCGGCGCAGCGCCCTGCCGAGCAGTCGGGAGACTTCTTTGAACTGGAATTCGACCGGTATGACGATTTTAATCTGCTTTCACGCAAGCTGACGGAGATCACGAACGATACCAACGAGATCATGACGGAGTTTTCCGGCTTCTTCGACTCCTTCGAGCTTGATACCGCAAGGATCTCCACCATCACCTCGAACCTCCAGAATGAGATCACCATGGCGCGCATGGTGGAGATGGACCGCCTGTTCCAGCTGTTCCAGCGCCCGGTGCGCGACATGGCACAGTCGGAGAACAAGAAGATCAATATGGTGGTGACGGGCGGGGACACGAAGATCGACAAGACGATCTTCGAGATCATTTCCGATCCATTGATGCACATGGTGCGGAACGCCATCTCCCACGGGATCGAAGGACCCGAGGAGCGGACACGGAACGGAAAGGACCCGAGCGGGGCGCTCATTCTGTCAGCGCGTCACGACGGGAGCAGCATTGTGCTTCAGATCGAGGACGACGGCCGCGGCATGGACCCGGAGCAGTTGCGGCGTTCAGCGGTGGAGAAGCGGTTCATTTCGCAGAGCGAAGCGAAGACGATGTCCGATGCCGATGCCTTGAACCTGATCTTCCGTGCGGGTTTTTCCACGGCGGCCACGGTCGGCAAGGTGTCCGGTCGGGGCGTGGGCATGGACGTAGTGACGACCCAGCTCGGGAAGATCAATGGACGCATCGAGATCAAGACGGAAAAAAATGTCGGCACCCGGTTCATCATCCGGCTGCCGCTCACCCTGGCAATTGCCCAGGCGCTGATCGTCAAGGTGAAGGACCAGGAAATTGCCATCCCGATGAACCTCGTGGAGGAGACCACGCGGTTCTCGGACAAGGACATCCAGCGGGCGGCCGGCGAGGAAATGGTGAACCTCCGCGGCACCCTCATGCGCCTCATGCGCCTGAACACCCTCCTCGTTTCAGGCAAGCTTCCGAGGAAGGGAGAGGACTACCGTTATCCCACCTTGATCCTTGTCCTTGCAGAGAAACGGGTCGCCCTCATGGTGGAGGACATTGCCGGCCGGGAAGAGATCGTGGTGAAGTCCCTCGGCGAGTACCTGAAGAACGTGCGGATGTTCTCCGGGGCAACGATCTCCGGCGAAGGCGACGTTCGTCTCATTTTGAACGTTGCGCACCTCTTCGGCGAGGAGACCATCAGCACCAAGACGAGCTATGTCGGCGGGCGGGAGGCGGCCGCCGCGGACATCGTACGGCGCAAGCCGCGTGTTCTCGTGGTGGACGATTCCATCAGCATTCGAAAATACGTTCAGCGCTTCCTCGATCGCAGCGGCTACGAAGTGGAGACCGCGACCGACGGCATGAACGCGCTTGAGGTGCTGGGCAAGATAAAGGTGGACGCGGTGATCACGGACCTGGAGATGCCGGTCATGCATGGGTATGATCTCATGGCCGAAATGAAGCGCAACCCCGTCTTCATGAACATTCCTATTATCGTGCTTACCTCACGAGCAGGCGAGAAGCACCGGCAGAAGGCGATCGATATGGGGGCCCAGGACTATCTCGTGAAACCCTTCGAAGAGCAGGAAATGATCGAAGCGCTGAAAAAGCTCTTGAGCAACGCCGCCGTGGCGTCACGCGCATAGTTACCGGGCATCCCTATGGAAGAAAAAACGCGATTTCTCATAGTGTCGATCGAAGGCGAAAGCTTTGCCATACCGATCACCAGCCTCCTGGAGATCACCGTTCCGAGGAACATCCAGAAGGACCAGAAATTGTCGGAGATCTTCGAAGGGAAGCTCGATTACCGGGGCAAAATGATCCCGGTGGTCAATTTAAAAAAGGTCTTGAAACTGCCGGGCAATCCCGGCGGCGGTCTCATCGTCGTGAAAAGCAGCAAGGGTGTTCTGGGGTTGTTGGTTGACACAGCGAAAGAGCTTCTGGAAACAACGCAGAAGCCTGTTCCCATGCCGCGGGGCGTTCTGAATCCGAGCTTGCACTACTATGCGGGCATTCTGCGGAACCGGGAGGACCTGGTTGTCCTCCTGAACGAGGACGGGTTGCTGCCATGACGAACAACTACCTGTTGTTTCGGGTCGCGGAACGGCTCCTCGGCGTCAAACTGCAGGGTGCGATCGAGATCCTTCCCTGGCGACGCTCGCGTCCGGTTCCGCTGGCCTATTCTTATATTGAAGGCATCATGGAATACCGGGGGGCCATCTATCCCGTTTTTCACCTGGCCCAGGTCTTGGGCCTTTCCCGGACGGGGCCCATCGGGTTCACCGCGCACGCGCCGGCGGACGACGAACTGCGCAAAGGACAGAGCATCATTCTTCTCGAAGAAGGCGGCAAACCGTTCGGCATAACTGTGGACAGCGTCGTGAAGATGGTGCGTCTTGATGACCCGAAGAGTCTGCCTGCCGAGAGCAAAGGCATCGACATGAAACTGGTAAAAGGGATACAATTCGTCGACGACCAGGAAATCACACTGCTGAACTTCGAAAGGTTGTTCCATGCCGGTTAAAATACTGCTTGCAGATAAAAGCATCACGATCCAAAAAGTCGTTGAGATGCTGTTCTCGGGAAAAGAGTATGAGGTCGTGTGCGTCAGCGACGGAGAAACGGCCCTGGGAGAGGCGTCCCGCATCATCCCCGACGTTATTCTTGCCGATGTGGACCTGCCTCGCATCGATGGCTACCGTTTCTCCAGCCGCCTGAAGGAGACCCCTGCCCTTGCCAGCGTCCCCGTCATCCTGATGCTTTCCCGGGACGACGTGTATGATGCCGGCAAGGGGACGCAGGCGGGTATCATGGACAACATCGCCAAGCCGTTCGAGTCCCAGGACCTTATCGGCAAGGTGAAGAAAGCGCTCACCGCGGCGCCCGCGGGCAAGCCGTCGTCTCCCGCACCCGCCGCGGCAGCCCAGAAGGCGGCAACGGTCG